>NZ_JBQUZW010000018.1:0-69989 GCF_056313665.1 Lysobacter sp. DMC104 | reverse complement strand
GCTTCCCTCACAGGAAGGGCATCGTTTCATGACCAAATCCTCTCAGATTTGGTCCGGTTTGCTTAGGAATTACCAAATATTTCCGAGATCAGTTGCGACATGTGATGGTGGAAGCTCAATTGCAAAATGCGCTATAAGACCATCAAAGTAGAACCGTATAGTTCTCATCGGATACGGTTCTGCATTATCGTTCTCTACGTCCGGAATGTATTTTATGTCAGGATAAGGCGTCTGATTGTGCATCAGGCCTTTAGTCGAAATTTGGGTGAGCTGGACAGGATAAAAGTCCGGATCCGGCTCCTCCTGCCCGAGCAAAATATTGCGGAGTACTTCAATATCTTTTTTCGACAATACGATGTCTTTAAATTCGTAGCGATCACTTGCAGCAGCACGCCATAGCAAGCTAAGAAAGAAAAATCGCAGTTTCCTTGTGTCGAGCGAGACTTCGCGAATGCCGATGTGCTCACTGATCTTTGTATGTAAATATCCTAGCTCCACAGCTCCGCCCCAACCGCTCCAGACAAGCTTATGTTCGCGAAGCACAGCGATTGCCCAACTATCAATAGCTGACAGAATGTCTTCGCCTTCGCGAGTGACGAGCCCTGAGTCGTACCAGCTGCTCCAGCGGCGACTGGGCTTAAGTCCATCACCGTATTGAATAAGTGGAGCGCCGGCTTGACTAGGCCTAGTAAGCGCTTCAGGAATCAAATGAGATTTAACGAACGCCCCGGGCCTACCCGTTAACTTGCAGTAGCCGTAACGTGTGCGCTGGACAGGCTTCTTCTTACGGCTCACAAGAATCTTCCACTGTTGCGTAGCTAAGACTAGACCCCATCGCGGGGCATAACGCCGATTCTGGAGTGCGCCAACCAGCCAATCAACGCCATTACCATCAGAAAAATCAATAGGCCATGCATGGTATCGCGCAAAAAAAACGCTGAAACATTGAGGGTGCTATACGCTCTGCACACCGGATAACACCCGAATATCGATATTATCCGGTGGCATCGTCGGCCTCAAACCATCGGCAACCTCAACCCCTGCTCCTTCGCACACTGCTTCGCAATCTCGTACCCCGCGTCCGCATGCCGCATGACGCCGGTCCCCGGGTCGTTCCACAGCACGCGGGCGATGCGCCGGTCGGCTTCGGCACTGCCATCGCAGACGATGACGACGCCGCTGTGCTGGCTGAAGCCCATGCCGACGCCGCCGCCGTGGTGCAGGCTGACCCAGGTCGCGCCGCCGGCCACGTTGAGCATGGCATTGAGCAGCGGCCAGTCGCTGACGGCGTCGCTGCCGTCCTGCATGGCTTCGGTCTCGCGGTTGGGCGAGGCCACGCTGCCGCTGTCGAGGTGGTCGCGGCCGATCACGATCGGCGCCTTGAGTTCGCCGTTGCGCACCATCTCGTTGAACGCGAGGCCGAGCTTGTGGCGCAGGCCCAGGCCCACCCAGCAGATGCGCGCGGGCAGGCCCTGCACGCTGATGCGTTCCTTCGCCATGTCGAGCCAGCGATGCAGGTGCGCGTCGTCGGGGATGAGTTCCTTGACCTTGGCGTCGGTCTTCGCGATGTCCTCGGGATCGCCGCTGAGCGCGACCCAGCGGAACGGGCCGATGCCGCGGCAGAACAGCGGGCGCACGTAGGCCGGCACGAAGCCCGGGAAATCGAAGGCGTCCTTGCAGCCGACCTCGAACGCCATCTGGCGGATGTTGTTGCCGTAGTCGAACGTGGGGATGCCCATGTCCTCGAAATGCAGCATCGCCTCGACGTGGATGCGCATCGAATGCTTCGCGGCTTCGACGACTTCCTGCGGCGCGGTCTGCTGCTTGTCGAACCACTGCTCCAGCGTCCAGCCGGCCGGCAGGTAGCCGTGCAGCGGATCGTGCGCGGAGGTCTGGTCGGTGACGGCGTCCGGACGCACGCCGCGGCGCACGAGTTCGGGCAGGATTTCCGCCGCGTTGCCGAGCAGCGCGATCGACTTCGCCTCGCCGGCTGCGCAGTACTTCTCGATGCGCGCGAGGGCGTCGTCGAGATCGGTCGCCTGCTCGTCCACGTAGCGCGTGCGCAGGCGCATGTCGATGCGCGACTGCTGGCATTCGATGTTGAGCGAGCACGCGCCGGCCAGCGACGCAGCCAGCGGCTGCGCGCCGCCCATGCCGCCGAGGCCGGCGGTGAGGATCCACTTGCCGGTGAGGTCGCCGCCGTAATGCTGGCGGCCCATTTCGACGAAGGTTTCGTAGGTGCCCTGCACGATGCCCTGCGAGCCGATGTAGATCCACGAGCCGGCCGTCATCTGGCCGTACATCATCAGGCCCTTGCGGTCGAGTTCGTGGAAGTGTTCCCACGTCGCCCAGTGCGGCACCAGGTTGGAGTTGGCGAGCAGCACGCGCGGAGCGTCGGGGTGCGTGGGGAACACGCCGACCGGCTTGCCCGACTGGATCAGCAGCGTCTCGTTGTCTTCGAGGTTGCGCAGCGATTCGAGGATGGCGTCGAAGCAGGCCCAGTCGCGCGCGGCGCGGCCGATGCCGCCGTAGACCACGAGGTCCTCGGGCCGCTCGGCGACGTCGGGATCGAGGTTGTTCTGGATCATCCGGTAGGCCGCTTCGGTCAGCCAGCTCTTGCAGGTCCGCCCGCTGCCGCGCGGAGCGCGGATGACGCGGGACGGGTCGTGGCGGTTGGAACCGAACGGGATCGACGGGGCCATGCGGGTTGCTCCTGGAGGCGATCGGGGGATTTTACGCCCGGCGGCGGCAGGCCTCCTGCAGGAGCGCCGGGAGGCGCGACGGATTCCGGAAAGCCTGTCCTGTGGGAGCGGCGTGAGCCGCGACGGACCATTGAAAGACCTTCCGAAGACCCTGCGACTTCGGTCGCCCGCGTCCGGGAAGCCTGTGGGTGCCTTGTCGCGACTCCCGTCGCCCCCACAAGAAAGGTCTGCCGCATCCCGTCGCGGCTCACGCCGCTCCTACAGGGAAGGTCTGCCGCGTCCCGTCGCGCCTCCCGGCGCTCCTACAGGGGGGCTGCCGCGCTTCGTCGCGGCTTACGCCGCTCCCACGGGGCCCACCGGCATCCATGTCCGAAAACGGCGAGTCGGCGGCGCGATCCCGTGCCACGATGCGCCCATGACCGATACCGACGCCCTGCCCGCCCGCGACACCGTCCCGCCGCGCGACGTCTGCTTCCGCGCGATGGCGGCGAAGGACGCGCGCTTCGACGGCCTGTTCTTCATCGCGGTGAAGAGCACGGGCATCTACTGCCGGCCGGTGTGCCCGGCGCCGGCGCCGAAACGCAGCAACGTCAGCTTCTTCCCGAACGCCGCCGCAGCCACGGCCGCCGGCTATCGCCCCTGCCTGCGCTGCCGGCCGGAACTCTCGCCGGATGCGTTCGCGCAGGTGCGCGAGGACGCGGTGCGCCGCGCGCTCGCGCTGATCGCCGAAGGTGCACTGCAGGACGCCAGCGTCGACGCGCTCGCCGCGCGCGTGGGTCTCGGCGCGCGGCAGCTGCAGCGCGTGTTCCTCGCGCACGTGGGCGCGACCCCGCACGCGGTGCACGCGACCCGGCGCCTGCTGCTGGCGAAGCAACTGCTCACGGAAACGTCGCTGCCGGCGACCGAGGTCGCGCTCGCCGCCGGTTACAACAGCCTGCGCCGGTTCAATGCCGCGTTCCTGGCCGGCTGCGGCATGCCGCCGACCGCGATCCGCCGGCAGGCGTCCGCGGCGAAGGCGCCCGCGGGCACGCTCGTGCTGCGACTGGGCTACCGGCCGCCGCTGGATTTCGGGCTGCTGCTGCGCTTCCTCGCGAAGCGCGCGATCCCCGGCATCGAACGCATCGACGACGACGCCTACCTGCGCGCGATCGGCGACGGTCGTGCGTGGCTGCGGGTCAGTGCGATCGACGGCAAATCCGAGCTGCGGCTGGAACTGGTCGATCTCGCGCCCGGCGACACGAAGCGCATCCCCGACTTCGTGCGCCGCGTGCGGCGGATGTTCGATCTCGACGCCGACCTGCGCCCGGTGCACGCACTGTTCGCGCAGGACCTGCTGCTGGCACGCGCGATCGCCGCGCATCCGGGCCTGCGCGTGCCCTGCGGCTGGGACGGTTTCGAGCTCGCGGTGCGCGCGGTGCTGGGCCAGCAGATCAGCGTCGCCGGCGCGACCACGCTGGCGCGGCGGCTGCTCGATGCGTGGGGCGGTCATCGCGACGACGCGCCGCCGGGACTCGATCGCACGTTCCCGGCGACGCAGGTCCTGCGCGATGCGCCGCTCGAAACCATCGGCCTGCCGAAGACGCGCGCGGCGACGATCCGCGGCGTGGCGGCGGCGGTCGTCGACGGCCGGCTGTCGTTCGAGGGCGGCCAGCGGCTGGAGGAGTTCGTCGCGCGCGCGACCGCGCTGCCGGGCATCGGCGACTGGACCGCGCAGTACATCGCGATGCGCGGACTCGCGCTGCCGGATGCCTTCCCCGCCGGCGACCTCGTGCTGCAGCAGCGGCTCGCGCCCGCGGGCACCGCGCGCCTGAGCGAACGCGCGACCGCGGCGCGCGCGGAGGCGTGGCGGCCGTGGCGCGGTTACGCCGTGCTGCACCTGTGGCATCTTCCGACCGAAGCCACGGAGGCCGCTGCCGCATGACGACGTTCTACTTCGAACGCATGGACAGCCCGATCGGCACGCTGGTGCTCGCCGCCGACGCCGCGGGCCTGCGCCACATCGAATTCCCGACGAACCGGCATCCGGTCGATCGCGCCGGCTGGGTGCCCGGTGCGCGCGGTACGATCGCGGACACGCTGACGGAAACGCGCGCGCAGCTCGATGCCTATTTCGCCGGCTCGCGCCGCACGTTCGACCTGCCGCTGGCGCCCGAAGGCACGCCGTTCCAGCGCACGGTGTGGGCGATGCTGGCGGACATCCCGTGGGGCGCGACGTGGAGTTACGGCCAGCTGGCGAAGGCGATCGGCCAGCCCGCGGCGGTGCGTGCCGTGGGCGCCGCGAACGGCCGCAACCCGCTGCCGATCGTGTTGCCCTGCCACCGCGTGATCGGCAGCGACGGCAAGCTCACCGGCTTCGGCGGCGGCCTGCCGATCAAGGAAGCGCTGCTGCGCCTCGAAGGCGCCCTGCCCGCGCCGGTGGCGACACCGACGGGCGACCTGTTCGGCTGAAGAGCTCGGACGCCGAAACGGAAACGCCCGGCGCGAGGCCGGGCGTTCGGGAGCGGAGATGCAGGAAGCGTCAGCGCACGCCGGTGTCGAGGGCGCGCAGCGCGTCGTAGATGTCGATGCGGCCGGTGCGGTCGAGTTCGTCGCGGGTGTAGACGCGGCCGGCGGCGGTGGCGCACTGCGGCGGTTTGCCGGCGCGCTGGGCGCGGAGGTTGCGGCTGGCGACGATGCGCGAGCCGGTGCTCTGCAGGCAGGTGGACGCGGCGGCCTGCGCGGTGGCGTCGGGCTTGTCCTTGGCCGTGTCGGCAGCCTGGTCGGCCGGCGTCGCGACTTCGGTGCGGACGGTTTCGGCCTGGCCGGCTTCGTTGGTGACGGTGACGGTCTGCGCGACGGCGCTGCCGCAGGTCAGGACGAACAGCAGTGCGAGCAGCGGGCGGGTCATGGCGGCAGCTCCGGGCACGAAGGGGAATGCCCGCACCTTACGCCGGCCCGGGCCGCGATGCATGAACGCGTCGCCCGGATTCAGGACGATGTCAGCCCGCGGGGCAGGCCTCGCGGCGGCCGGCACGGAAGGCGCGGACCTGCCCGGCATCGGCCGGGCCGAGGTCGAGGCCGTCGTCGAACAGCACGCGCCAGACGCCGTCCTCGCCGCGCCGCCAGACCGAATGGAAGCGGCCGAGGGTGAAGCGCTCGGCGTCAGTGCCGGGGCGCTCGATCACCAGCGACGGGCCTTCCGACCACGCGATCCCGGCGACGCCGCCGACGGTGGTGCGTTCGGGATACCACTCGATGGTGACGGCCTTGCCTTCGACGATCCCGGCCCAGCGGGCGACGACGGCGTCGCGGCCCCGGGCCTGGCGTTCGCGCCCCGCGCCGAACACCGCGCCGGGATCGACGTGGTCGGCGAAGGCCGCGGCGTCGTGGCGGGCCACCGACGCGGCGAAATCGAGTTCGCGTGCCCAAACCTCGCATTCCGTCGGTGACAAGGCCGGCGCGGCCGCGGCGGCGAGCGGGAACAGCAGCGCCGCGAGAGCGGCAAACGAAACGCGGGACATGCGGGGACCTCGGCGGGACGTCATCGGGTGGACACGGCGGCGGGTATCATCCTCGCATGCCCTCCGTCTTCGCCTGGCGCGGTGTGTCCGCGCGCTTGACCCGGTGTGTCGTCCCGGCCCTGTACGTCCTGCTCGCCGCCTGCGCGGCCACGCCCGCGCCGCGACCGGAAGCGCCGCCCGCCGCCACCGCAGTCGACGCCGCCCGCACCGTCGTCGTGGTGTCGATCGACGCCCTGCCCGCCTCGATCCCCGGCAGCGGCACCATGCCGACGCTGGACGCGATCGCCACCGCCGGCGTCCGCGCCGAATGGCTGCAGTCGAGTTATCCGACGCTGACCTTCCCGAACCACTACACCATCGCCACCGGCCTGCGCCCGGACCACCACGGCATCGTCCACAACAACATGCAGGACCCGGCGCTGGGCACGTTCGTGTCGAAGCAGGCCGGCAGCGCCGAGGACGGCCGCTGGTGGGGTGGCGAACCGATCTGGGCCACGCTGCAGAAGCAGGGCGGCATCGCGGCGACGATGTTCTGGCCGGGCTCGAATGCCGAGATCGCCGGAGAGCGCCCGCACTACCGGCGGGCGTTCGACAAGACGGTGACGCCCGACGGCCGCATCGACCAGGTGCTGGCGTGGCTGGACCTGCCGGCGGCCGAGCGTCCGCGGCTGCTGATGGTGTACCTCGACCAGTACGACATCGCCGCGCACGACAGCGGCACGTCCTCGCCGCAGGCGATGGCGACGCTGGGCACGATCGACGCCGCGCTGGCGCGGCTGCGCGCCGGGCTGCAGGCACGCGGCCTGGCCGGCACGACCGACGTGATCGTGCTGTCCGACCACGGCATGTCCGACATCCCGTTCGACCACGTGCGCTATCTCGACGATGTGCTGGATCCGTCGCACTACGACGCACCGTGGTGGGGCACGTTCATCGGCCTCGTGCCGAAACCCGGCGAGGAAGCCGCGGTCGAACGCGCCTTCGTCGGTCGTCACGACGTGTACACCTGCTGGCGCAAGGACGCGTTGCCGCCGCAGTGGCACTACGGCACGCACCCGCGCATCGCACCGATCGTGTGCCAGACCGAACCCGGCTGGCGCGTGCAGCCGAAATCGGCCAAGCCGTCGGTGGGCCCGGTGCGCGGCGAACACGGCTTCGCGCCGGAAACGCCGGGCATGCACGCGACGTTCGTCGCCGCCGGGCCGTCGTTCCGCAGCGGCATGAGGCTGCCGGCGTTCGACAACGTCGACGTCTACCCGCTACTGGCACACCTGCTGCACCTGCGCCCGGCGCCGAACGACGGCAGTCTCGCGCCGCTGCTGCCGGCGCTGCGCGATGCGGTCACATCCCGCGGAAGCGATGCAGGAACGCCGCGCTGACCGGCAGCGTGTCCTCGCGGCCGCGCAGCCGCAGCGTCGATTTGCCGAGTTCGTCGCGACGCAGGCGGTCGATCGCCGATACGCGCACGACCGTGCCGCGATGCACCTGCCAGAATTCGTCGGGATCGAGCCCCGCCAGCAGTTCCTTCAGCGGCGTGCGGATGATCGCCTCGCCGTCGGCGGTCACCACCCGCACGTACTTGTCCTGCGACTGGAAGTAGAGCACCTCGTCGAGGCCGAGCATGCGCACGCTGTCGCCGACCGCGGCGCTGATCCAGCGGATCAGCCGCGCGCCCGACGGACGCAGCTGCGCTTCCAGCGCCGCCATGCGCGCATCGGCATCGTCGTCGCGGGTGTCGAGTCGCGCACGCACGCGCGCCAGCGTCGTGGCCAGCCGCTCGGGCGTCAGCGGCTTGAGCAGGTAGTCGACGGCACCGGCCTCGAAGGCACGCACGGCGTATTCGTCGTAGGCGGTGGTGAACACCACCAGCGACTTCGCCGCGATCGCGGCACGGGCCACGTCCAGCCCGCTCACGCCGGGCATGCGGATGTCGAGGAAACTCAGCGCCGGCCGATGCGCGGCGATGGCTTCCATCGCGGCGATGCCGTCCTCGCATTCGGCGACGACTTCGAGTTCCGGCCAGGCGATGCCCAGCATCGCGCGCAAGGCATCACGCAGCGGCTTCTCGTCTTCGGCGATCACGGCGGTGACGGAAGCGGACATCATGCTCATGCGCCGCGCTCCATCGGCAGCCGCAGTTCCGCGCGGACACCGCCCCCGGGCCGGCTGCACAGGGCGAAGGTCGCCCGCTTGCCGTAGAGCGCATCGAGCTGCGCCCGCACGTTGGCGAGGCCGAGCCCGCCGCCGACGCCCGGCTGCAAACCGACGCCGTCGTCGTCCACGACGACGTGCAAGGCATCGCCGTCGCGCGTCGCCGAGATCGTCACCCGGCCCGGCCCCGGCTTCGGCTCGATGCCGTGCTTGATCGCGTTCTCCACCAGCGTGATCAGCAGCATCGGCGGGAACGCCGCGTCGCGCAGCGCGGCATCGACCTCCACCGCATGCTGCAAGCGCCCCGCGGTACGGATGCGCATGACTTCGAGATAGCTGGCGCAGAGGTCGAGTTGGTGGCCGAGCAGGGACGCGGTCCTCGCCTCGCCGTCGCGGAACTGCGGGATGCTGCCGCGCAGGTAGGCCACGAGCGCGTCGAGCGTCGCCTCCGACTGCGCGGGATCCTGGCGGATCAGCATGCGCACCGAGGCCAGCGTGTTGAAGAGGAAATGCGGCTCGACCTGGGCCTGCAACAGGCTCAGCTTCAGGCTGGCTTCGTGCTTCTGTGCACGCAGCGCGGACTCGATCCGCTCGTGCTGGTACGCGCGCCAGCTCCACGATTCCCGGAAGTAGGCCGGGATCGCGAGCAATCCGCCGCAGGAACCGGCGACGAGGTAGCCGGTGATCGCCCCGAGGACCGGCGTGTCCTGATTGCGCGCCAGCCTTTCGGCGGCCAGTTCGAGCACCTTTTGTTTCGCTGCCGGAAATTGGTTGAGGATCGAGATGCGGAAGGCGTTGAACACGTCCTCCATCACCGACGCCACGCCGATGCAGGCGAGGATCACGGCGACGATCGCGAGGCCTTCCCATTTCGCGGGAAGCCGGCGGTACCGGATCGCGCTGGCGATGCCGGGACCGAGCGTGACCAGGATCGCAAACGCCCCCGTCGTGAAGGCCGCCGATTGCAGGGCGGCCAGCGTGTCGCTCAGTTCCCGCCACATCCAGAAGGTCGGCACGAAGAAGAGCGCCAGCGCCACGGGCGAGAAGAACATCGTCCGCCGCCACCACCACGGCCAACTGAACACCGGGTAGTTCTTGTAGCGGGTCACGAAGGTCTGCCGGCCCGGCCGCATCGACTCGGGCAGCGGCGCATCCAGTGTGAGCGGGGCGATGTCGTGGACAGTCATGGGCGGATCCCCGAAAACGACAAAACGGACGAATACGGCACACCCGGATGCAGGCGGCCGGCATCGAAGGACAGCGAAAAACCGCCGGCATCATGCTGAATCGCGGCGCGTATGCCCAGCGTCCGCACTTCCGCATGCCACGCGGGCAGCGGGCCGGCGAGGCAGACCGGGCCGATTGCCGCGTCCAGTCGCCATCTGCCCGAGGCATTCCCGGCATCGAAGGAAGACGCCGGGAGGCACACGGCGGACGCGACCTCGCCGGCCACCGCCGATGGGCCGGTGCGCAGGAACGCGGCAGACAGCAGCATCGCGATGACGCTCGACGCCTGGACCATGCTCATGGCCGCACCGGGACGGACGGGGCGTCCGTGGCGGATTCGACGCCGGCGGCGGTCGCCGGGGCCGGGGCCTGCGGCATGAACAGGGCGACCACCAGGTAGGCGACGATCATCTCGCAATGCCACAGCGCGAGCAGCACGAAGACGGTGCGCCAGAGCCAGGACGGGATCGGCGTGTATGCGCCCAGTCCGCCGAAGACGCCGCAGAACTGGCGATCGGTCGACGAGGCACGCAGGCCCTTGAGGTCGATGCGCATCAGGAGACTCCGAGGGAAGCGCCCGCTCCGGCGGGGAGCGGGCCGGTTGGGTCAGCGCGGACCGACGGCGCAGGCGGTGCAGATGCGCTCGACGCGGTAACCCTCGGCGCGCAGCTTCGCGAGCAGGCCATCCTCGCCCGCGAGATGCAGCGCACCGACCACGGCGAGCGTGTTGTCGCCGGCGTGGTGCGCGTCGAGCCGCGCCTTCAGCTGCGGCAGCCAGGCGTTGTTGCGGTCGACCACGAGCAGGCGATAGGTCGCGGGCGTCTCGCTGCGCATGCGGACCAGCGCGTCGCGCCCCAGCCCATCGAGATCGCCGGCCATCCACTGGTCGTGCATCTTCATCGTCTGCGTCACCACCTGCTTCGGGTCGTCGACGAACCGGGTGATGCCCAGCACCTGCTCGTCGATCGGCGTGCGCTCGAACACCGAGAATTCGTCGTCCAGCGTTTCCAGCGCGAGGCGCGGCTTGCCTTCCTTGTCCGCCTGCAGCGACAGCAGGCGATCCGGGCCGTTCTCGCCGTTGAAGCCCATCGCCATCATCGTGCCGAGGTTGAGGTTCAGCGAGAGCGCCCAGGCATCCAGCCCGTCCACCGCCGACATCGGCGTGCCACTGACCTTCAGCAACGCCTCCAGCTTCTCGCGCGTCGGCGCGGGCAGCAGGGCGCTGAGCGGCTTGTCGCCCTGCAATTTCTGGTAGGCCTGCACCTTCGCCAGGTTCTCCGGCGCCATCATCGACACCATGTCGAGTTCGAACATCGTGGACTTCGCGTCGTTCATCGCGGCGGCGATGTCGGGCGACAGCGGCAGGTCGCCGGCACGCAGCAGGTGGAACGAGCCCAGCAGGTACAGCGTGTTGTCCCGGTCGGAGATCTTCCAGAGGATCGGCACGTGGCTGCGGGCCGGGGCCACCTGGGCCGCGGGCGCCGGCGCATCCGCGGCGGTGGCCGGACAGGCCGCGCCGACGGTCAGGGCGACGGCAACGGCGAGGGTCTTCAGGGAGAAGCGCGAGGACTTGGACATGGGAACTCCGGGAGGTCTGGAAGGGTGCGAACCGCCGCGCGTCGCGACGACCTGCACACCCTGCCCGCCTCCCGCCTCGCCCGCCGGCCCTTGCGACGAACCCCCGGTTCCCGGCGACGAAGGCCGCCCGTGGCGGCGCGAATCAGTCCGCCAGCAGCCTCGCCAGCGCCGTCGCGTAGCGGGCGGCGACGGCATCGCGGTCGACATGCCGGCCGCCGTCGACGACCCGGCGCCCGGCCACGGTCACCGTGTCCACCGCGGCGCGGTTGCCGCCGAAGATCCAGCGATCGGCGATGTCGGTGGCGCGCGCGGCGACCAGCGCCGGCACCGACGGATCCAGCGTCACCACGTCGCCGGCCAGCACGTCGGCCGCGAAGCCGGTCGCCTGCGCGGCGCTGGCCCGCACGCCCGCGAGCAGGGTCTCGCCGACGCTCGGCGACGCCGCGGTGGCGGCGATGTTGCGGTGGCGCGTGACCAGCCGCTGGCCGTATTCCAGCCAGCGCATTTCCTCCACCGGCGACACCGAGATGTGCGAGTCCGAACCGATGCCCCAGCGGCCGCCGGCATCGAGGAAATCGCGCAGCGGGAACAGGCCGTCGCCGAGGTTGGCCTCGGTGGTCGGACAGATCGCCACCGTCGCGCCGCGGTCGGCGATGCCGACGATCTCGTCCATCTCCAGGTGCGTGGCGTGGACCAGCGTCCAGCGCGCGTCGACGTCGGCATGGTTCAGCAGCCAGCGCACCGGGCGGTCGCCGCGGATCGCCAGGCAGTCCTGCACCTCGCCGATCTGCTCGGCGATGTGCACGTGCACCCGCGCGTCCTGCGGCAGCGCCGCGAGCGTCGCCCGCATCGCGTCCGCCGGCACCGCGCGCAGGCTGTGCAGCGCGCAGCCGACGCGCAGGGCGTCGCCTTGTTCGGCGCGCAGCGTGTCGAACAAGCGCTGCCAGGCGTCGACGGTGTGGCCGAACCGGCGCTGGCGTTCGTTGAGCGACCGGCCGTCGAAGCCGCCGGTCATGTACAGCACCGGCAGCAGGGTCAGGCGGATGCCGGTCTCGCGCGCCGCGGCAATGAGCGCCCGCGACATCGCCGCGGGATCGGCGTACGGCCGGCCATCGGGCGCGTGGTGCAGGTAGTGGAATTCGCAGACGGTGGTGTAGCCGGCTTCCAGCATCTCGACATACAGCTGCGACGCGACCGCGTGGAGCGTGTCCGGATCGAAGCGCGCGGCCATGCGGTACATGGTCTCGCGCCAGGTCCAGAACGAATCCGACGGATGGGTCATGCGTTCCGCGAGGCCGGCCATCGCGCGCTGGAAGGCATGTGAATGCAGGTTGGCGATGCCGGGAAGCCGCCAGCGGCCGTTCGGCAGCGGCTGGATGGATGCGGTCGGGGCGATGGTCGAAGCAGCGGCAGCGGTCGTCATGCCGCCATTGTCGCCCATCGCCCGGACACGTCGCATCCGCCGTATCGCGCCGACGCGGCGCGCACCCGGCGGGCTACACTGCGCACTCCCCCGCGACAGGCGCGTCGATGTCGGCACTGGCAGGAATCCGGGTTCTCGATCTCTCCCGCGTGCTCGCCGGGCCGTGGTGCGGCATGACCCTCGCCGACCTCGGCGCCGACGTGATCAAGGTCGAGCCGCCGGACGGCGACGACACCCGCGGCTACGGCCCGCCGTTCCTGCACCACGCCGGCGGCGACACCTCCGCCTACTTCGCCTGCTGCAACCGCGGCAAGCGCTCGATCGCGATCGATCTGCGCCATCCGGACGCGCGTTCGCTGCTGGAGGCGCTGATCCGCGACGCCGACGTGCTGATCGAGAACTTCCGCGCCGACGCCGCGGTGTCGCTGCGACTGGACCCCGCCTCGACCCGCGCACTCAACCCGCGACTGATCCACTGCGCGATCTCCGGCTACGGCCGGAGCGGCCCGGGCGCGCATCGCCCCGGCTACGACTTCGCGATCCAGGCCGAAGCCGGGCTGATGGCGATCACCGGTCCCGCCGACGGCCCGCCGAGCAAGGTCGGGGTGGCATCGGTCGACCTGACCACCGGCCTCAACGCGACCATCGCGATCCTCGCCGCGTTGCTGCAGCGCGCGCGCACCGGCGAAGGCCAGACCATCGAACTCAGCCTGTTCGATGTGCAGGTGCAGGCGCTGGCCAACGTCGCCAGCAGCACGTTGTTCACGGGCAATGAAGCGAAGCGCTACGGCAACGCGCACGCCAGCATCGTGCCCTACCAGACCTTCGACGCCGCCGACGGCGCGTTCGCGCTGGCCTGCGGCAGCGACGCGCTGTGGCAGCGGCTCTGCGGCGCGGTCGGCCACGACGACTGGCGCGACGATCCGCGCTGCGCGACGAACGCCGCGCGTGTGGCGCATCGCGACTGGCTGATCCCGCAACTCGCGCAGCGCTTCGCCGGCGACACCGTCGCGACATGGCTGGCGCGCTTCGATGCCGCCGGCATTCCCGCCGCACCGGTCAACGGCGTGCGCGAGGCCGTGCTCGGCGACCTCGCCACCGCCCGCGGCCTGCGCATCGAGGCGGACGGCATCCCGATGATCGCCAGCCCGCTGCGGATGTCGGCCACGCCGATGACCGACCCCGTGCGTCCGCCGTATCTCGGCGAACACGCAGAGGCGATCTGCGCGCAGGCGGGGTTCGATGCGAGCGCACTGAAAGCTGCGGGAGCGATCCGATGACGACCGAACACCTCCGCTTCGACACCCTGCTGCTCGGCGCGCATCTCGCCACGCTCGACGGCGACGGTTACGGCGCGATCGAAGACGGCGCGATCGGCTGGCGCGACGGCGTGCTGGCGTTCGTCGGCCCGCGCGCATCGCTGCCGGCCGCGCCGGAAGCGCTTGCGGATGAAGTGATCGAGGTCGATGGCGGCTGGATCACCCCCGGGCTGGTCGACTGCCACACGCATCTGGTGTTCGCCGGCGATCGCGCGCACGAATTCGAGCTGCGATTGCAGGGCGCGAGCTACGAGCAGATCGCGCGTGCCGGCGGCGGCATCGTCTCGACCGTGCGCGCGGTGCGCGCCGCGGACGAGGACGCGCTGCTCGCGCAGTCGCTGCCGCGCGCGCGGACGCTTCTTGCGGACGGCGCGACGACGCTGGAGATCAAGTCCGGCTACGGCCTCGATTTCGAGAGCGAACGCCGCATGATGCGCGTCGCGCGCCGCATCGGCGAGACGCTGGGCGTGACGGTACGCACCACGTTCCTCGGCGCGCACGCGCTGCCGCCCGAGTTCGCCGGCCTACCCGACGCCTACATCGACGCCGTGATCGACTGGCTGCCGCGGCTGCACGCCGAAGGCCTGGTCGATGCAGTCGATGCGTTCTGCGAAGGCATCGGCTTCACGCCCGCGCAGACGCGGCGCGTGTTCGAGGCGGCGCGCGCGCTCGGCCTGCCGGTGAAACTGCACGCCGACCAGCTCAGCGACCTCGGCGGCGCGGCGCTGGTCGCCGAATTCGGCGGGCTGTCCGCCGATCATGTCGAATACACGAACGACGAGGCCGTGCGCGCGATGGCCGCCGCCGGCACCGTCGCAGTGCTGCTGCCCGGCGCGTTCCACTGCTTGCGCGAAACGCAGCGCCCGCCGATCGACGCCTTCCGCACGCACGGCGTGCCGATAGCGGTCGCGACCGACGCGAACCCCGGCACCTCACCGCTGCTGTCGCTGCGGCTCGCGATGTCGCTGGCGTGCACGCATTTCCGGCTGACGCCCGAGGAAGCGCTGCGCGGCGCGACCGTGCACGCCGCGCACGCGCTCGGGCTGCACGATCGCGGCGTGTTGCAGATCGGGATGCGCGCAGACCTCGTGCTGTGGGACGTGCGGCGCCCGGCCGAACTCTGCTACTGGCTCGGCGGCGATCTCGCGCGCCTCGTCGTCGCGGGCGGACAACGCCTGTCCGCGTCCTTCTGATCACAATCGAACACCGGAGCGCACCATGCGACGCCCCTTGTTGCTGACCGCCCTCGTCGTCGCGCTGACGACCAACCTCGCCCATGCCGTCGATGCGCCCCCCGCCGCGCGCAAGCTCGCGCAGGACGCGGTGATCGTCGACACCCACATCGATGCGCCGACCGAACTGGCGAAGCGCTGGCTCGATCTGTCGCAGGCGCAGGCGCGCGAGTTCGATTACCCGAAAGCGCGCGCCGGCGGCCTCGACGTTGCGTTCATGTCGATCTACACCTCGCCCGGCCAGGATGCCGACGGCAGCGCATGGAATGTCGCGCATCGCATGATCGACGGCGTGCAGGCGCTGGCCGCGGAGCATCCGGACAAGTTCGCCGTGCTGCGCTCGCCGCGCGACGTCGATCGTCTGCGTCGCGGCGGCCGCGTGCTGCTGCCGATGGGCATGGAGAACGGCGCACCGATCGGCGACGACGTCGCGAAGCTGCGCGTGTTCTTCGATCGCGGCGTACGTTATGTCACGCTCGCCCACAGCGACAACAACCGCATCGCCGATTCGTCCTACGCGACGGAAAAACATTGGCACGGGCTCAGCCCGTTCGGCCGCGAAGTGGTCGCCGAGATGAACCGGCTCGGCATGATGGTCGACGTCTCGCATCTGTCCGACGACGCGGTCGCGCAGTCGGTCGCGCTCAGCCGCGCGCCGGTCGTCGCCACGCACTCGGCGTTCCGCCACTTCACGCCGGGCTTCGAGCGCAACCTCAGCGACGAACTCGCGAAAGCCATCGCCGACAAGGGCGGCGTGATCCAGGTGCCGTTCGGCAACGCCTTCGTCGACCCGGCCTCCGCCGCACGCACGCAGGCCTACTTCGTCGCCTACAACGCCTACCAGCGCGAGAAGGCCGCCGGCCGCACCGCGCAGACCGTCGCCGAGTTCGACGCCGCATGGGAACAGTCGCATCCGCCGCTGCCGGTGAAACTCGACGCGGTGCTCGACCAGATCGACTACGGCGTGAAGCTCGTCGGCATCGACCACGTCGGCCTCGGCTCCGACTTCGACGGCGTCGACGGCGCCCTGCCCGACGGTCTGAAGACCGTCGCCGACTATCCGAACCTCATCGCCGGCCTCCAGGCCCGCGGCTACCGCGACGATGACCTGCGCAAACTGCTCGGCGGCAACCTGCTGCGGGTGTGGCGCGCGGTCGAAGCGGGAGCCGCGACCGAAGCCCGAGCGCACTGAATCCACCGAGTCCATTCTCTTCTTTCCATTCCCTGACCGGCGTCCGCGCCAAGGACCTTCCATGACCGTCAACGAGACCCTCGAACGCTTCTTCGACAAACCCGTCATCGAGTTCCGCATGGGCGACACCGTCGCCGACCGCAACGCCGTGCGCACCCACGCCTTCCGTCTGGCGCAGGATTACGACTCGGCCGAGAGCCAGCGCGAACTGCTCGACGCCTTCCTCGCGCAGGTCGACACGACCGCTCTCGACGCGCTGATCATCGGCGCGTGGAGCGAAGCGCACGACACCTCGCCGCAGGACTACCTCGACGCGCTGATCGAACGCCGCGCCGAACTGCCGGCGCTGCGCGCGCTGTTCGTCGGCGACATGACGTTCGAGGACTGCGAGATCTCGTGGATCATCCAGGGCGCCTACAACGCGCTGCTCGCGGCATTCCCCGATCTGCAGGTCCTGCGCATCCGCGGCAGCACCGACCTGACGCTCGCGTCGTTCACGCACGCGGCACTGCAGGAGCTGGCGATCGAGTGCGGCGGCCTGCCCGAAGGCATCGCCAACGCGATCGCGGGTTCGACGCTGCCGGCAGTGAAGCGGCTCGAACTGTGGCTGGGCGACGACAACTACGGCTTCGACGGCGACGTGGAGACCTATGCGCGGCTGCTCGATGCGATCGACGCGTCGCGCCTCGACTACCTCGGCCTGCGCAATGCGCAGATCAGCGATGCGCTGGCGCAGCACCTCGCCGGCTGCGATTGGCTGGGTCGCCTCGACACGCTGGACCTGTCGATGGGCACGATCGGCGATCTCGGCGCGCAGGCGCTGTGCGAAAGCCCTTACCTCTCCGGACTGAAGACGCTCGATCTCAGCCATCACTACATCAGCGACGCCTGGCAGGCGAAGCTGAAGGCGCTGTCGTGCCGCGTGGTGCTGGACGACCCGCAGGACGAGGACGACGGGGAGCGTTACGTCGCCGTCGCCGAGTGAACCGCCGCGACGCGCCACTGGCGGTGTTCGGCGCGCCCGGGCATCGCCGCATCCAGCGGCTCCAGGACGCGCTGCGCGAGCGCGGCCTGCGCCGGGCGGCGGTGATCGACTACGCGGAACACCTGTGCGCGCCTGCACCGCCGCTCGTGCTGCCGTCGGCCGACGACGGCACGCCGACGATGGTCAAGCTCGACGCACCGGCCGCGGGCGCCGGCCTGTACGAACGACTGGTGCAGCGCGGCCATCGGCTGCTCGATCGTGACGGCGCGCCGCCGATCGACATCGACGGCCATGCGCTCGCGCATCGCGACCTGTGGTTCGCGGGCTTCGCCGACCTGCTGCGCACGATCGCGCATGAGGCAGAGACCGTCGCCGGTCCGATCCGCTGGCTGAATCCGGTCGAGGACATCCTGCGCATGTGCGACAAATGGGCGTGCCGCGAAGCGCTGGCCGCGTCCGGCGTCGACGTACCGCCCGCGCTCGGCCGCGTGGCGTCCTACGCGCACCTGCGCGATCTGCTCGATGCGCACGATTGCGACCGCGTGTTCGTGAAGGCGCGCTACGGCTCGGCCGCGGCGGGCGTGGTCGCGTATCGCCGGCATCGCGACGGGCGCGAACTCGCGTGGACCACGGCGGAAGTCGTCGACACGGGCGGACGCACGCAGTTGTTCAACCGACTCTCGCCGCAGCGCTGCACCGACCGCGCACGCATCGCCGCGCTGATCGACGCGCTCGCTGCGCAGGACTGCTATGCCGAGACGTGGATTCCGAAGCCGCGCGCCACGGGTTTCGCCGGTTGCTGCTTCGACCTGCGCGTGATCGCCTTCGCCGGCGAGTCGCGACAGCGCATGGCGCGCATCGCGGACGCACCGATGACCAACCTGCATCTCGGCAATCGGCGCGCCGATCCGACGTCGCTGCTCGACGAAGACGCATGGACGAAGGTCGACGCCACGGTGCGCGCCGCAGCACAGGTGTTCCCCGGCAGCACGATGATCGGCTTCGACGTGATCCCGGGGCGCGACCGCTGCATCGTGCTCGAAGCCAATGCCTTCGGCGACGACGTGCAGCACGCGCGCTGCGATGGCGCGGAGCCGGCGGACGACCAGGCCGACTGGGTGCTCGCCGGTCTCGCGCAGGCCTCCGCACACGAGACGCGCGCCCATGGCTGACGCGCGCGTGCCCGTGCTCGACATGCACGCGATCGTCGGCAGCCACGACGTGCTGTTCGTCGTGCTCGACACGCTGCGCTTCGACGTTGCGCAAGCCTGCTTCCGCGCCGGCCGACTACCGACGCTGGCGCCGCACCTGCCGGCGGCAGGATGGGAGCGGCGGCACACGCCGGCAACGTTCACCTATGCCGCGCACCGCGCGTTCTTCGCCGGCTTCCTGCCGACGCCCGCAGCGCCGGGGCCGCATCCGCGCCTGTTCTCGCTGGCGTTCGGCGGCAGCGAGACGGTCGACGGCAACACCTTCGTGTTTTCGGACGACGGCGGCGCGGATCGCGCGGACATCGTCGGCGGCTTCGCGGCGCTCGGCTACCACACACTGTGCATTGGCGGCGTCGGTTTCTTCAACCCGGCGAACGCGCTCGGCCGCGACCTGCCGGGGCTGTTCGCCGAAGCGCACTGGCATCCCGGGTTCGGCGTGACCGCGGTCGATTCGACCGAACGCCAGGTTGCACTCGCCTGCACACGACTCGACGCCGACGACCTGCGCGGCCGGCGCTGCTTCACCTACCTCAACGTGTCGGCGCTGCACCAGCCGAACCGGCATTACCTGCCCGGCGCCGTCGAGGACAATGCGGACACGCAGGCCGCGGCGCTCGAATACGTCGATGCGGCACTCGCACCGCTGTTCGCGGCCGCACGACGACGCGCGCCGACGTTCGTGATCGTCTGCTCCGACCACGGCACCGCCTACGGCGAAGACGGCTATCGCGGTCATCGCCTCGCGCACGACGTGGTGCTGCACGTGCCGTACACGCATTTCCTGCTTGGACACGCACCTAACGGAGGCGACCTCGACGCATGAACGCCGCCACGCCCTTGCCGTCGCTGGACACGCTGCTGCAACTGCCGCCGTACCAGGCGTATTCGTACTCGTATCCGCACAAGACTGCATATCGCACACTGCCCGAACCGCGTGGACTGCGCGAGGTCTGGGCCGACGAAGCGCGCGACGCGCTGTTCCTGTACCTGCACATCCCGTTCTGCCCGTACCGCTGCGGCTTCTGCAACCTCTTTGCGCTGGCGAAGCCGAACGACGATGTGGTCGAGCGTTACCTCGACCAACTCGCGCTGCAGTTGGCGGTCACCGTCGACGCGCTCGACGGCCCGCGCTTCGCGCGCTTCGCACTGGGCGGCGGCACGCCGAGCTATCTGACCACGCCGCAACTCGAACGCCTGTTCGCGATGCTGCAGCGCCACGGCACCGACCCGCGCGCGCTGCCGTCGGGCATGGAAGTGTCGCCCGACACCGCCGATGCGGAAAAGATGGCGCTGTGCCGCGAGGCCGGCATCGATCGCGTCAGCATGGGCATCCAGAGTTTCGGCGACGCCGAGGTGCGCGCGCTGGTGCGGCCGCAGCAGCGCGACGAGGTCGAACGCGCGATCGCCGCGATCCGCGCGCAGCGTTTCCCCACGCTCAACCTCGACCTGATCTACGGCATCGCCGGACAGAGCGTCGACAGCTTCATCGCTTCGATCGACAGCGCGCTCGCATTCGCGCCGGAGGAACTCTATCTGTATCCGCTGTACGTGCGACCGCTGACCGGGCTCGGGCGCATGGCGGGACGCGACGGCCGCACGCGCTTCGCAGTGCAGGCCGAGCCGCAGGACGATCGACCGGCACTGTATCGCGCGGGACGCGATCACCTGCTCGCCGCCGGCTACACGCAGGTGTCGATGCGCATGTTCCGCGCGCCGCACGCGCCCGCGGGCGACGCCGGCCCTGCCTACTGCTGCCAGGACGACGGCATGGTCGGCATCGGCTGCGGTGCGCGCTCCTACACGCGCGGCCTGCATTACGCGAGCGAATACGGCGTGTCGCGACGCAGCGTCGCCGAGATCCTCGCCCATCACCTCTCGCTGACCGCCGACGATTTCGCGCAGGTGCGGCACGGGTTCATGCTCGACGGCGACGAACAGCGGCGGCGGTACGCGATCCAGTCGCTGCTGGTGAAGCCGGGACTGTCGTTCGAGGCGTGGCGCGCACGCTTCGGCAGCGAACTCTTCGACGACCTGCCGCAGCTGGCGTCGCTGGAGCCGCTCGGCCTCGCGCGACGCGACGGCGCGCTGCTCGCGCTCACCGACGCGGGCTTCGCGCACGCCGACACGATCGGCCCGTGGCTGGCGTCGCCGGCCGTGCTCGCGCGGATGGCCGAACATGCACCGCGCTGACATGCACGTCCCGCAGGCCGTGATCGACACGATGCAAGCAGGCGGCGTGCCCGGGCATCTTTCGCTGCTGTATCGCGGGCGGCTGAGCAGTTGCAATTACGACTGCGCCTACTGCCCGTTCGCGAAGACCCGCGACACCCGCACGACGCTGCAGCGCGACGCCGCGGACCTCGCGCGTTTCGTCGACTGGGCGACGACGTGGCAGCGGCCGTTGTCGATCCTGTTCACGCCGTGGGGCGAAGGCCTGGTGCGGAAGCACTATCGCGAGGCGATGATCGCGCTGAGCCGCCTGCCGCATGTGCGGCGGGTGGCGATCCAGACCAACCTCTGCATCGGCATGCGCTGGCTGGACCGCGTCGATCCGCGCGCGTTCGCGCTGTGGTGCACCTGGCATCCCACGCAGGTGCCGCTGGCGACGTTCGTCGCGCGCTGCCGCGAACTGCACCGGCGCGGGCTGCGCTTCAGCGTGGGCATGGTGGCGCTGCGCGACGCGTTCGACGACATCGACCGGCTGCGCGCGGCGCTGCCCGACGACGTGCCGCTCTGGCTCAACGCCTTCGACGGTCGCGATGCGGACTACTACATGGCCGATGACGTGGCGCGGCTGCGCCGCATCGACCCGCACTTCGGTTTCAGCCTCGATCCGCCGCCCAGCCTAGGCGCGCCGTGCGCGACCGGAGAATCGGTGCTGTCGGTCGACGGCGACGGCGGCGTACGCCGCTGCCATTTCGTCGCCGAATCGCTGGGCAACCTGTACGACGGCAGCTTCGTGGCGCAGTTGCGCCCGCGCGCCTGTCCGAACCGCGCCTGCGACTGCTTCATCGGCTACGTGCACCGCCGCGACCTGCCGTTCGCGACCGACTACGCCGGCGGGCAACTGGAACGGGTGCCGGCGCGGCCGCCGGGCGCCTGAGCCCGGAAACGCGAAACCCCGCCGGAGCGGGGTTTCGTGGCAACCGATCGGGAAGGCCCGATCAGTCCTTGGCAGCGACCTTCTTCACCGCGGCCTTCTTGGCCGGCGCCTTGGCGACCGGCTTGGCGGCGGCCTTCTTGGCGACCGGCGCAGCGCCGGCGGCCAGGCCGGTGGCCTTCGGACGGGCGTTGCCGTAGCTGGAGTTGTAGCGCTTGCCCTTGGCGGTCTTGCGGTCGCCCTTGCCCATGTCGAAACCCTCGATAGCTGTCGTGTTCGGTGTGATCGTGTTGGTACGGATCCGCGGCGATGCGCGGGCCGCGAATGCTACCACGCGGGGGGCCTCCGCGGGCCCGGGCCGGTCCGGCACCGGGATTCAGCCGGCGTCGGCGGCGGCTTCGGCGGCAAGATGGGTCAGGCGCAGGTTGGCCAGGTGGGCCAGCGCCACGAACGTCCCGCCCACGGTCATCACGATGGCGTGCGGCACCACCGTGGCGTGCAGCGGTGCATACAGCACGCCGAACCACAGCGCCGTCAGTCCCGGCAGCAGCAGGCCCAGCGCCCGCACCTCGCGGTGGCGCCGGTAGCCCCAGACCACGCTGAACAGGCCGACCATCGAGGCGAAGACGACGAACCATTCCTCGGCGTCCTTGCTCAGCCAGGTCGCGACGCCGATGCTCGGCAGCAGCGCGATCAGCAGCGGCAGCAGCGCGCAGTGCACGGCGCAGAGCAGGGAGCCGACGGCTCCCATGCGGTCGAGCAGGACGCGGTAGCGGTGTTCCAGGGCCATCGTCATTCCGTGGGGGCGGACCGGCCGCGTCCAAGGGCGAACACCTGCGCCAGCAGCGCGCAGCCGACCAGCGTCCAGACGATCATCGCGCCGCTGGGCAGGTCCAGCAGCGCCGACAGCGCCAGCCCCGAAACGTAGCCGAGGATGCCGATGGCATAGGCGATGCCCAGCCGGCGCCCCAGCGCCACCGTGCCCAGCGCGGGCACGATCAGGCTGGCGAACACCAGGTACACGCCCACCAGCTGCACCGAGGCGGTGATCGCCAGCGCGAACAGCGCGTAGAACAGCAGGCCGCGCGGTTCGCCGCGCTTCCAGACCATCACCGCCAGCAGCGCCGCCGACAGGATCGCCGCCGGAATCAGTTGACCGTAGCTCACCCACAGGATCTGCCCGACCAGCAGGTCCTTCAGGTGTTCGCCGCCCTGCGGGTTGTTGGCCAGCAGCAGCAGGCCGCCAGTCGCGGCCAGCACGAACAGGGTGCCGATCAGCGGTTCCTGGTACTTCGGCCAGCGCTTGTCGGTCCAGGCCAGCAGGCCCGCGCCGGCGAGACCGGCCACCGCGGCGGCGATCTCGACCCCGAAGCCATGCTCGTCGACACCGAGATACTGCGCGAGGATCACGCCGAGACCCGCGATCTGCGCGATCGCCAGGTCGATGAAGATGATGCCGCGCGCCAGCACCTGCCGGCCCAGCGGCACGTGCGTGGACAGCACGATCAGCCCGGCCAGGCACGCCGGGCCGAGGATCGAGAGGTCGAGACCGTCCCAGTTGAGCGTCACTTGGCGGCGCCCAGCAGCTTGGACAGGGTCGAGTCGAACAGGCCGAACAGATCCTTCGACTGCGCATCGCCGCCGACGGTGTACGGCAGCGTCACCGCGGGCACGCCGGTGCGGCCCGCCAGCCAGTCGGCCGGCTTCGGATCCTGGTAGGCGGCGCGGACGATCGCCAGCGTGTTCGACGCCTTGGTGGTCGCGATCAGGCTCGACAGATGCGCACTGGTGGGCGGCACGCCGGGCTTGGGTTCGAGCGCGCCGATCTGCTGCATGCCCAGCCAGTCCCACAGGTACACCCAGCTGATGTGGTGGACCACGACCTTGCGGCCGCGCAGCGGCGCGGCCTGTGCCTGCCAGCGCTTCATCGCGGCCGCCCAGCGGCCGGAGAAATCGGCCAGCCGCTGCTGGTACACCGCGGCGTTGGCGGGATCGAGCTGCGCGAGGCGCGCGTCGAGGCGCTGCGCGATCACCAGCACGCGGCGCGGATCGAGCTGCACGTGCGGGTTGCCATCGGGATGCACGTCGCCGTTGGCGCGGTCCAGCGCGGTCGGCTTCTCCAGCGTCTTCACCTGCATCGCGGCCATGAACGAGCCGTTACCGGACGCCACCTTCGTGTTGCCCGACTGGCGGATCAGCTGCGGCAGCCAGCCCACTTCCAGTTCGGCGCCGGTGCAGACCAGGAGGTCGGCGGCGCGCAGCTTGGCGATCAGGCTGGGCTTGGCCTCGATGACGTGGACGTCCTGCAATGCGGAGGTGGCGACATCGACGTCGACCTTGTCGCCGGCGAGTTCGTGGACGAGCGAGCCCCACTCGGGCTCGCAGGCGAAGACGCGCAGCTTCGCCTGCGCCGGGGCGACGACGGCGGCGCCCAGCAGCAGAGAAAAAAGCACGCGGGAAGCGAAGGACGTCATGACGGTCGATTCCTCAGAACTTGTGGGCGCCGTGCGCGCCGAGGCTGGTCTGGTACTGCAGGGTGACGGCGGTGTCGGTGTCGTCGGCGTTGGGGCGGTCGCGGCTCAGCTGCAGGCGGAACAGGCTGAATTCGCTGTTGCGCCAGGTGACTTCGGCGGTGTGGCGGTCCGGATCGAACGGACTGGCGAACGGGCCGCCGTCGTCCGCCCACAGGCGGTCGTAGCGATAGCCGACGTCCCAGGTGCGGTTGAAGCGGTACACCGCTTCGAGATAACCGCCGCTGCGGCGGCCGTCCCACGGCAGGACGTTGTTGGCGTCGAGCGGATCGACGTACTGGCCGTCGCGGTCGTCGCGCATGTACTCGCCGCGCACGGTCACGCCGCCGTCCTTGAAGTTGCCCTGCGGCGCCCACTTCCAGGTCGCGTCGGCGACGTAGAGCCGGCCTTCGCCATCGAAACCGTCCTCGGCGCCGGCGGCGTGCGTGCGCAACATCGACAGGCCCGCCAGCCATTCGCTGTCGCTGCCGATCGAGCCGCCCACGTGCGCGAACAGGCTGCGCGTGCCGATGCCGCCATGCTGCGCGCCGCCCGACGGGAAGCGATCACCTCGGAACACTTCGCCGCCGAATTCCAGGAAGAACGGCGTCGGCGCCAGCCAACGCACCTGCACGCCGTCGTCGCCGTACTGATTGCCGAGGAACGCCTGGTAGGCCAGCGGCCGGTCGGCGAAGTTGTCGGTGTGGGTGTGGTGGCTGTTGAGGTAGCCGATGTTCGAGTAGAACCGGCCCATGCGCAGGTTGAAGCCGGCCGGCAGCGCGGTCGCATCGACGAACGCCTCCTCGATGCCGACTTCGTCCTGCCCGTCCTCGGTGCCGACGGCCAGCGTGAGCTGACCGTAGAACTTGTCGTCGATGTTCGCGGACATCGACAGTTCGCTCTCGCCCAGCGACAACCCCTGCGGCGACGGCCCACCCTCGCCCACCAGCGGAAAACCGCTGCGCACGTAGGCATCGGGATCGAGCGAGTGATGGCTGTAGCTGCCGTTGAGGATCAGGCTGATCGCCGGATTGAAGGCGTTGGCGTTGCCGCCCGACGACGACGCGGACGCCTCGGGCGCGGCGGCGACGGAGGTCGAGGAACCAGCGTCCGTCGCGACATCGGCCGGTGCGCTCACGTCGTCCGCAGCGACGGCGGCGACGTCATCGGCCGGCGCGGCCGGCTGCGGCGCGGCGGGTGACGCGGTGCCGCGGAGGCGGGCGATTTCGGCGCGATTCGCCTCGGTCTCGCGGCGCAGGGCCTCGACTTCGGCGCGCAGGGCGCGGAGCTGTTCGGCCATGGCATCGACGGTGACCGCAGGCGGATCGGCCGCGAAGGCCGGTGCGCTCGACAGCGCGGCGGCGACGCAAAGCCCGGACAGGACAGTTCTCATGGCGCTCCGAAGGCGTGGTTTTGCATGGTTATAACGTAACAATCATCGCACAGCCGGGGCCGGCTTTGGATGTCGGCCCCAGGCGGATTCAGCCGGG
Organism: Lysobacter sp. DMC104; assembly: GCF_056313665.1. NCBI lineage: Bacteria > Pseudomonadati > Pseudomonadota > Gammaproteobacteria > Lysobacterales > Lysobacteraceae > Lysobacter > Lysobacter sp. DMC104. Next base: position 44,369 of record NZ_JBQUZW010000018.1, on the reverse strand, counting down.
GACGATCCGGACGCGACCCGTTGCGGCGATATCTGCGCCCTCGGGCATGACTTCCGGGGGGTTGCGTCAATATGTAACGTTATAACATTCTTTGACGACTTCCTCCCGATCCAGAGCCGCCATGTCCGACCGCCCTCTTCCTTCTCTTGCCCGCACCCCGGCCCGCAACCGCCTGTGGATCGCGATCGCGCTGCTGCTGCCGGCCCTGGCCTCGGCGCAGGACGCCGCGCCGCCGGCCCGCGACACCCCCGACCAGGACAGCCGCCACACCGAGGCGCACGACCTCGACGCCGTGATCGTGACTGCCAGCCCGCTGCGGCAGACCGCCGAACAGCTCAGCCAGCCGGCCGAGGTGCTGACCGGCGAGGCGCTGGACCGCGCCAAGGCCGGCACGCTCGGCGACACCCTGAGCAAGCTGCCCGGCGTCCAGACCTCGAATTTCGGCGCCGGCGTCGGCCGGCCGATCATTCGCGGCCTCGACGGCCCGCGCGTGGGCGTGCTGTCAGGCGGGCTGAGCAGCCAGGACGTGTCTACCATCAGCCAGGACCACGCGACCGCGGTCGAACCGTTCCTGGCCGACCAGATCGAAGTGCTCAAGGGCCCCGCCACCCTGCTCTACGGCAGCGGCGCGATCGGCGGCGTGGTCAACGTCGTCGACGGCCGCATCGCGGAGCGGGCGCTCGACCAGACCGTCACCGGCCGCGCGGAGCTTCGCTACGACACGGTCAACGACGGCACCACCGCGATGGCGCGCGTGGATGCGTCCGGCGCCGACGGCGCGCTGGTGCTGCATGCCGACGGCGTCTATCGCGAACAAGGCGACTACGACACGCCGCGCGGCACGCAGCAGAACAGCGACGTGCGCACCCGCACCGGCGCGCTGGGCGCCTCGTGGGTCGGCAAGGACGGTTTCCTCGGCTTCTCGGCCTCGCGCTACCAGGACCGCTACGGCAATCCGGGCGAGCCCGGCGACGCCGCGCTGGGCGAGCCGGCCGTCTATCTCGACATGCTGCAGACGCGTTCCGAAGTGAAAGCGGGCGTGAACCGTCCGTTCCTGATTTTCGAGAGCCTGCGCGGCAGCGTCGCGCGCACGAACTACGAGCACACCGAGTTCGAAGGCAGCGTGCCGGGCACGCATTTCGTCAACGACGCCACCGACGGCCGGATCGAGCTGACGATGCAGCCGTTCGGTGCGTGGACCGGCGCGCTCGGCGGGCAGTTCGGCGACCGCACGTTCGAGGCCATCGGCGAGGAAGCCTTCGTGCCACGCACCAACACGCGTTCGCGCGGGTTCTTCTGGATCGAACACGGCGACTACGGCGCGCTGCAGTTCGATCTCGGCGCACGCATTGATCGCGTGCGCACCTCGCCGGATGGTGGCCGCGTCCGCGATTTCTCGCCGAACAGCGTCTCCGCCGGCGCGGTGTGGAAGTTCGCGGACGCGTGGCGGCTGAGCCTCAATCTCGATCGCGCCGAACGCGCGCCGGCCGAGGAAGAGCTGTACGCCGACGGTCCGCACGCGGCCACGGCGTCGTACGAGATCGGCAATCCGGACATGCGCAAGGAGCGCGCCGACCAGGCGGAACTTGGCCTGCACTACCACGGCCAGCGCTTCGAGGCGAAGGCCGCGGTGTACCAGACCGACTTCAAGGGCTTCATCTATCTCGTCGACACCGGCACGACCACGCCCGATGCCGAGGCACTGCCGATTCGCCAGTGGTCGCAGGCGGATGCGCGCTTCCGCGGCATCGAGGCCGAAGTCACCGCGCACCTGCTGGACGACGCGCGCGGCAAGCTCGACCTGCATGCCTTCGGCGACCGCGTGCGCGGCACGCTGGACGGCGGCGAGCACCTGCCGCGCGTGGTGCCGGACCGGTTCGGCCTGGATCTGCGCTGGACCGCGGATGCGTGGCGCGCCAGCGTCGGCGCCACCCGCGTGATGCGCCAGGACCAGCTGGCGCCGGGCGAAACCGCGACCGCGGGCTACACCTTCGTCGACGCGCACTTCGCCTACCACTGGGACACGCCGACGCTCGGCTGGGAAGTGTTCGCCGACGGCACCAACCTCACCGACCAGGTCGGTCGCGTGCATACCTCGTTCCTCAAGGACACCGTGCTGCTGCCGGGCCGCGGCGTCGCCGCCGGCATCCGCGTCTTCTTCTGATCCACGGTTTCCGCAGCTCCGCCTTTCCGCGCGCCCCCTGCGCGCGTCGCGTGCCCGAAGGACCTCTCCCCCTCAGGGCATGCGGCGCGCGCAGTCTTTCGCGACGACGGCGACTGCGTCGTCGGCGATGCGCAATGCGGGGAACGTCGTGCGTGAAGGACGCGCGATCAGCGCGGCGCGGTGGCGCAGCGCGCGCAGAGACCGTGCACTTCCAGCGTCTGCGCCTGCGGCACGAAGCCGAGCGCGCGGGCCATTTCGTCGAGCAGCGCGACGATGCGCTCGTCTTCCAGTTCGACCGCCGCATGGCAGCGGTCGCAGATCAGGAACGGCACCGAATGCTGCGCCGTGCTCGGGTGATGGCAGGCGACGAAAGCGTTGACCGATTCCAGCTTGTGGATGAAGCCGTTGGCGAGCAGGAAATCCAGCGCGCGGTAGACCGTCGGCGGTGCCGCGGAGCCGGCGCTGTCCTCGTCGTCCAGCTTGTCGGCGCGGATGCGATCGAGCAGGTCGTAGGCCTTGATCGGCTTGCCCTGGGCAGCGATCAGGCCCAGCACCTTGGCGCGGATCGGCGTGAGCCGCAGCCCGCGCTCGCGGCAGGCGCGTTCCACCGCGGCCACGAAGCCCGGGGCGTCGTGGACATGGTGGTGCGGGTCGGTGCAGTGATCGTGTGCCATGGCTGGATGATGGCGACGTGCGCGGGGCGACTCAACCCCGCGCCGACGGACGCGCCGCTCAGCCCGCCGCCGCGATCTTCGCCAGCGCGGCGTCGATGCGCACCAGCGCCTCGTCGCGACCAGCGAGGAACACGGTGTGCGAGATGTCCGGGCTGACCTGGGTGCCGGTGATCGCCACCCGCATCGGCTGCGCGACCTTGCCCATGCCGATGCCCAGCGCCTCGGCGACGGCGTGCAGCGCGACGCTCACGGCCTCGGCGCTCCAGTCGCCTGCGTCGATCGCGGCCAGGCGGTCGCGCGCCTCGCGCAGCGGCGCGGCGGCCTCCGGCTTCAGGTGCTTGGCGACTGCGGCCTCGTCGTAGGTCGTCAGCGGCCCGAACCACACCGCGGCGCGCTCGGCCATGTCCTTCAGCGTCTGCACGCGATCGCGCAGCGCGACGACGAGATCGGCCGGCTTCGGGCCCTTCGCCAGGTCGTAGCCCGCGCGCTCCAGATGGAAGACGAGATGCTTGCCCACCGCCTCGGGATCGTCGCTCTTGAGGTACTGCTGGTTGAGCCAGCCGAGCTTCGCCATGTCCAGCCGCGACGCCTTCGGGTTCACGTCCTTCAGCTCGAACAGCGACACCATCTCGTCGCGAGTGAAGATCTCCTGGTCGCCGTGCGACCAGCCCAGCCGCACCAGATAGTTCAGCAGCGCATGCGGCAGGTAGCCGGCGTCCCGATAGCCCATCACGTCGGCGGCGCCGGTGCGCTTGGACAGCTTCGCGCCTTCCTCGTCGAGGATCATCGGCAGGTGCGCGAAATTCGGCACGGTCGCGCCCAGCGCCTTGTAGATATTGATCTGTCGCGGCGTGTTGTTGACGTGGTCGTCACCGCGCACCACGTCGGTGATGCCCATGTCGATGTCGTCGACGACGACGGCGAAGTTGTAGGTCGCGTAGCCATCGGAGCGGAAGATCACCAGATCATCGAGCTCGCTGTTGGCGATCTCGATGCGGCCCTTGACCTTGTCGTCCCACGCCACGGTGCCGTCGAGCGGATTCCTGAAGCGGATCACACGATTCGGGTCGTCGCGGAAGCCGGCGTTCGCGTCGCGGTACGCGCCGTTGTAGCGCGGCTTGAGTTTCGCGGCCTCGGCCGCCTCGCGCATCGCCTGCAACTCGTCCTTGGTCTCGTAGGCGTAGTACGCGGTGCCCGCGGCGACCATCTGCTCGGCGACCTCGCGGTAGCGGTCGAGGCGATGGGTCTGGTAGATCGGGCCTTCGTCGTAGCCGAGGTCCAGCCAGTCCATCGCGTCGAGGATGGCGTCGATCGCGCCCTGCGTGCTGCGCTCGCGGTCGGTGTCCTCGATCCGCAGCACGAACTGGCCGCCGTCGTGGCGCGCGGCCAGCCAGCAGTACAGCGCGGTGCGGGCGCCGCCGATGTGCAGGTAGCCGGTGGGACTGGGGGCGAAACGGGTGCGGGTGGTCATGGCGACGGCATCGGCTGCGTGAAGCCGGCCATTTTACCCGACCGCCGGTGCCGCCCGGTCCGCGGCAGGCGTCGCCGCCCTACAATCGCTGCCATGACGACCCTGTTCATTTCCGACCTGCACCTCGACCCCGAGCGCCCCGAGGTCACCCGCCTGTTCGGCGACTTCATCGACGGCGAGGCGCGCACGTCCGATGCGCTCTACATCCTCGGCGACCTGTTCGAGGCCTGGGTGGGCGACGACGATCCGTCCGAGACCGGCGCCTTCGTCGCGTCGAAACTGCGCGCGCTGGCGGACGCTGGCGTGCCGGTGGCCTTCCAGCACGGCAACCGCGATTTCCTGGTCGGCCGCGAGTTCGCCCGTCGCGCCGGCGTGCGCCTGCTGCCCGAGCACGCGGTGATCCTGCTGTCCGGCAAGCCCGCACTGCTGATGCACGGCGACACCCTGTGCACCGGCGATGCGGCCTACCAGGCGTTCCGCGCGCAGACCCGCGCGCCGGCATGGCAGGCGCAGTTCCTCGCCCAGCCGCTGGCCGCGCGGCTCGCGTTCGCGGCGCAGGCGCGCGCGGCGAGCCAGCAGCGCCAGCAGGCGATGAAGAGCGACGACCGCACGCAGTTCGAGACGATCACCGACGTCGCGCCCGACGCCGTGCACGAGACCCTCGCCCGCTACGGCGTGGACACGCTGATCCACGGCCACACCCATCGCCCGGCGATCCACGCGCTCGACGTCGACGGCCGCGCCTGCCGGCGCATCGTGCTGGGCGACTGGTACACGCAGGGCTCGGTGCTGCGCGTCGATGCACACGGCGCGATGCTGTCCGCCCTGTCGCTCTGACCGGGCGGCACCGCGGCCTCCAAGCCATCCCCATCGCGGCAACGCGCCTGCGTCGGGCACGCGGCATGCAGGCGCCCGGCTTGGCCACAGCAACAGGGTTGGAAAACGCGAAGGCGGGGATCGCCGCCGTCGCGCGCGATGCGATCAGGCCGTCGGAGAGACGGTCGGCGCAGGCGGCGCTGAGCGGTGCTTGTGCAGATACAGCAGGGTCATCACGCCACTGATCACGGAACCGACCAGATACGGGATCGCGATGAACAAGCCAAGCACCAGGAACACGACGGTGAGCGTGTTCAACACGAGCAATACGTCCCGCTTGCGGCGTTCCAGCGACATCATGGCGTTCTCCTGATCCTGTTGGTGTGCGGCGGACCTGTCGCGGTGGATTCGGACGGCCCGGCCCCATTATGCGTACACCCCGGGGCTCGCGACAGCGCCGTTGGTCGCCTGCCGGGCGGATCGATGCGCCCCGCGGCTGCTCCCGGCGATGCCCGGATCACGCCATTTCCGCCACCGCACTCTGCAGTGCCGCGAGCTCTCGTTCACTGAAGCCGGCCGCGCTCCGCGCATCGAGATTGAACGGGCCGTGGAGCACGCCGCGGCCGTACTCGACGAGCAGCCGGCGGAACGTCGGTTCGGGATCGACGCCCTCGCGTTCGCAATGCCAGCGGAACCAGCGCGAGCCCGCGGCGACGTGGCCCACTTCCTCGCGCAGGATCACCTCGAGGATGTCGGCGGTCGCGTGGTCGCCGAGCTGCCGCAGCTTCAGGATCATGCCGGGCGTGACGTCCAGCCCGCGTGCCTCCAGCACGCGCGGCACCAGCGCCATGCGTTCCAGCCCGGAATGCGCGGTCTTCTCGGCCATTTCCCACAGGCCGTTGTGCGCGTCGAAATCGCCGTAGTCGTGGTCAAGCGCTTTCAGTCGCTCGCGCAGCATGACGAAATGCCGCGCCTCGTCGTGCGCGACCTGCGCCCAGTCGGCGTAGAAATCGCGCGGCATGCCACGGAAGCGATACACCGCATCCCAGGCCAGATCGATCGCGTTGAACTCGATGTGCGCGACCGAATGCAGGAACGCGGCGCGACCTTCGTTCGTGCCGAAGCCGCGACGCGGCAACTCGCGCGGATGCACCAGCCGCGGACACGCGGGACGGCCGGGCATGCGGATGGGCTCGGGTGGCGGCGCGTCGTCGTCGATGGCGAGTTCGCCACGGGCGAAGGCCTCGGCCGTGGACAACGTCAGCGCGACCTTGTCCTCCGGCGTCGCGGCGCAGAGGCAGGCGTGGGCGGCGGTGAACAACATCGATTCCATCGCTTCGGCTTTTCGTAGGAGCGACGTGAGTCGCGACTCGGTGTCATGGATCGCCAGGTCGCGACTCACGTCGCTCCTACAAGAAGCGCTTCACCCCGCCATCCGCCGCTTCTTCTTCGCCTCGTCGGAACGCAACTGACGCAGGCGCTCGAAGTAGCCGGGTTCGATACCGGTGACGTATTCGCCGTTGAAGCACGAGCTGTCGAACTTGCGGCCCGGGAACTTCGGGCCGGCGACGGCGGCTTCGAGGTCGGCGAGGTCCTGGTAGACCAGCCAGTCGCAGCCGAGCAGATCCTGGATCTGCTGCTCGGTGCGGTTGTGCGCGACCAGTTCGTCGGCCGACGGCATGTCGATGCCGTACACGTTCGGGTAACGCACCGGCGGCGCGGCGGAGGCGAGATAGACCTTCTTGGCGCCGGCATCGCGCGCCATCTGCACGATCTGTTGCGACGTGGTGCCACGCACGATCGAATCGTCGACCAGCAGCACCACGCGATTGCGGAATTCGAGCGGGATCGGATTGAGCTTGCGGCGCACGGATTTCGCGCGCTCGCCCTGCCCCGGCATGATGAAGGTGCGGCCGACGTAGCGGTTCTTGATGAAGCCCTCGCGGTACTTCACGCCGAGCACGTTCGCGATCTCCAGCGCGGCGTCGCGCGAGGTGTCGGGGATCGGGATGACGACGTCGATGCCGTGGTCGGGCCGCTCGCGCAGGATCTTCTCGCCGAGGGTCACGCCCATGCGCATCCGCGCCTTGTGCACCGAGATCTCGTCCATCATCGAATCGGGGCGCGCGAAGTACACGAACTCGAAGATGCACGGCCGCAGGTCGCCTTCGGCGCACTGGCGCGAATGCAGTTCGCCGCGAGGCGTGATCACCACCGCCTCGCCCGGCGCCACGTCGCGCAGGCGCTCGAAGCCGAGCACGTCCAGCGCCACCGACTCGGAGGCCAGCGCGTATTCGGTGCCGGCGTCGGTCTGGCGGCGGCCCAGCACCAGCGGACGGATGCCGTTCGGGTCGCGGAACGCCACCAGGCCCAGGCCCAGCACCACGGTCAGCACCGCGTAGCCGCCCTTGGCGCGGCGGATCACGTTCTCGATCGCGCGGAACGCGGCGTCGGGCGTCAGCACGCGCTGCTTGTCCAGCTCGTGCGCGAACACGTTGAGCAGCACTTCCGAATCGGACTCGGTGTTGACGTTGCGGCGGTCCTGTTCGAACACCTCGCGCCGCAACGTGTCGGTGTTGATCAGGTTGCCGTTGTGCGCCAGCGCGATCCCGAACGGCGAATTCACGTAGAACGGCTGCGCCTCGTCGCTGCCCTCGCTGCCCGCGGTGGGATAACGGCAGTGGCCGATGCCGACGCGCCCCTGCAGCAGCGCCATCTCGCTGGCGCGGAAGGCGTCGCGCACGAGGCCGTTGCCCTTGACCACGCGCAGCGCGGTGCCGTTGGCGGTGGCGATACCGGCGGCGTCCTGTCCGCGATGCTGGAGCACGGTGAGCCCGTCGTAGAGCTGGGCCGCGACGTCCGTGGTGCCGACGATGCCGATGATGCCGCACATGGTTGGGGACTCCGGGTCACGCGAAAACGCGCCTCGCGGGCGCGGGACACACGATGGCCGCTGCGCCGGACCGGGCCGGCGCGACGGTCAGGGATACGGGCGGACGATGCCGTCGACGCCGACCTTCGCCTGCACCTGCGCCTTGAGCTGGTCGGCGGCGGCGCGATCGACGGCGGGACCGACGCGGACGCGGGTGAGCTTGCCCTTGTCGGTGCTGACGGTCTCGGTGAAGGCGGTGAAGCCGGCGGCGCGGAGCTTCTCGCGCAGGGCGCCGGCCTCGGTGGCGTCGGAGAACGCGCCGACCTGCACCGCGAAGCCGACCTTGGCGGCAGCGGGCACGGTCGCAGCCGGCTTGGGCGCCGTCGGCTTCGGCGCGACGGGCGTCAGCGCGGAGGATTTCGGCGCGACCGGGGTCAGCGGCTGCGAAGCGGCGGTCGATGTCGGGGCCGGCTTGGCCGGGACAGGCGCGGGCTTCGTCGTGGCGACCGGCGGGGTCGGCGCAGGCTTGGCCGGCGTGGTCGCGGTCGGCTTCGGTTCCGGCTTCGCGGCGACCGGCGGGGCGGGCTTCGGTTCCGGCTTCGCGGGCGCGGGCTTCGCCGGCTCGGTCGCGGTCGGCTTCGGCGGCTCGACGGGCGTGGCGGCGGCGGTCGCGGGCGCCGGAGTCGTTGTCGCGGCCGGCGCAGGCTCGGCATCCAGCGCCACCACGCGCACCGGCACGTCGCTGCGCACTTCCAGCGCCTTCAGGCGGACGCTTTCGGCCTCGGCGCGGGTGGCGTACGGCCCGATCCGCACCCGGAACGCGGGCTTGCCGTTGACGGTCGTGGTTTCGCTGTAGGCCGGCAGGCCGGCGTTCTTCGCCAGCGCGACCACGGTGTCCGCGCCCTTCTGGGTGGCGTAGGCGCCGAAGTGGACGGCGTAGTCGCCGGCGGCGGTGGTCGGCGGCAGCGCGCTGGCCGGGGCGGTCGCATCCGCGGGCGTCGTGCCGGCAGCGGGCGGGGTGGTGCCATCCGCGGGCGTCGTGCCGGCAGCGGGCGGGGTGGTGCCATCGGCGGGCGGCTGGCCGGGGACGGCGGCGGGATCGGTGGGCGTCGCGGTGGCGGCGGGACGATCGACCGGCGTCGCATCCATGCCCACCGCACCACCCTGCGGCACCTGACCCGGGGCCGCCAGCGGCAGCTCGCGGGTCTCCATCTCGCCGGCCGGGGCGTCGGGCATCTTGAGCGACACGTCCGAGACGCCGCTGTCGGGCGCCGGGCCCTTGACCAGCATGGGCAGGAAGATGACCGCCAGCGCGACCAGCACGGCCGCGCCGATGAGGCGCTGTTTGAGGGCAGTGTCCATCGACGACGGGGGTCCGCAGGAAAGGCGGGCGGATTATACCCTCCGGCCACCGGGCCGACCGGCCGCGGACCGTCTCAGGCGTCCCCTGCTTCAGCCGCCAGCGCCGCGGCCGCGGTGTGGAACGAGCCGAACACCAGCACGCGCGTGCCCGGCGTCGCGGCGGCGCGGGCGGCGGCCAGGGCGTCGGCGACACTCGCGCAGCGAGTGCCCGCGGCGGCGGGGGTGCCCGCGAGCGCGCCCGCGAACGCGTCCACGTCGCGTCCGCGCGGGCCGGCGTCGGCGAGGCCGGCAAGCCACCAGCGGTCGACCTGCGGCGCGAGTGCATCGACGACGCCGACGATGTCCTTGTCGGCCAGCGCCGCGAAGACCGCGAATGTCGGGCCGGCGGCCGGCGACGCCGCCAGCGCCTCGGCCAGCGCGCGCGCCGCCTGCGGGTTGTGGCCCACGTCGACCAGCACCTCGACGCCGTCGCGCACGAACCGTTGCAGTCGTGCCGGCACCCGCACCGCGCCCATGCCGTCGACGAAGGCCGCATCGGGCAGTTCGTCGGGCAGCGCATGCAGCGCGGCGATGGCGACCGCGGCGTTGCGCAGCTGCACCGGCACCGCCAGCGCGGGCATCGGCAGCTCGAATTCGCGGCCGAGCGTGCGCCAGCGCCAGTGCGCGGTGCCGCCGTCCTCGGCGTCGACCGGCTCGAAGAAGAAATCGCAGCCGATGCGCACCGCCGACGCGCCGATCGCGTACGCACGGCCGAGCACGCTCGACGGCGGATCGTCGTCGCCCAGCACCAGCGGCGTCCATGCGCGGGCGATGCCGGCCTTCTCGGCGCCGATGGCCTCGATCGTGTCGCCCAGCCAGTCCTGGTGGTCGAGATCGACCGTGGTGATGACGGCGACGTCGGGATCGACGAGGTTCACCGCGTCGAGACGCCCGCCGAGACCGACTTCCAGCACCGCGAGATCGAGATCGCGGCGCGCGAACAGCCACAGCGCGGCCAGCGTGCCGTACTCGAAGTACGTCAGCGGCACGGCGCCGCCGGGCATCGCGTTGCGCGCGGCGTCCACGGCCTCGAACGCTGCGACGAGCGACGCGTCGTCCGCGTCGATGCCGTCGATGCGCACGCGTTCGTTGTAGCGCAGCAGGTGCGGCGAGGTGTAGGCGCCGACCCGCCAGCCGGCGGCACGGGCGATGGCTTCGATGAAGGCGACGGTCGAGCCCTTGCCGTTGGTGCCGCCGACGGTGATCACGCGGCGCGCGGGTTTCGGCAGCGCCATGGCGTCGGCGACGGCGCGCACGCGCTCCAGTCCCATTGCAATCGTTTTCGGGTGCTGTGCCTCGATGAAGGCCAGCCAGTCGGACAGGGTGCGCGTGGTCATGCCGCTATTATCCGGCGCGGACACCCCGCCCGGCCACCGCGAGACCCGCATGCCCCTGCCCGCGCCCATCCTCGGTTCGATGCGTTTCGGCGACTGGGGCGCGCGGCTGTCGCCGGACGCCGTCGCCGACCTGCTGTCGGCGGCCTTCGACCACGGCATCGATACGCTGGACCTCGCCGACATCTACGGCGGCCACACCACGAACGCGCTGGTCGGCGCCGCGCTCGCGCGCCGGCCGGGCTTGCGTGCACGTCTGCACCTGGTCGCGAAGATCGGCATCGTCATGGCGTCCAGCCCCGGCAACCCGCGCGGCGTGCAGCACTACGACCTGTCGATCGCGCACCTGCGCCGGGCACTCGACGACACGCTGATCGCGCTCGGGACCGACCGCGTCGACACGCTGATGCTGCACCGCTTCGATCCGCTGCTGGACCCGGCGACGATCGCCGACTGGGTGCGCGACGAACAGCGCGAGGGCCGCATCGGCGCGTTCGGCGTGTCGAACTTCGATGCGCAGGCGCTGCCGCTGTTCGACGGCCAGTTGTCGATCGTCGCGAACCAGATCGAACTGTCGCTGGCGAACGCGCGTGCGCTCGACGACGGCACCCTCGCCGCCACCCGCGCCCGCGGCGCCGAGGCACAGGCGTGGTCACCGCTGGGCGGCGGCGCGTTGCTCGATCCGCATTCGCCGATGGGCAGTCGCCTGCACGCGCCGCTGCAGGCGATGGCCGCGGAATTCGGCCTCGATCCCGCGTCACTGCTGCTGCGCTGGGTCGCGACGTTGCCCGACACCCGCGTCGTGCTCGGCACCGCAAATCACACCCGCCTCACCGACGCCGTCCGCGCCTGCAGCGAACCGCTGCCGCGCGATGCGTGGTACGCGCTGTACGAAGCGGCGCGCGGACATCCCGTGCCGTAGTCCCGTAGGGCGGGTCTTGACCCGCCATTCTGATCGGAAGAGGCGGGTCAAGAGCGGCGGGTCAAGACCCGCCCTACGGCGTCTTGCGGGATGGCGATCCGATCACAGCGCCCGATGCACCGCTTCCCCGAACAAGGCCGTGTGATGCGCGCAGTCGTTGAGCCGCACCACTTCCATGCGCGCGGCCTCGGGGCCTTCGAGCAGGTTCAGCGTCGCCGGCGCCTGGCGGAAGCTCCACAGGCGGTTGAGCGGAATGCCGAGGATCCGGCACAGCAGCACGCGGTTGACCGCATCGTGCGCGACGATCAGCAGCGTGTCGCCGTCGCCGAGACCGGCGGTGGCGCGCTCGAACGCAGGCCACGCACGATCCAGCACCTGCTGCAGCGATTCGCCGCCGGCGCCGGGCATCTGCACCGTCTCCGGCGCTTCGCGCCAGTCGCGCAGGCGCTCCGGATCGCGTTCGCGGATCTCGCTGGCGAGCAGGCCTTCCCACTCGCCGTGCGCGATCTCGAGCAGGCCGGCGTCGGTGCCGAGCTGCGCCTTGCGCGCATCGCCGAGCGCGAACTCGGCGGTGGTGCGGGCGCGGGTCAGCGGCGACGCGATGGCACGATCGATGCGCACGTCGGCGAGGCGCGCACCGAGGGCGCGCGCCTGGCCTTCGCCCGTGGGCGACAGCGGGATGTCGATCTGGCCCTGGTAGCGGCCTTCGGCGTTCCACGGCGTTTCGCCGTGGCGTGCGAGGAGGACGCGCATGGGATCAGACCTGCTGCAGCGAGAGGATGCCCGGCGTCGCCTTCAGCGTCGCGAGCTGGTCCTCGGTGAGCGGCTTGTCGACCGTGATCGCCGCGCGTGCCTGGCCGTCGCCGGCGGCACCGAGCGCGAAGTTGACGATGTTCACGCCGGCCGCGCCGAGCTGCGAACCCACCAGGCCGATCATGCCAGGGCGGTCCTCGTTGCGCATCAGCAGCACGTGCGCGAGCGGGTCGAACTCGATCTCGACGCCGTCCAGACGCACGACGCGCGGGCCGCGATGCAGCGTGGCCTCGATCTCGCGGGTGCGGACCTTGCCGGTGCCGTTGTCGCCGACCACGCGCACCTTCAGCAGGCGATCGAAACCGTCGCCATCGCCGCCGACGGTCTCGGCCACGGTCAGGCCGCGCGCGGCCGCTTCGGCGAGCGCGTTCACGGGCGTGACGCGACCGGACGCGGTGCCGAGCAGCGCGGCGACCAGCAGGCGGGTCAGCGGGCGGGTGTCGAGCGCATCGGTGCGGCCGGCGTAGGTGATCTCGAGGCGCGTCGGCGCGCGGACGAGGCGCACGGCGAGACGGCCGAGCGCGGACATCAGCGGCATCCACGGGCCGACTTCGCGCGCGGCTTCGGCGGTCAGCGGCGGCAGGTTGACGCAGCCGGCGACCGCGCCGGTGGCGACGAAATCGATGATCTGCTTGGCGAGGATGGTGCTCACCGCCTGCTGCGCTTCGCTGGTGGACGCGCCGAGGTGGGGGGTGAGGATCAGCTTCGGATGCGCGCGCAGCGGCGAATCGGCCTGCAGCGGCTCGGTCGCGAAGGTATCGAGCGCGGCACCGGCGAGATGGCCTTCGTCCAGCAGCGCGAGCAACGCGTCTTCATCGACCAGCCCGCCGCGCGCGGCGTTGACGAGGTACGCGCCCTTCTTCATCTGGCGCATGCGCGCCTCGGACAGCAGGTTGGTGGTGTCCTTGGTGCGCGGGATGTGCAGGGTGATGATGTCGGCCCAGGCCAGCAGCTCGTCGAGCGTCTTCAGCGCGACGCTGCCCTTGGCGGCGGCGTTGGGCGGCAGGAACGGATCGTAGGCGGCAACGTCCATGCCGATGCCCTGCGCCTTGCGCGCGACGGTGCCGCCGATGCGGCCCAGGCCGATCACGCCGAGCTTCTTCCCTTCGAGTTCGAAGCCGGTGAGGCCAGCCTTCGGCCACTGCCCGGCCTTCATGCCGGCGTCGGCCTTCGGGATGTGGCGGGCCAGCGCGAACAGCAGCGAGATCGCGTGTTCGGCGGCGGCGAGGGTGTTGCCGTCGGGGGCGTTCATCACCGCGATGCCGCGGGCGGTGGCGGCATCGACGTCGATGGTGTCGACGCCGGCGCCGGCGCGGCCGATGACCTTCAGCTGCTTCGCGGCCTCGATGGCCTCGGCGGTGATCAGCGTGGACGAGCGCACGAGCACGGCATCGACGCTTTCGAGCGCCGCGGCGAGCTTCGCGGGGTCCTTGATCGGATCGGAGATTTCGACGGTCCAACCGGCGTCACGGAACATCGCCAGGCCGTCTTCGTGGATACCATCGCATGCCAGCACTTTCATTGGGGTCGGCTCCTGAGTGGGGAAGAAATCCCGCGGAGCCCTGCTGGCCGGCACTGCGCAAACATCGTGGATCGATGCGTGGACCGATGACGCTGGTCCGGGGGATCGGCTGCAGCCGTGACGGCTGGACAGGCGATCCACCTGCGGGTCGGGAGACGGGGCCGGCTGGCATGGGAATCCGCGACCCGGAAAGCGTAGCAGAGGCGGCACCGGCATGACCAGCGCGGCCGCGACCGGCCGTCGGAATCCTCCGGCGCTGCCATGACGGCCGTCGCGCGCGGGCGAAAACGTGATCGCAACACCGGCATCACGACATGCGAACACCGGCGCGGCTACAGTCGGGCGGCCGGGCCCTGTCCCCGGCATCCGTACACACAAGGAGTCCCGTGATGAAGACATCGATCCTGCGCGGCCGCCGGCCGTGGCTGCTCGCCCTGTTCGCTTCCCTCGCCCTCGGCACGGCGTTCGCCGCGAACCCGGGGCCGACCTCGATCGGCGAGTTCTACTACTACTTCGACACCAGCGGCAACACGATCGGGTACCGCGCGATCGACTGCAACGGCAACCTCACGGCATGGGGCAAGACCAGCGCGCGCTATTCCAACGGCTACGCGATCTGCCTGCCGCGCGACTGACCGCCGGGCAGAACGTCGCACGCGAAAACGCCGGCTCGCGCCGGCGTTTTCGTGTTCGCGATGCGGGCGTCGATCACTTCTTCGCCGGCACGCCCAGTTCCTGCAGCAGCTGCGGCGCCGGGAACACTTCCTGCATGATCCAGCGCATGTAGCGCTGGTCGACCGAGATCATGCGGTTGATGCTGCCGTCGTACACCCAGTTGGAGCTGACCGACTCCCAGTTGCCGTCGAAGGCCAGGCCGACGAGGCGGCCGTTGCCGTCCAGCACCGGCGAACCCGAATTGCCACCGGTGATGTCGAGGTCGGACAGGAAGTTCACCGGCACGGTGCCCAGCTTCTTGTCGGCGAGCCCGCCGTAGCGGCGCGCCTTGATCGCCTCCAGCAGCGAGGCCGGGGCGTCGAACGGGTCCTGGCCGGTCGCCTTCGCCGCGACCTCCTCCAGCAGCGTGAACGGCTTCTGCCGGGTGCCGTCGCGCTTGGTGTAGGCGACGACGTTGCCGAACGTGATGCGCAGCGAACCGTTGGCGTCGGGATACACCGCTTCGCCGCGGCTCTTCTTGTAGTCGGCCACTGCCTGCAGGTAAACCGGGCGCGCGGCCAGCGCATCGCCGGCGCGTGCCTTGCGTGCTTCCTCGAGGCGCAGCAGGGTCGGCATCATCGACACGACGTAGCGGATCGCCGGGTCCTTGCTGGTCTCGAACGCCTTGCGGTCGGCCTTCATCCAGCGCAGGCGCTCGTCGGTGGCGCCCAGCTTGCTGGTGCCCATCGCCTTCAGCGCGGCGGCGATGGCCTTGTCGTCGCTGCCCTTGAGCCAGGCGTCGAGCGGCGCGAGGCGCTGCTCCTTCGGCAGCTTCACGTATTGCTGCAGCCAGTAGCGGGTCAGCTCGCGATCCATGCTCGGCGCGTAGCGGCGCTCCATCTGGCGCAGGTCGCCCTCGATGCGCGCGTAGTCGCGCTGCTGGTAGCCGGGCTCGCGCTCGGCGTCGGGCTTGGCGCGTTCGATCGCCAGCCGGTACAGCTGCACCGCGGTAGCCAGCACGCCGTTGCGGCCCAGCTGGGCCAGCACGAGGTCGCGCTCGCGGGTGGCGGCGGCCTGGGTCTGCAGGCCGACCAGGGTCTTGTACGCCGCCAGCGCCGGCTCGCCGGCGCGGCCGCGCTTGCGCAGGAACATCTGCACCGCTTCTTCCTGCTTCTGCTTGATGCCGATCGCGCCCATGCGCTCGAAACCTTCGAGCTGGCCGTCGTAGTTCTTCAGCGTGTTCTCGAGGCTGCGCACGATGCTGGCGTACTTCACCGCGACGTCGGGGTTCTTGCGACCCTCGGCGTCGACCAGCGCGACCATCGCCTTGTAGTGGCGGCTGATGGTGGGATAGGACCAGTCCACCGTCTGCACGAACTCGTCCGCCAGCGCGTAGCGGTTGGTGCTGCCCGGGTAGCCGGCGACCATCACGAAATCGCCCGCGGCCAGCGGCTTGTCGGCGAGCTTCAGCCACTGCTTCGGGCGATACGGCACGTTGTCGGCTGAATACGGCGCCGGGCGGCCGTCGCGGGCGACGTAGGCGCGGTAGAACGAGAAGTCGCCGGTGTGGCGCGGCCACATCCAGTTGTCGACCTCGCCGCCGTAGTTGCCGACGCTGCCGGGCGGCGCGTAGACCAGGCGCACGTCCTTGATCTCGAGGTTGCGGAACAGCCGGTAGGCGCCGCCGCCGGCGAAGCTGTACAGGCGACAGCGGAAGCCTTCGGTCTTCTCGCAGTCGGCGATCAGGCGCTTCTCGATGGTGTCGTAGGCCTGGCTGCGGGCCAGCGCGTCGGGCGCCGCGGCGATGGCCGCCTGCACCTGCGAGGTCACGTCGTCGATGCGGTCGAGCACGAAGATGCGCGCGCCGGGGCCGGCGCTCAGCTCCTGCGCCTGCGTGGCGGCATTGAAGCCGTTCACGATCAGGTTCTTCTCCGGCGTGGAGTTCAGCTGGATCGCACCGTAGGCACAGTGGTGGTTGGTCGCGAGCAGGCCCTGCGGCGAGACGAAGCTGCCGGTGCAGCCACCCAGCGAGACCACGGCGCCCAGCGGGTCGCCGGTGAGGTCGGCCATCTGCTTCGGGGTCAGCTTGAGCCCTGCGGTCCTGAGCGGCCCGGCGATCTCCGGCAGCTGCTGCGGCACCCACATGCCTTCGGCAGCGCGGGCGGAGGGCGAGGCGGCACCGGCGGCGGCGGTCAGGGCGGCGACGGCGAGGACGAGGGGACGCGTGGCGGAACCGGGACGGGACATGGGCAGGTCTGGCGCGGGACAAAGAGCGCGAGTGTATCGGCTGGCCGGTGACACCCGCCATGCCCGTTAGTCACACCCCGGCCACGTCGCGCGCGCCGCCCGGGCATGCCCATCGGCACGGTCCGGACGCCACGGCCCGGGGCTTATAATCCGCGCCCCCAGTAGTACGAACGGGCAGGCCATGGCCGCGACGATGATGAAGGCGCTGGTGAAGCGCGAAGCCGCCAGGGGCATCTGGATGGAACAGGTGCCGGTGCCCTCCCCCGGCGCCAACGAGGTGCTGATCAAGCTGGAGAAGACCGCGATCTGCGGCACCGACCTCCACATCTACCTGTGGGACGAGTGGAGCCAGCGCACGATCCGGCCCGGACTGGTGATCGGCCACGAGTTCGTCGGCCGCATCGCCGAGATCGGCCCGGGCGTCACCGGCTACCGGCCGGGCCAGCGGGTGACCGCCGAGGGCCACATCGTCTGCGGCCACTGCCGCAACTGCCGCGCCGGCAAGCAGCACCTGTGCCCGAACACAGTCGGCATCGGCGTGAACCGCGACGGCGCGTTCGCCGAATACATGGTGATCCCGGCCAGCAACCTGTGGCCGATCCCGGACCAGATCCCCAGCGAGCTGGCCGCGTTCTTCGACCCTTACGGCAACGCCGCGCACTGCGCGCTGGAGTTCGACGTGGTCGGCGAGGACGTGCTGATCACCGGCGCCGGCCCGATCGGGGTCATGGCGGCGGGCATCTGCAAGCACATCGGCGCCCGCAACGTGGTGGTGACCGACGTCAACGACTACCGCCTGAAGCTGGCCGCCGACATGGGCGCCACCCGGGTGGTGAACGTTTCCAAGGCCTCGCTGAAGGAAACGATGGCCGACCTGCACATGGAAGGCTTCGACGTGGGCTTGGAGATGAGCGGCAACCCGCGCGCCTTCAACGACATGCTCGACTGCATGTACCACGGCGGCAAGATCGCCCTGCTCGGCCTGCAGCCCAAGGGCGCAGGCATCGACTGGGACCGGATCATCTTCAAGGGCCTGACGCTGCACGGCATCTACGGCCGGCGCATGTACGAGACCTGGTACAAGATGACCCAGCTCGTCCTCTCCGGCTTCCCGCTGGGCAAGGCGCTGACCCACCAACTGCCGATCGACGAGTTCCAGACCGGCTTCGACCTCATGGAGTCCGGCCGGTCCGGCAAGGTCGTCCTGAGCTGGAATTGATCGCTGAATACGATTTCAGGTCGGATTCCGACAATTCTGAACCGTATTGATAGAAATTCCGGATAGCGTGACCCCCAATGAAAACGGGCGCCACGAGGGCGCCCGTCGGGTCTTGCGGACGTCGCTGGCAGAATCAGCCGCCGATCGCGAAGGTCAGCACGACCTTGTCTTCGGCATTGTCCTTGCCGAACACGTTGTCGGCGTCGCCGTTGGTGCCGACGTAGCCCAGGCCGACGTTGACCGGCCCGAAGTCGCGGTTCACGCCGACCGAGTAGTCGAAGTAGCCGTCTTCGGTGGCGATGTCGTTGTCGAGGGTCGTGTAGCCGACGCTGGCGGTCAGGTTCACGTCCTTGCCGACGCCCCAGTTGCCGCCCAGGCCGAGATAGGTGCTGTCGGTGTCGGTGTTGAGGTAGTCGTTGGTGTAGCCGAGGGTGACGGTGTAGTTCTCGGCGATCGTGGCCTTGCCGACCAGCTCGTTGTAGGCGTAGTTCACGCCGTCCGGCTCGCCGGCATAGTTGTAGCGGACCAGCTGCACGTCGAGATTCACCTTGTCGGACACGTCGCCGTTCCAGCCGACGAAGGTGTCGATCTCGGCGTCGGTGGGATCGCTGTGGCCGAAGTCCACGTTCGAGGCCCAGGCGCCGACGTACAGGCCGTTGGTCCAGCTGTAGCCGACGCCGCCCTGGAGGGCCGGATGGTCATCGGTCTGCGAGATACCGCGGAAGAAGTATTCGGACGTGGCGGCGGCGTTCCAGTTGAGGCCGGAGCTGTCTTCGTCCTGGGCAAAGGCCGCGAACGGCGTGGCGGCCAGCAGGGCGAGGGCGATGAGATGTTTGCGCACGAGGTCCTCCTGAAGGAAATGGGATGGCGGGATCTGGGGGGGGAGTGGGTGCGCATTTCGGCGGCACCGTCCCGAGATTAACCCATATTTAACCCCTGCGGGCGCGAGGTGTCCGGGCTGTCGAACAGGGCCCGTTCATCTTTGGCACCTTCCTTGCTTCCAGTCGACGGGGGATTCGACGCCCGTCACCCGGGCCGTCAAAGGGAAATCTGAAGCCATGACCTACGCCGTCGCGCTCTGTGGACTTACCGCCAGGGATTCCAGGCTGCTGGAGATCGTCGTCAACCGCGCCAGCAGCGGCCGGCACGCCTTCCATGCCGCGGAGGTCGAGAACACGGCCGACCCGCGCGTGGTGATCGTCGATGCCGGCTCGCCGCGCTCGATGGAACTGTACGAAACGCTGCGCCAGCACCATCCGGGCGTGATCTCGGTGACCATCTCCGACCACGGCATGGCCGGCGACACCCGCTACCGGATCCAGCGCAAGTCGCTGCTGCTGCACGTGATGAAGGTGCTGGACGACCTGGCCGACCACGAGTTCGTCGGCAGCAAGGTCCGCGCCCATCCCGCCGCCACCGCCCCGGCCGCGCAACCCGGCGCGGACACCGGCGGCACGGCCGAGGCCGCATTCGTCGCCGGCGGTGCCGGCGAACCCCGGCCGCTGCGCGCACTGGTGGTGGACGACAGCCTCACCGTGCGCGAGCAGATGCGGCAGGCGCTCCAGCGCATCGGCATCGCCAGCGACCTGGCCGACAGCGCGGAAGCCGCGATGCGCCTGCTGGAACACGGCCGCTACGACCTCGCCTTCCTCGACGTGGTCATGCCCGGCACCGACGGCTACGAACTCTGCCGCCGGATCAAGCACAACAGCTACCTGCGCGGCATGCCCGTGCTGATGCTGACCAGCCGCTCCTCGCCGTTCGACCGCGCCCGCGGCGCGCTCTCGGGCTGCGACAGCTACCTGGTGAAGCCGATCACCTGGGAGATCTTCAGCCAGGCCGTCGACAAGGCGCTGCTGAAGCATTTCCGCAACGACCGCGCGCAGATGATCGCCCGCGGCTACCGGCTCTGACGCGCAGCAGCGCGCCTCTCCCCTCCCCTGCTTACTCCACGGACCCCGGACCCATGCCCAAGGCCCTGATCTGCGACGATTCCGCCGCCGAACTCGCGAACCTCCGCACCATCCTCACCGACGCCGGCTGGCATTCGGTCACCGCCTCCAACGGCGCCGAAGCGGTGCAGAAGGCAACGGCCGAGCGACCCGCTCTGATCTTCCTCGACATCATCATGCCGGACATGGACGGCTACGAAGCCTGCCGCCAGTTGCAGGCGAACGCCGAAACCAAGGGCATCCCGGTGGTCTTCGTCTCCAGCAAGAACCAGAAGGCCGACCAGATCTGGGCGAAGATGCAGGGCGCGAAGGCGCTGATCGGCAAACCCTACTCGTCCGACCTCATCCTCGAAACCCTGCGGGCCTACAGCTGACCGCGCCGATGACCGCGCCCGCCGGCCTGGAGCCCTTCGCCCCGGACATCGCCGCGACCGTGCGCGCGGCGCCGAAGATCGCGTTCCGCGCCCACCCCGCGCTGCCCTGGCTGGTGCTGCCCGACGGGCTGCCGATGCAGGTGGTGATCGACGCCGTGCCGGTGCGCGTGCCGAACACGCAGCCGTGGTTCCTCGGCGTGGTGAGCCAGCGCGGCGTGCTGCTGCCGGTGTTCGACCTCGCCGCCTGGGTCGGCCTGCGCCACGATCCGTCGGAACGCACGCAGATCGCGTCGATCGGCAGCGGCAGCAGCGCCTGCGCGATGCGTTGCAGCGGCATGCCGACCCTGTTGTCGCTGGCGAGTGCCGCGCAACCGCCCGCCACGAGCGGCCCGCTCGACGCCTACCTCGATGCCGCTTACGACAGTGCCTCCGGCGCGGCGCGCGGTTTCGACGTCGCCCGCTGGCTGGGCATCGAGGCACCGAAGATCGCGGCTGGCGGCAGCCTCGCGCTGCCGGGCTGACCCTGCCCCGCGACCGCCGCCTCCCGAACCCGCCGACGCCATCCGCCACGCACTTCCCCTTTCGCAACCTTCCGGGCGAATCCCCATGACCGACCAGACGTCTCCTTCCCCCGCCCGCCGCCGGTCCCTGATCGGCCGACTGCGCTTCCCGCAGAAGCTGACGTTGCTGTCGCTGGTGTTCGTGGTGCCGGCAATCGTCGCCATCGCGTTCCTGATCCGCTTCACCCAGGAGCAGATCGACTTCGCCGAGAAGGAAAAGCTGGGCACCGAGGTGATCGCGCCGCTCGGCGACCTCGCGCTGACCGTGCAGCGCCACGGCGGTGCCATGGGGCTGGCGATCGCCACCGGCCAGCCGCGGACGCAGGACCTCACCGCGCTGCGCCAGCGCGCGGGCAACGACATCGCCGAGATCGACCGCTGGATGGCCCGCCACGGCGCCGCCTGGGCGATGGCCGACGACTGGGCCGCGTTCAAGGCCGGCTGGCCCGGGCTGCAGCGGTCCGGTGCCGGCGTCGGCGCCAACGTCGTCGCGGATGCGCACCTGGCCCAGATCCAGCGACTCGCGAAGCTGGTCTCGGAGGCCTCCGACGTCTCCAACATCACCCTGGACCCGGAGATGGCGGCGTACATGATGGGCGACACCGCGGTGAACAACATTCCCGCCGCCGGTGCCAACCACCACCGCGCCCGCGCTGCGGCGCTGGCCGGCCTCGCCACCGCGAACTTCTCGCCCGAAGACCGCACCCGCCTGCAGAACAGCCAGGCGCTGCTGTCCGACGCCGTCGCCCGTTCGCGCTCCGACACCGACAAGGCGATCGCGGCGCAGCCGACGGTGAAACTGTCGGTGGACACCCCGATGCGCAAGGTCGAGGCCGCGCAGGCCGCGTTCTCCGGCGCGCTCGACCAGTTGCTCGCGGCCACGCTGCTCCCGGAGGAACTGCAGGCCCGCAGCAACCAGGTCTATGCCGCAGGCGATGGCGTGATGTCCGCGCTGAACGACCTGCACCTCGCGGTGGTGAAGGAGCTGGACCGCCAGCTCGACATCCGCCTGGACACGCTGAACCGCCAGCGCACGATCGTGGTGGGCAGCTGCATCGTCGCCCTGCTGCTCGCGCTGGTGCTGGCGTTCGCGATCGCGCGCAACCTGATCGGCGACGTCGGCCGCATCTCCGACACGGTAAGCCGGGTGAACCAGGGCGACTACGCCGCGCGCGTGCGCCTGGGCACCGCCGACGAAATCGGCAACCTCGCGAACGCATTCGACACCCTGCTCGACCAGCGCGTGGCCACGCTGCAGTCCAGCCAGCAGGAGAACGAACAGCTCAACAACTCGGTGATCGACATCATGACCTCGGTCGCACAGCTGGCGCAGCGCGACCTGACGGTGCGCGTGCCGGTGTCCGAGGACGTGACCGGCGCGGTGTCGGACGCCATCAACATGATGACCAACGCCACCGCCCGCGCGCTGCGCGAGGTGAACACCATTTCCTCGCAGGTGTCGGACAGCTCGACCCGCGTCAAGGCGCGCGCCGACTCGGTGCTGCGCCTTGCCGACGAAGCCAGCGACCAGGCGAACGCCGCATCGGCGGAACTGGGCAGCACCGCGAACGCGCTGCGCCAGATCGGCGAACAGGCGCAGGACGCCGGCCGCGAAGCCGAGCGCGCGCTGACCACCACCGCCGAGGCGATGACGGTGGTGCGCGCGACGGTCGAGGGCATCACCGCGTCGCGCGACCAGATCCGCGAGACCGAAAAGCGCGTGAAGCGCCTCGCCGAACGTTCGCAGGAAATCTCCTCAGCGGTGACGATCATCGGCCAGATCGCCGAACGCACCTCGGTGCTGGCGCTGAACGCGTCGATGCAGGCGGTCGCCGCCGGTGAAGCCGGCCGCGGTTTCGCGGTGGTGGCCGACGAGGTGAAGCGCCTCGCCGAGAACGCACGCGAAGCGACGCAGCAGATCGCCGGGCTGGTGAGCGCGATCCAGTCCGACACCACCGAAACATTGCAGGCGATGAACGGCACGATCTCGCAGGTCGTGGACATCACCCGCCTCGCCGACCGCGCGGGCACGCAGATGAGCGACACCCGCGCCGCGACCGAAGCGCTGGTGAACTCGGTGCGCACGATCTCGCAGGCGACGCGCGCGCAGGCCGAGACCTCGCAGCGTCTGCTGGCGCGCGCGAACGAACTCATCGACGCCTCGCAGCGCACGCTGGTGGAGATCGAACAGCAGCGCGGCGACACCGACGCGCTGAGCGCCTCGGCGACGGCGCTGGTGCAGACGGTCGGCGAATTCAGGCTGCCGGCCTCGGCCTGATCCGCTCCCACGCCCGAGGACGCCTTCCGCCATGACCTTCCCGTCCGGCAGCGACGCCGCGCCACCCGCGCCCGCGGCCTACCGCGCCCAGCTCGACACGCTGCTGTCGCTGCTGCGCGCGGCGAACGCCATGCCCGGCATGGGCGATGCCGTGCTGCTGGAACCGATGGTGGACGCGCTCCAGCGCGGTGCGGCCGCCCTGCCGCTGCCCGGCGTGGCCGAACTGCTGCGCAGTTGGCAGGCGGCGCTGCGCGACCTCGCCCGCACCGGCGACGCCCCGAACGGCGACGATCTCGTGCGGATGACGCTGTGGTTCACCGGCCTGCAGGAATACCTCGCCGGCCGCCTCGACCACGACGGCTACCGCATGCTGGCGGAACTGCCCGAGGGCATCCGCTGGCTGCCGAAACTCTCGCCCGGCTTCGTCCACGCGATCACCCGCCGGCTGGCGCTGTCGGCACCGCAGCCCGAATCATCGCCCGCGATCGCGACGCCGTCGCCCGCCACCGAACCTGTCGTCGAATCCGCCACGGCCGAATCGATCGCGGCCGAAACCGTGGCCATCGAAACGACCGACATCGATGCGTCGACCGACGACATCGCGTCCGTGCGGATCGATGAGGCCCCGATCGATGCGGAGGCCCCCGCGTTCGCCTTCGACGCGCCGGCCACCGTCGTCGCGACGGAGCCCGATGTCGCGCGACCAATGCCGCCGGCACCGCACGCGGCCGCTGATGCCTTCGCACACGACGACGCGCCGGATGCCGACGACGACGATGCCGCGCCGGCCGCGCTGTGGATCGGTCGCGAGGAACTCGACCTCACCCGCCAGGCGATCGCCGAGCAGGTGCTGCCGCTGGCGCAGGCCTGGGCGGACGCCGTCGACGGCGGCGACGCGACCGCCGCGGCCGGCCACGTCGTCGAACTGACCTACCAGACGCAGCTCATCGCGAACGTGATGGAGCTGATCGGCACGCGCACGCTCGAACGCGGCATGCTCGCCGTGCACGACGGTCTGGAGCGCGGCGATGCCGCGATCGGCCCGGACACCGTGGCGACCTGGTGCAGCGCGCTGCTCGGCGTGCTCGAAGCGCCGGGACGTGAATCCGGAGAACTGCTGGCACTGGTGTCCGAGGGCCTGCCGGGGCTCGACGCCGACTGGGCCGCGGCGCTCGGCGACGAACTCGACCGGGTGACGGTCGGCCTCGATCCGGCCCTGATCGCACAGCGCAAGACCGTCGCGGACTTCGACGACATCGGGCTCGCGCCCGCCGACGACGTGCTGCCCAGCGTGCTCGAAGGCATGTACCGCGAGCTGCCGGGCAACGCCGCGCGCCTCGGCGCCTCGGTGCGCGCACTGGTCGACACGCGCTCGCCGGAACCGATCGACGAGGCGCGCCGGGTCGCGCACACGCTGAAGGGCGACGCCAACACCGTCGGCATCCGCGGACTGGCGAACCTCACGCATGCGCTGGAAGACATCCTGCTGGCGCTGGACAAGCATCCCGAGCGGCTGGACGACGCTTGCGCCGATCTGCTGACCACCGCCAGCGACACGGTCGAGGAGATCGCCGACCACCTGCTCGGCCGCGGTCCGGCGCCGGACCATCTGCTCGACGTCTACCAGCAGGTGCTCGACACCGCCAACGCGCTGGCCGACGACGCGCACGCGCCGGTCGACCGCGCGACGACCGATGCGACCGCAACGGCCGCGGACACGATGACGGCCGCGACACCCGCGGCATCGCCCGTCGCCGCGGCAGCCGAACCCGCGACGGAGACCGCCGCCGGCGGCATGGCCGAGAGCGGCATCCAGAGCCTCAACGTGCCGAGTGCGCTGCTCGACGAATTGCAGCGCCTGTCCGGCGAAAGCCTCGTGACCTCGCGCCAGATCGACCAGCAGTTGGACGGCCTCGGCGCGATCCATCGCGAACAGCGCCAGTCGGTGCGCAGCGCACAGGACCTGATCGCGCGTCTCGACGACCTCGTCGCACTGCGCGGTGCAGCGCTGCAATCCACCGCGCAGAAGGCCGGCGCCGAACTCGATCCGCTGGAGATCGACCAGTACAACGAACTGCACGTGATCTCGCGGCAGTTGCTGGAATCGCACGCGGACAGCGCGGAATTCATGCGCCGCATCGAGCGCATCATGAACGCGCTGGCCGACCTGCGCAGCGGCCAGGAACAGCTCAACCGCGACCTGCAGCGCACCATCCTGCGCACGCGCACGGTACCGTTCGGCCAGATCGCCGCGCGCCTGCAGCGCATCGTGCGCCAGACCGCGAAACAGGTGTTCAAGCCGGTGCGGCTGGACATCGTCGGCGAGGAGATCCCGGTCGACGCCGAACTGCTGGAACGCATCGTCGAACCGCTGGCGCACCTGCTGCGCAACGCCGTCGACCACGGCATCGAACCGCCGGCCGTGCGTACCGCCGCAGGCAAACCCGAGACCGGCGTGCTGACGCTGCGCGTGGGCCTGCAGGGCGACGCCGCGCTGATCGACCTGCAGGACGACGGTGCCGGCCTGGACCTCGTCGCGATCCGCAAACGCGCCATCGAAGCCGGCCTGCTCGAACCCCATCACGCCATCGACGAACGCGCGCTGGCGCGCATGATCCTGCTGCCCGGCTTCTCGACCCGCAGCGAGGCGACCGAAGTGTCCGGCCGCGGCATCGGCATGGACGTGGTGGAACGCCGCATCGCCGCGCTGCGCGGCACGCTGACGCTGTCGACCGAAACCGGGCGCGGCACCCGCGTGCAATTGCGCCTGCCGGTCACGCAGACGCTGGCGAACGTGATCGTCGCCCGCGGCCAGCGCCAGGCCAGTGCGGTGGTCGCGGCGTCGATCGAGCGCGTGGTCAGCTTCGGCGCCGGCGAATGCCGCGAGGTCGACGGCCGCCTCGTCGCACTGGTCGACGGCGAATCGCTGCCGGCGCTGCCGATCGAAGCCTTCTACGGCGAGACCGCCGATCCCGCGCAGTGGGCCAACGGCGGCATCGGCCTGTCCCTGCGCGACACCGACGGCGTCGGCCACGTCGTGCTGGTGCGCGGCATCGACGAAGTCCGCAGCGTGGTGGTGAAGCCGCTCGCGGCCTACCTGCCGCCGATTCCCGCGGTGCGCGGCGTCACCCAGCTCGGCGACGGCGGCCTGGCGCCGGTGATCGACCTCGACGTGCTGCTGCGCGCCACGCGCGAACGCCGCTTCGACATCGCGGCGCTTGCGCACGAGACCGCGCCGGTGCAGCGCGTGGTGGTCGCCGACGACTCGCTCAGCGTACGCCGCGCGCTGGAGCAGCTGATGCAGGACGCCGGCTTCGAGGTCGCCACCGCCCGCGACGGCTTCGAGGCGCTGGCCGCGGTGCAGGCGAAACCCACGCAGGCGCTGCTGATCGACCTCGAAATGCCGCGCATGAACGGTCTGGAAGTCGCGCGCAACCTGCGCAACCACGCCGAGACCCGCGACCTGCCGGTGGTGATGATCACCTCGCGCGCCACCGACAAGCACCGCGCGATGGCCGAAGAGGCCGGCGTGACCCGGCTGCTGGGCAAGCCCTTCGCCGAGGACGCGCTGGTGACGCTGGTGCGCGAACTGATCGCCGCGCAGGCCGACGGCACCGCGACGCAGGCCTGACCCGGCCGCGCGTCGCGACCTCGGGCATTGCAACATCGGGCAGCGCGCAAGCGGTCGCCCGCCGATACGGCCCCGCACGGCGTCGTCGCGGCCCGCCGCGTACACTGTGCGCCCGTTCCCGACGCCGCGCCTCACCATGACCGACGCCGCCCTGACCCGCCGCTACGCCGACGAACTCGACCAGATCCGCGCCCAGGGCCTGTTCAAGTCCGAGCGCATCATCACCAGCCCGCAGTCGGCCGAGATCACGTTGGCCGACGGCCGCACCGTGCTGAACTTCTGCGCGAACAACTACCTCGGCCTCGCCGACCATCCGGACATCATCGCCGCGGCCAAGGACGCGCTGGACAGCCACGGCTTCGGCATGGCGTCGGTGCGCTTCATCTGCGGCACGCAGGACCTGCACAAGCAGCTCGAACAGACCATCGCCGACTTCTTCGGCACCGAGGACACCATCCTCTACGCCGCCTGCTTCGACGCCAACGGCGGCCTGTTCGAGCCGCTGCTGGACGAGCACGACGCGATCATCTCCGACGCGCTGAACCACGCCTCGATCATCGACGGCGTGCGCCTGTGCAAGGCGAAGCGCTACCGCTACGCCAACTGCGACATGGCGGATCTGGAGAAGCAGCTGCAGCAGGCCAAGGCCGACGGTGCGCGCACGATCCTGATCACCTCCGACGGCGTGTTCTCGATGGACGGCTTCATCGCGCCACTGGACGAAATCACCGCACTGGCCGCGAAGTACGGCGCGCTGGTGCACATCGACGAATGCCACGCCACCGGCTTCCTCGGCGCCACCGGCCGCGGCTCGGCGGAAGTGAAGGGCGTGATGGACCGGATCGACATCTTCACCGGCACGCTGGGCAAGGCGATGGGCGGCGCGCTCGGTGGCTTCACCACGGCGCGCAGGGAAGTGATCGAGATGCTGCGCCAACGTTCGCGGCCGTACCTGTTCTCCAACTCGCTGCCGCCGCACGTGGCCGCGGCCGGCATCAAGGCGTTCGAGATGCTGTCCGCCGCCGGCGACCTGCGCGAGCGGCTGACCGACAACACCCGCCATTTCCGCGAGAAGATGACCGCCGCCGGCTTCGACCTCCGCCCGGGCGTGCATCCGATCTGCCCGGTGATGCTGTACGACGCGCCGCTGGCGCAGCGCTTCGCCGAGCGGCTGCTGGAGGAAGGCATCTACGCGATCGGCTTCTTCTTCCCGGTCGTGCAGAAGGGCCAGGCGCGCATCCGCACGCAAATGAGCGCCGCGCACACCCGCGAGCACCTCGACCGCGCGATCGACGCGTTCACCCGCATCGGCCGCGAGCTGGGCGTCATCAAGTCCTGATCCGGCCGCGTTGCGCCCCGCCCTGCGCCGCCTGTTCCTGCGCGCGCTGTCGACCGACGGCGCGGCCACGCTGCACGACGGCGTCTGGGAAACGCGCTGCCTGCACTGCCGGCGCCGACTGCAGGTGCGCGCCGACGGCGAGGCGCTGGGCCACGCGACGCTGGAGCACGTGGTGCCGCAGGCGTGGTTCGGCAAGCGCTCGGCCGCGGCGCTGACCGCGCAGGTCGGCGACGACGCCGACGACGCCCGCAACCTCGCCCTCGCCTGCGCGGCTGCAACCACGGCAAGGGCGTGCGCCACGATGCGCGCGGGTCGTCCGATGCCCGCGCCAGGGAAGTCGTCGCGCAACTGCTGGAGCAGCGGCTCGCGCGCTGGCGCGAACCGCCCGGCGACTAGGACCTCAGCGCCGCTTAGGCGCGCTGCCGCGACGCGCGGGCTGCGCGTCGGCTTCGGTCCTGGCCGCGGGTTTCGCGCGCCCCGTGCGGCTTGCCGGTGCCGGCGCGCCCTTGGCCACGCGGATGCCGCGCGCCTTCATCCAGGCATCGAAATCGTCGGCGGTCATGCGTTGCCCGTGCTGGGTCATCTCGAAACGGTTGGTGCCATGCGAGACCGGTACCGGCGGCGGCGCCGTCTTGATGGCTGCGGGCGAGGAGTGGCCGGCACAGCCGGCAAGCAACAGCGCCGCGGCAGCGGCGGCGGGAAACACAAGGCGCATGGACGGGATTCCTGCAACGTACGATCCGGATTCCCCCGCGGCAGTCTAGGCCGGCCACCATGCGATCTGCATGAATGTGCGAGTGATCCGGCGCACATTTCCGGACATTGCGCCGGCTTCAGCGCCGCAACGCCGCCAGATCGTCGGCATCGAGCCGCCGCCACGCCCCCTTCGCCAGCTCGCCCAGCGCCAGTCCACCGATCGCCACGCGCATCAGCCGCAGGGTCGCGATGTCGAACGCCGCCAGCAGCCGGCGGATCTGCCGGTTGCGGCCTTCGTCGAGCACGATCTCGATCCACGCGTTGCGCTGCCCCGCCTGGAGCAGTGTGACCGACACCGCCGACAGGCGCTCGCCGGCATCGACCGTGCCGGCGCGCAGCGCCTGCAGCAGCGTGTCATCTGGGATGCGGTCGATCTGCACGCGGTAGGTCTTCGTCGGCCCGGTGTCGGGATCGGTGATGCTCGCCGCCCACGCCGGGTCGTTCGAGAACAGCAGCAGGCCTTCGCTGGCCTGGTCGAGGCGACCGACGGGCGCGACCCACGGCAGCGGCGCGCCGTCGAGCACTGCGCCGTCGAAGCAACGATAGACGGTGTCGCGGCCGCGCTCGTCGCGCGCCGTCGTCACCAGACCGCGCGGCTTGTTGAGCATGAGGTACAGCGGCGCGGCAGGCGATGCCGACAGGCCTTCGACGGCGATGTCGTCGTCGAGCAGGGTCGGGGATTCGGGGTCGCGCACCACGCGCCCGTGCACGCGCACGCGTCCGGCGCGCACCCAGTCCGCCGCCTGCGTGCGCGAGCACAGTCCGCGCTTGGACAGCACGCGCGCAAGACCGTGACGCGGGGAGCGGGTCATCGCACGATGAGGCGATCGATCAGCGCGGTGTCGGCGGAGCCGGTCAACCCGACCAGCACCATCAACCCGAGCGTGAAGCCGGTCCAGACCAGCCCGAACACCGCAAGCATCACCGTGGACTTGTTGAGCCCGTGCGCCAGTGCGGCTTCGGCGGGGTTGTCGGGGTTGTAGCGCACGCGGACGTGGTCGCCGCTCATGAGCTTGTCGTAGATCGCCTGGTGCCCCGCCTGCCCGCTGCTGCCGACATAGCCGAAGGCGACGCGATCGCCCTCGTAGCGGCGGCCGGCGACGGCGTAGGCATAACGCACCTTGACCTGCCAGGTGCTGCCGTCGGAGTCACTGTTCTCGACGAGCGATCGCTGCAGCCATTCGCCCTCGACGGAGGGCCACTGCTCGACCTGCGTCGACTTCCACCACGCACGCCCGGCGAAACCCAGCATGGTCAGGCCAATGACGAGGAACAGCGCGAAGAAGAGCGTCGGCACGACAATCGGGATCCGCTTCATGGCATCGGGTCCGCCGGCCAACGCTTTCGCGCAAGGCGGTGGCGTGCGCGGGAATTCAGCGCTTGCGCTTCTTCGGTGGCGGCGCCGGCGGCGGTGCGGGGGGCGGCGGAGGCGGCGTGGCCGGCTTCGGCCCCTGGACGACACGCACGCCGCGCGCCTTCATCCAGGCGTCGAATTCGTCGGCGGTCATCCGCTTGCCGTTCTGGGTCATGTTGAAACGCCAGGCCTGCGGATCGTTGGCGGCCGGCTGGTAGGCGCCCGCCGCACCCGACAGCGGCTGGGTGGCGGCGGCGGTCGCGAGGCATTCGCTGTGCTTGGCGCGCGCCAGCACGAGTTCGACCGTGGTGCCGTCCGCGAACAACTGGGCGAAACCGACGCCACTGCCGACCTGGGCATCCGGCGCAGCCAGTTCACTCGCCAGAGGAAGGGTCTGCAGGGCATTCGCGGGCGCCGGCGGCTGCGGCTGCAACGTGGCGCAATCGACCGAAGCCTGTGCGGCGAAGGACAGGCACAGCACCGACAGCCCGATCAGGCCGCGGGCCGGGATCGCGCGGATCGCGATGGCAGCCGCATGGAAACGCATCAGGAACTCTCCCGCAGGTCGATGCCGGCGAGTGTAGGTCGGCGGCCGGGGCCGGGACAACCCGAGGCCGGCACGGATCGCGCGGAGCGTGACCGTCCACCCCGGAAAGCGCCTGCAAACGAGCACTTCGGATTCCCTCCCGGAAACGACGAAGCCCGGCACGAGGCCGGGCTTCGGGGGTTGCGACGAGCGCGTCCGGAATTACTGGACGTTGAGCTCGGTGCGACGGTTGGTTTCGTTCTTGCACTCCGGCAGCGTCTGCGCGGTCTGGACCAGCGGACGGCTCTCGCCGTAGCCGTTCGGACCCGCCAGGCGACCGGCGTCGATGCCGTTCTTGGTCAGGTAGTCGTACACGGCCTGGGCGCGGCGCTGCGACAGATCCTGGTTGTAGCCGTCGTTGCCGCAGAGGTCGGTGTGACCGGCGACTTCGACGCGGATGTCGGGGTAACGCTTCAGGATTTCGACGGCCTCGTTCAGGATCGAAACCGCATCCGGACGCAGGGTGGCCTTGTCGAAGTTGAAGTTCACGCCCTTCAGGTCGATCGCGATCTTGACCTTGCAGCCGTCGGGACCGATGGTCTCACCGGCCATCGAGTTCGGGCACTTGTCGTTGCAGTCGTTGACGCCATCGCCATCGCTGTCCTTGTCGGCGCAGTTGGCAACCGGCGGCGGCGGCGGCGGCGGAGCGACGACGTCGGAGGTCGGTTCCGGACCCAGCGGGACGATGAAGCCGACCGAGGCGAGCACGTCGCCGAACCAGTCTTCGCCGGCGGCGTTGACGCTGGTGTCGTCGAAATCGGCGCGGTAGGCGAGTTCGGCGCGGACGCCGACTCGGCCCAGGTCACCCTGCAGACCGCCACCGATCTTGGCGGCGAGGTTGCCGTCGGTGCGCTGGCCGGGCGAGTTCGGGTTCGGGAAGTTGTCGAACTCTTCTTCCGAACGCTGGTAGCCGAGGCCGACCAGGACGTACGGGTTCCAGTTGCGGCCTTCGGCGGTGAAGTGGCGACGCAGGTCGACCGACACGCCGTACTGGCTCCAGTTCTGGTTGATGGCGCGCTGGTACGGCGCACGGATGTTGCTCTGGTTCTCGAAGTGCGGGTTCTGGTAGTTGAACTCGCCGTCGAGCGACCACTTGTCGTTGATGAACTTGCCGAAGCCGATGGTGCCGAAGGGCGCGTTGTGGGTGCCGCGGTCGCCATCCTGCAGGTTGAAGCCCGCGGAGGTGGAGAGGTACCAGCGGCTATCGAAATCCTGCGCGGAGGCGGTCTGGGCCACGGCCAGCCCGCTCAGCAGCGCGGCACAGAGGAGTTTCTTGTTCATTGACTCAATGCTCCTTGGAGGAAATTGATGAAGACTCGGTAGATCAATGTGGGACGTGGGCGCCGCGGATGCGGGGCCATATCCTACCGTCCGGCCGCGTCATGGCCTTGTTAACACTAGCATAACAGTTGGGGGAATCCAAGCACAGTTCAGCTTTCCGGGAACACCCCGGGAACCTGCGAATCCGGATCGTTGTCCCATCCCGGCGGCTATGATTCATCTTCACAGCTGAACGGATTCATTCATGCGGAACGCGGCCGGGGCCGTGCGGATCGCCCTGACGCGTTCGGCGACTGCGCTGCCTCTGGCAGGACACCTCGCTCGCGTCCACTGCCGCCATCCCGCCCCCGGCCGCGGCGCCCTCTTGAGGCGCCGCGCGTTTCGCGGCATGGTGCGCGCTTCCATACGTCGACGTATGCCGACCGCAGCCCGGGCCCGATGACCGCCTCGTCCGCTTCCTATCCGCATCTCTTCTCCCCGCTCGACCTCGGCTTCACCACCCTGCGCAACCGGGTGCTGATGGGGTCCATGCATACCGGTCTGGAAGACCGCGCCGGCGATTTCCCGAAGCTCGCGGCCTACTTCGCCGAACGCGCGGCCGGCGGCGTCGGGCTGATCGTCACCGGCGGTTTCTCGCCGAACATGATGGGCTGGCTGGCGCCGTTCGGCAGCAAGCTCAGCTGGCCGTGGGAGGCGCGCAAGCATCGGCAGGTGACCGCGGCGGTGCATGCGCACGGCGCGAAGATCTGCCTCCAGTTGCTGCACGCCGGCCGTTATTCCTATCACCCGCTGCAGGTGGCGCCGTCGCGGATCAAGGCCCCGATCAATCCGTTCACGCCGCGGGCACTGACCGGGTTCGGCGTGGAACGCACGATCTCGGCCTACGCGAGCGCCGCGAAGCTGGCCCGCGACGGCGGCTACGACGGCGTCGAGATCATGGGCTCCGAGGGTTACCTCATCAATCAGTTCCTCAGTGCGCGCACCAACCGCCGCACCGATGCCTGGGGCGGCGACCTGCAGAAGCGCATGCGCTTCGCGACCGAGATCGTGCGCCGCGTGCGCGAGGCCTGCGGCCGCGACTTCATCATCATCTATCGCCTGTCGATGCTGGAACTGGTGCCGGAAGGCTCGGCGTGGGACGAGATCGTGGCGCAGGCCAAGGCGATCGAGGCCGCCGGCGCAACGATCCTCAACACCGGCATCGGCTGGCACGAGGCCCGGGTGCCGACGATCGCCACCTCGGTGCCGCGCGCCGCGTTCGCCGGCGTCACCGCCAAGCTGCGGCCGGAAGTGAAGCTGCCGCTGGTCGCGACCAACCGCATCAACATGCCGGACGTGGCCGAGGGCATCCTCGCCGGCGGCGGCGCGGACCTCGTGTCGATGGCCCGCCCGCTGCTGGCCGACCCGGACTGGGTGAACAAGGCCCGTGCCGGCCGCGCCGACCGCATCAATACGTGCATCGCCTGCAACCAGGCCTGCCTGGACCACGTGTTCTCGCAGAAGAAAGCCAGTTGCCTGGTCAACCCGCGCGCCTGCGCCGAGACCGAACTGGTCTACGCACCGACGACCGCACCGAAGCGGATCGCCGTGGTCGGCGCCGGTCCCGCCGGGCTGGCCTGCGCCACCGTCGCCGCCGAGCGCGGCCACCAGGTGACACTGTTCGATGCCGCCGACGCCATCGGCGGGCAGTTCAACCTCGCCAAGCGCATCCCGGGCAAGGAAGAGTTCCACGAGACCCTGCGCTATTTCGATCGCCGGCTGCAGGACACCGGCGTCGAGGTGCGGCTGTCGACGCCGGTCGACGCCGCGGCGCTGGCCGGCTTCGATGCGGTGGTGGTCGCGACCGGCATCCTGCCGCGCAAGGTGGATTTCCCGGGTGCGGACCATCCGAAGGCGATCAGCTATCTGGACGTGCTGTCCGGCCGCGTGCGTCCGGGCGGGCGCGTGGCGATCGTCGGTGCCGGCGGCATCGGCTTCGACGTCGCCGAATTCCTCGTCCACGACGGCCCGTCGAGCACGCTCGACCGCGATCGCTGGCTGGCCGAATGGGGCGTCGCCACCGATTTCTCGGGCCAGGGCGGCCTGCGCCCGCCGCAGCCGGAGCCGCCGGCGCGTCAGGTCTGGCTGCTGCAGCGCAGCCCGGGCAAGCCGGGCGCGAAGCTGGGCAAGACCACCGGCTGGATCCATCGCGCCACGCTCAAGGCCAAGCAGGTGGCGATGCTGGGCGGGGTCAGCTACCTCGGGCTGGACGACGACGGCTTCCGCATCCGCGTCGACGGGCAAGAACAGGTGTTGCCGGTCGACCACGTGGTGATCTGTGCCGGCCAGGAGCCCCGCCGGGAGCTGTTCGACGCCCTGCAGGCGGCCGGGACCGCGGCCCATCTGATCGGCGGCGCGGACGTCGCGGCCGAACTGGACGCCAAGCGCGCCATCGCCCAGGGCAGCCGACTGGCCGCCACCCTCTGACCGGCCCGGGAAACGGGCTGGACATGCGCAGTTCGGCCCCGACCCGGGGTCCGCAGGCCGGAAGCGGACCGGCGTCCCGGTTCGGTTGGCACGCCTGCACGGCGGCCCCCGCCCCTGCCGCGACAGGGGCTTACGCCACCTTCTGAACAAAAACTCCAATCGAATCAGGCGTTTCCTGTTTTCGCATTCAGCTGGCGTTACGTTTCAGACCCTACCCTACGCCCGCTTTCCCGCCACCGGATGCGGGACCAGCGCGCGATCGCCCGGCGATGTCGCACCCCGAAGGCGGGTCCGACCCCGATGCGATCCACGTTTGGGCTACAAGCGGCCATAGAGCACGCAGCCCTCCCCAGTACGCCATGTCGTCCCGTCGAACGGTTCTTGTCGCGCAGTCCGCTGCCGGCATCCCGCGCCTCGGCCCGAAGCAACGGAGCAAGGAGTTCACATGAAGCTCGCATGGATCCTCTGGATCGCGTCGGTGTTGCCGCCCCAGGCCGCCGATTCTTTGTGTCTCAGTACCACCCTGTATCTCGAAGCGCGCGACCAGCCCGTCATGGGCCAGCGTGCGGTCGCGGAGGTCGCCCTCCGCCGCGAGGACAGCGGGCTGTGGGGCGACTCGATGTGCGAAGTCGTCACCGCCCGCAAGCAGTTCGCCCCGGCCCTGGTTTCGCCGGGCACCGAACTGGGCAATGCCGAAGCCTGGTCCCGGGCGGTCACCATCGCCCTGGAGTCGGAGCGCAACTGGGCGCTGCCGCCCGGCGAGCGCAAGGAGATCGTCCCCGGTGCCAGCCACTTCGCCGCGCTGGGCATCGCCCAGCCGAGCTGGCGCAATGCGTACCAGGTCGCCACCATCGGCGATCACAGCTTCTTCAAGGTCCAGTCGTTGAAGCCGCAGAAAGACCATCCCGGCCGGGGCTGACGCCCCACCGGACCACGCAACTCCGGAACATCTTTCGACGCCGCCTCGTGCGGCGTCGTTTTTTTGCGGGTGTCGTTCTTTCGCCACCCGGCTTGCGCCGTACGCGAGGCGTCGCCATATCGGCGAACCCTTTCGCCATTTCCCCTCGGAGTCCTGCATGAAGCTGTACTACTCGCCCGGCGCCTGCTCGCTGTCCGACCACATCGTCCTGGAATGGATCGGCAAGCCCTACGAGGCCGTGCGCGTCGGCCGCGAAGAACGCAAGTCGCCGGAATTCCTCGCGATCAATCCCGCCGGCGCGGTGCCGGCGCTCGTCGACGGCGACTGGGTGCTGACCCAGAACGCGGCGATCCTGACCTATCTCGCCGAAACCTCGCCCGAAGCCGGGCTGTGCGGCGACGGCTCGGCACGCGGTCGCGCCGAGGTGATCCGCTGGCTCGCGTTCGCGAACTCCGACGTGCACCCGACGTTCAAGCCGATCTTCGGCAGCACCGCGTATCTGGAAGACGCGGCGCTGATCGACAAGAGCAAGGCCGACGCGCGCGCGAAACTGCGCGACCTCTATGCCGCCGCCGATCGCCAGCTCGAAGGCCGTGACTGGATCGCCGACAACCGCCGCAGCATCGCCGACCCGTACCTGTACGTGACGCTGCGCTGGGCGCGCGGCACCGGCGTGGATCTGTCGGGCTTCGACAACCTCGCTCGCTACATGGCCGCGTTCGAGGCCGATCCGGCCGTGCAGCGCGTGCTGAAGGACGAAGGCCTGGCCTGAGTCGTCGCATCCGCATGCGCATCTCGAAGCCGCCTCCGGGCGGCTTCGTCGTTTGCACACAACGAAAAAAGTCGTCGGTGGAAACGCGTCAGCCGCCGCGCAGTTCGCGCAGCATGTTGCAGAACAGCGCGCCCTGCTCGATCGCGTCGTCCAGCGCCACGTGCGTGTGCGGCATCGGGTCGAACCAGCGCTTCGGCATGTTGCGCTTGGTCGCATCGCGATACCCGCCGCCGAGCATCGCCATCGCCAGCGTCTTGATGTCCAGCGCGGAATGGCTGAAGGGGCTCTCGCCGGCGAAGCGGATCAGGTACCAGTGGACGAACATGAAATCGAAGCCCGCCGGATACGCGACGAACACCGGCTTGCCCGGCAGCGCCTTCAGCCAGTCGCGGTAGCGCGGCATCGCGACCTGCGACGGCTCGGCATCGCGACGACAGGCGGCCCACGCCTCCGGCTGCGTCGCCCACCACGCGGCGGTGCGCGGGTCGGGCGCGGCATCGGGCAAGGTGTCGAGGTTCGCCGAGAACGTCGCGATCAGGCGCTTGTCGGCGGTGTACGCCGCGGAGCCGAAGCTGAGCATCGAATGCGGGCCGGGAATCGGGCCGTCGGTCTCGACGTCGGTGCTGACATAGAGTTCGGTCATGGCCCGAGGATAGCGCGCCGGGTCAGTCGTCGCGGCGCCAGTAGCGCGACATTTCCAGGTACGTGAACGACGCCGACCACGTCACCAGCAGGAAGCCGGTCAGCGATTCCATGCCCGACAGCAGCCGCACCGCACCGACCGGTGCAAGGTCGCCCAGGCCCAGCGTCGTGTACATCGTCGCGGACAGATAAATCGCGTCGAACACGTTGTCGAAGCCGTGCTCGCCGTGGACGTAGCCGACGTCCGGCACCTTCAGCAGCGCCCAGAAGGTCAGGCCGTAGCACCAGATCTCGATGATGTGCAGCGCAAGCAGCGCGAAGATGATCTTGAGCATCACCCGGCGATCGCGGGTCGGCGCGCGCCCGGAATAGCGCCTGGCGAGGCCGTGCAGGCCTTCGTAGTGGATCACCACCACCAGCGCGGTGATCGCGAAGGCGGCCACTGCGACGAGCAGGTGCTCGCCCCAGCGTTCGGCGGGAATCAGCCAGGTCGTGTCCATTCGGGAAAGAAGATGCGGCAGTGGCCCCTAGCGTACGCGACGAAGGGGGCTTGCCGGAATCGGCGCGACGGGGCGATCCACCGGAGACTCGTCGCGCGTCGACGATGGTCACGGAACGCGGCCTTGAAACGACACGGGGCGCCCGTAGGCGCCCCGCGGAAGCCGGTGACGGCGGCGGTGCCGGTCAGCCGCGCTTGTCGATCGCCACGTAGTCGCGATCTTCCGGACCGGTGTAGTTCGCGCTCGGGCGGATGATCTTGCCGTCCTCGCGCTGCTCGATCACGTGCGCGCTCCAGCCGGTGGTGCGCGCGATCACGAACAGCGGCGTGAACATCGGCGTCGGGATGCCCATCATGTGATAGGCCGACGCGCTGTACCAGTCGAGGTTCGGGAACATCTTCTTGGTGTCCATCATCAGGTTCTCGATGCGCTCGGACACGTCGAACAGCGTCTGGTTGCCGCCGTCCTGGCACAGCTTGCGGCTGATCTCCTTGATGATCGGGTTGCGCGGATCGCCGATGGTGTACACCGGGTGGCCGAAGCCGATGATGATCTCCTTGCGCTCCATCCGCGCGCGGATGTCGGCCTCGGCCTCGTCGGCCGCGCCATAGCGGCTGATGATGTCCATCGCCACTTCGTTCGCACCGCCGTGCTTCGGGCCGCGCAGCGCGCCGATCGCGCCGGTGATGCACGAATGCAGGTCCGAACCGGTGCCGGCGATCACGCGCGCCGTGAACGTCGAGGCGTTGAACTCGTGCTCGGCGTAGAGGATCAGCGACTTGTCCAGCGACTCGGCGTGCAGCTTCGACGGCGGCTCGCCGTGCAGCAGGTGCAGGAAGTGCGCGGCGACCGAATCGTCATCGGTTTCCAGATCGATGCGGCGGCCGTTGCGGGTGAAGTGCCACCAGTACAGCAGCATCGAACCGAAGCTGGCGATCAGGCGGTCGGCGATGTCGCGCGCCTCGCTGGCCGGATGGCCTTCGCGCTCCGGCAGCACGGTGCCCAGCACCGAGCAGCCGGTGCGCATCACGTCCATCGGGTGCGCGTTGGCCGGCACCAGTTCCAGCGCTTCCTGCACGATCGCCGGCAGGCCGCGCAGGCGCTTGAGCTTGGCCTTGTAGGCCTTCAGCTGCGAGGTGGTCGGCAGCACGCCGTGCACCAGCAGGTGCGCCACTTCCTCGAACGTCGACTTCGTCGCGAGGTCATGGATGTCGTAGCCGCGGTAATGCAGGTCGTTGCCGCTGCGGCCGACGGTGCACAGCGCGGTGTTGCCCGCCGCGGTGCCGCTCAGCGCGACGGACTTCTTGGCTTTCGGAAGCGTTTGGTTGGCGTTGTCGCTCATGGTCGTGTCCTTGTTTGCGTATCGCGGTGTGCGTATCGCGGTCTGCTCATTTTTTCGCGGCGAACAGCGCGTCGAGCTTGCCTTCGAACGCGTGGTAGCCGATGCGGTCGTAGAGTTCCTCGCGCGTCTGCATCGTGTCGACCACGGCCTGCTGATGGCCGTCGCGGCGGATGCTTGCGTACACGTTTTCCGCAGCCTTGTTCATGGCGCGGAACGCGGACAGCGGGAACAGCTGGATGGCGACGCCGGCCGACGCCAGTTCGTCGCGGGTGAACAGCGGGGTCTTGCCGAACTCGGTGATGTTCGCCAGCACCGGCACCTTCACCGCATCGACGAAGCGGCGATACGTCGGCAGGTCGTAGGCGGCCTCGGCGAAGATGCCGTCGGCGCCGGCCTCGACGCAGGCGATGGCGCGCTCGATCGCCGCGTCCACGCCGTCGACGGCGATGGCGTCAGTGCGCGCGATCAGGAAGAAGTCGGGATCGGTCTTCGCGTCGGCGGCGGCCTTCACGCGGTCGACCATCTCGCCGGTGGTCACGATCTCCTTGCCGGGACGATGGCCGCAGCGCTTGGCGCCGACCTGGTCCTCGATGTGGCAGGCGGCGGCGCCGGCCTTGATCAGCGACTTCACCGTGCGCTCGATGTTGAAGGCGCTGGGCCCGAAGCCGGTGTCGATGTCGACCAGCAGCGGCAGGTCGCAGACGTCGGTGATGCGGCGGGTGTCGATCAGCACGTCTTCGAGCGTGTTGATGCCGAGGTCCGGCAGGCCCAGCGAGCCGGCGGCGACGCCGCCGCCCGACAGGTAGATCGCGCGGTAGCCGGCGCGCTTGGCGAGCAGGGCGTGGTTGGCGTTGATCGCGCCGATGACCTGCAGCGGGGATTCTTCGGCGAGGGCGGCGCGGAACCTTGCGCCTGCGGACGGATGGCTCATGGGAACTCCTCGTGTCGACGGGCCCGGGGCGGCGCCCCGGGCCGCAGGCATCGTCGCGCGGAAGTCGGCGGCGGCACCTGTCGGGGCGCAAATCTGGCAGCATCCCGAGGGTTGATCAATCTTGATCGGACGAATCAATCTGTCGCCATGCCCGACCTGCTCACCGCCCGCGAAACCTGCCGCCTGCTCGGCATCAGCCAGGCCACGCTGTATGCGTATGTCAGCCGCGGCCTGCTGGAATCCCGGCCCGGCCCCGACCATCGCACGCGGCTGTATCCGCGGCTGGACGTCGAGCGCCTGGCGCAGCGCAAGCAGGTCGGTCGCAGCGCCGCCGCCGCCGCCGCGCACAGCCTCGATCGCGGCCTGCCGGTGCTGGAGACGCGGATCTCGCTGATCCGCCCCGACGGCCCGTACTACCGCGGCCGCTCCGCGATCACCATGATCCGCGATGGCGCGACGCTGGAAGACACCGCCCGCCAGCTCTGGGACTGCGGCGAGCACGACCCGTTCGCCGCGCTGGAAGGCGGCGACTGGCCGGCGCACGTCGCGGCCATCGCCGAAGCCGACACGCTGCCGCCGCTGGAACGCGCGATGGCCGCGATCCCGCTGCTGGCGATCGGCGCCCGCGGCGCGCTGAATTCCACGCCGCGCGCCCGCCACGAGATCGCCGCCGCCCTGCTCCGCCAGAACGCCGCGCTGCTGGTCGGCCGCCCGCCGCCGGCCGGCCCGGTGCACGCGCTGCTCGCCGACGTGTGGAAACCCGGCGACGCCGGTTTCGCCGACCTCGTCCGCGCCGCGCTGGTGCTGTGCGCCGACCACGAACTCAACGTCTCCGCCTTCGCCGCGCGCGTGGTCGCCTCCACCGGCGCGCACCTGCACGCGACCGTCTGCGCCGGCCTGGCCGCGCTCTCGGGCCCGCGCCACGGCGGCGCCACCGCCCGCGCCTACGCGCTCATCGCCGACGCCCGCGACGCCGCCTCGCCGCGCGACTTCATCGAAACCCGCCTGCAGCGCGGCGACGACCTCCCCGGCTTCGGCCACGCCCTGTATCCCCACGGCGACCCCCGCGCCGCCGAACTCCTCGCCCGCCTCCGCACCCAGCACGCCGGCGCCCCCGCGATGCGCGAACTCGATGCACTCGTCGCCGCCACCGAAGACGTCAGCGGCCAGCACCCCAACATCGACTTCCTCCTCGCCGCGATCTGCCACGCGAATGCCTTGCCCGCGACGCCTGCGCTGGTGATGTTCGCCGCGGGACGACTCGCGGGATGGCTCGCGCATGCGCTGGAGCAGCAGGCGGAGGGGAAGCTGATAAGGCCGCGGGCGAGGTATACGGGGGTGGAGCCTTGATTGCCTACATCAGGCAGACCTGTCGTTTCTGACAGGTGGCCTCGATGACGTCGGACCGGTTAGAACGATAGACAAAGCGCCGTCATCAATGCCGCCCCGCCATGGCTGGGCGCATCGAGGGGAACCGACGCGCTGCAAGGGCCACCATCCAGGATCAGGGGGATCCGATGTTCGGTTTTTTGACGCTTTGCCTGAAGCTCGCCATCTACGCGGGCGCACTCACGACCGTCGTCGCCAGCGCACTGTTCGGCCCGGAGATCACGACGGAACTGGGCTTCCCGGGCACATCGCCGCCCATCGCCTATAGCATCGGGGGCGTGATCGGCATTTTCTCCGCCGCGATCCTCTTCGGCATCCCGATCGTGCTGCTCAGCATCAACGCCAATCTCGAACGGGCCGTGGTGGTGTTGAAGACGATGCAGCCAGCGCGAAAGGAATCGGGGCTCGTCGAATCCCTGACGCCGATACTTGTCGATCATGCGTTGGGCGCGTTGGAGTCGGATTAGGAATCCATGAGTCCAGTCTTCCGCCATCGAAAGCGTCAGCAATCATCGCCCCGGCATCGACCGTCCAGTAGCCGCCATCTGCCATGCCAACGCCCTGCCTGCGCCACCGGCGCTGGTGATGTTTGCGGCGGTCAGGCTGGCCGGCTGGTTCACGCACGAGGCTGGAGAAACAGGCGGAGTGGAAGCTGATCCGACCGCGGGCAAGGTATACGAGTTGCCGCCAACGCCGTCATGATGGAAACCCATGAAAGCACAGATATATCGAGACATCCGCGCGGCGACATTTGATTCAGGGGTGAGGGCGCCCTCTAACACCGCCAATACGAACCACTAAACGCACAGACAGCCCCCACTCAACGCCTTGTTTTCTATGGAATCCCTTCGATTGACGACCACAAAATGCCGTCTCAGCCTCCGCGCCACACCCCACCTCGGGGTCTACGCCTAGTTTATCCACCCAAACCGCTTCCATAGCCACCATGACCGAAGAACCAAGAATTCACAAAAAAAGAATACGCGACGATGTCTACTTCCGTGCGGCATCTTCGGAGTATGAACTTGAAGCCGCGAAGGAACTCCGTCGTGAAATGCGAAGAAGGCAGTTCATGGTCATGACCAACTATGCAATGATCATGACCGCTACGCTTGCCGGACTCTTCTACTTCCGGGAGTACATGGGGGATCGGTTTGGAGTTCGAATTTCTGATCTTCTAGCTCCTTTGGTGATCTTGGTCAGCGTCTTCGGCTTCCTCGCATTCCGCTATCTTGAACCATCAAACAATGAGCCGCCTCAGGGTCTTCGCGACCCCGACCTACGTCGCCTTCGATATGAGATTGAGCGTCGCTTTGAGGTTATAAAACGCGAGCTATCAACCTCACGCTCTTCGACTGAACTCTCCGAAACGGACAAGAAGTCAATTCGCGATCAATTGACAGCTCGTTTTGAATCAGACGCTCTAGCCGATTATCTGAATGCTCTAAAAGAGTCAGTCGGCCGCCAGATGAAGGCACAATCACTGGAGGATCACTTTCAATTAACACGATCACGTCTTTCCCAAGAAAAAAAAGACCTCGCCAAGCGCGGAAATTTCAATTTAATTATCGGAGCATTTGTGGCGTTATCCGGCCTGGGGGCTCTAAGTTACACGGTTGCAAACACTCCAATTGCCACTGAGCCCACGGCACTGATTGCCTACTACATCCCTCGGACAACACTGGTCGCTCTCATCGAAGTGTTCGCATATTTTTTTCTGAGCCTTTATCGTTCAAGCCTAACCGAGATCAAGTACTTTCAGAATGAACTGACAAACATCGAAAGCAAACATCTTGCATGGGAACTTTCACTAAAAACAGATGATGACGCAGTGAAAGTTAAGGTCATCGAGCAACTCGCCGCGACAGAGCGAAACCTCATCATTCGTGATGAGACGTTGCTGAAAGCAACCCCAGCGGATGCTCCTACTCTGAAAGAGGTATGGGATCTGTATCGAAAGATCAAGAGCGAATTGCCGAAAGAAGCCAA
Source organism: Lysobacter sp. DMC104 (assembly GCF_056313665.1). NCBI lineage: Bacteria > Pseudomonadati > Pseudomonadota > Gammaproteobacteria > Lysobacterales > Lysobacteraceae > Lysobacter > Lysobacter sp. DMC104. The sequence continues at coordinate 1,199 of NZ_JBQUZW010000018.1, read as the reverse complement.
AGGTGGCTAGCTCCGCTCAAAGCGACGCCCGAGAAGCTGCACTTCTCGCCCCCTCCGGCCGCCCCTGAACTAAGGCTGTAAGGCGCATATGTAGGGTGCATATAAGAGAAGCGTCATGCACCTTCTTGATGTCGTCAGCTCTTTATGAGGAAGGATGGCGCATGACGCCTTTGGCTTATGCGCCCGACGAGACTATCGACACGACAATCCATATATTCCGATAAAGCAGCTCCAGACACCCACATTGCGCCGAGAACAAAAAAACGCTACGGCATCGGAGGATTAATCCTGATCGGTAATATTTTAAAGATGTACGACGTAAAAGCCGTAAGGCGCATACGTAGGGTGCATAAGCAAAGCGTCATGCACCTTCTTGATGTCGCCAGATCTTCGTGAGGAAGGATGGCGCATGACGCCTTCGGCTTATGCGCCCCACGAGATTACGCAATCCTTTCTGCCGTGAATGCAGTGGCTCATGTGCCTGCTGCAGAAGCCACAAGACGCATGCACGAGGCACGCAAGAGAACGCCGTCCGCGTGCCCGCTCCGATTGACCGCCTCCGCATCCGCCGCTAGATTGACCGCAGGTGCCGAACACACCTGCTACCAGCGGCCGAAACCGCGTCCGACAACTTGCGGTTTTTTTGCGCCCATCGATTTTGCATCCATGGTCGGGTAGCGCGCAGCCATACAACACCCGAAAGGGGAAATCTGCGGGCCGCCTGGTAGCGGTGTTCGAGTACCCGACCGCCCTCCTGAACAGAGGGCTTCCTCGAACGACTACCAGAGAACCCGCCATGCCCATCCGCAAGCGCATCCCCGCTCGCCCCCGCCGTCTCACCGTCGGCTACCACTACTACGACCAGCGCCTCGACGGCGAACGCATCCGTCCCCGCACCGTGCCCGTCCTCCGGTTCGGCGGCGACTGGCTGCAACAGGCCGGGTTCGCCATCGGCCAGCCGGTGCAGGTCCGCGTGACCGACCGCCGGATCGTCATCGTGCCCGCGCCGGTGCTCCCGGCAGGGCGCCCCGGCGCCTGAGCAGCGCGGGCGAAGGCCGTCGCTTCGGGCGGCGGCCTTCGTCCTTCCGGCCGGGTGCGCGCCCCGTTTTCCGGCAGGCGCCACGAGGGTGTCAGGAATTTTGTGTGTCGGGGCATACCATGACCCAGAGGAGGTCGTATGCCACGCAAGAAGAGACCCG
>NZ_JBQUZW010000017.1:0-84519 GCF_056313665.1 Lysobacter sp. DMC104 | reverse complement strand
ACGCAGAACACATCAAAGGTCGGATACAGTAACCACGGACTCTAGATCGGCCCGCTACTCAAAGCGGGGGGACGTCGAAGCCATGGAGTCGTCCGCAGTGCGGACCTCCGACCTCGCCGGAAAAGTCGGGGTCAACGATGCCTCCGTGTCTCAATGGCGCAGCGGGCGCCGCCCGGTTCCCGTTGAACGGGCGCAGCGAGTCGGAGAAATCCTGAACGTTCCGCCCGAACGGATAAGCGAAGCCTATGACCGCCTGCTCCGCTCAGGCTGCATCCCGAAGGTCGGGTTTTCGGCCGGCGCGATTCCGAAGGGACATGTCGCATTGGACAGACTGCCGGGATTCGACTACGGCGACTGGCCGTCGTTCCTGCTGATGCCTGAGTTCTTCATTCGCCAGAAGATCGGGCTGACGCCGATCGAGGCCGTGCGCTGGACGCTGCAACCCACCGATGCGATGGCTCCGCAGATTCAGCGGGACGCGATGGTATTGATCGACAATCGGGTCAACAGTCAGAGCCGCGTGGTCGACGGCAGCCTGCACGCCTTCTCACTCTACGACAGGCCGCATATCCGCCGCATCCTGGCTCGGCGGGAGGCATGGGCGTTGTGCGGGTATGACGACGAGCGGGATCGCATCACTGTCCCCGAGGCGGATCTTCCTAAATTGGAAGTGCGCGGCCTAGTGATCGCGGCACTGTAATCGAAGGACTTAATGCCTGAGACGTGAAGGCCAACCGGGAAGCCATTTCGCTTGCCGGAATGCTACGATCCGGGCCAGAGGCACAGGGGACATGGAATGCAAGAACCCGGCATGGAGCGGTTTCGATGGCGAGCCCTTGCGGTGGGAATCGCGCTGAGCATTGGTTACTGCGCTATCTTCTTGCTAACTTGGCGCCTGTCGTTCAATCAATGGTACTTGCCTGCCGGGCTGCGAACAGCATGCCTACTGCTGATGCCAAAACGATATTGGCCGGCGATCTTCTTCGGCGAAGCCTCTGCACTGCTGTACCAGCGGGTGCCGAAGGCAGAAGAATACAGTTACCAATGGGCGTACCTGAGCCCGTTTCTCTTCATCTCGGCGTACTCCCTCGTCCCATATTTCGTCACCAGGAAATTCAAGTCGTCCGCTGACTTGACCCGGCCATTCCCTTGGGTGGTGCTTGTTGCGTCGCTGTGGGGCTGCGTTTGCGCGATGACGTTGAACTACGTCCTGATGGGCCCGCGCCAGACAATCACCGGAACGAATTTTCTAAGCTACACAGTAGGCAACTACCACGGCATCACCATGGTTCTCCTGCCATGCCTGTTGTGGATTAACCGAAAGGCATGGAAGACAGGAAGGGGAGAAATCACAAACAGCCTTGCCATTGCGACGCTCTTGATCGTCGTACTTTACGCGACCGCGATGGCAAGCGTGGCCCAGGATTCAGCCGTGCAACTGATGCCGTTGATCTTCATGATTCTGCCTGTCTTCTACCTCACGGTAGTACATGGGTGGCACGGCTCCGCCGTTGGGACCATCATGGTCAACATCGCCATCGCTCTTGCACTGCCAAGAACCAACCTTGCCGGCGAATTCGATGGCACGGTTCTGATCGCCCAAGTTGCGCTGGCAACAGTGTCTGGCGGGCTCCTTCTTGTTGGAAACTACATCTCCGATCTTTTCGCAAGGTCGGACGCGGCGTTGCTTTCCGAGCTTCACGCAATTCAGGCACTTCGACAAAGAGACGAGAGGAACCAACAATCAGCGGGCCTTCTTCAGTCGCTTTTCCGCAGAAATGAGCTTCAACTTCGCGAGAATGCGATTCTGATTGCTGCTGCGCGGCATGACTTGGACAACTATCGCCACGAAGTGGTGCAGACCTTAAAAGAAGAGGAGCAGTTTGAACGAGCGATGGAAGCGCACTCCATTGGCGTACAGGCTGCCAAGCTGATAGACCTGCAGCGCGACTATCTGTACCCCCTGGAAATCGAGTCGCATGGACTGTATGCCGCACTGACAGGGCCAGCTTTTCTCGACACATGGCAGAAGCGTACTCGCATCTACGAACGACTCGACGGCGAACAGCGCTTCATCAGCTTACCTCTACGCCTCGCGGTGTATCGATCAATCATTCGCGCAATGGAGTCGATGCAGGATCATGCCCCAGATGAGTACGATCTCCGCATCCGCGTCTGGCGTCGCGGAGAGCGATCAGGGGCCACGGTTCTCGTGAAATGCAAGCCAACTTGTAGTCCAGAGTCCCCAACCCCGGAATCTCAAGACGCTCTCAATGAATTGCGGGCTCGCGTCATCGCCTATTCCGGCGTCCTGAAAAGGAGAGATTCTTTCCGGTTACGCTTCCTGATGTCGGAAGCCACACTTGAGCAGTAAAGGCGGGCTTCCCCCCGGAAACCCGCCGACAGATGCCAAAGAATGACCCTCAGCGCGAGGCCGGGGCTCGCACAACCCAGCGTGGCCGCGCCTCTCCCTCGACCAAGATGATTTCAAAGTCGCGCCCACGGTACAGAACACGTGCGCGTCCGGCAGGCAAAGCATCTTCCGGAAGCGAAACACGGTCCGCATCACTGCCGATCGGCATGACCCAAAATGTCCCCGCAATCTGACCCGCCGCGGCATGTACCGTGCCGGCGGCATCATTGATCTGCACGTAACGAATCCCGTCACGCTCGAATTCGTAGACACGCCAGACCGGATCAGCGGCCAAATTAACACTCGGGGGGAAGGAATCCCCCAGACCGGTCATTGCTTTCGGCGCTGTCTGTCCATCATCAGGGCAGCATGCGGAAGCTGCAGATGAAAACCCACCAATAGCGCTCGCCAAAACGACGGCGTGCATCGCCAGAAACCCATTTATGCCTTTCGCGGTCATCTCCATTCTCCATGTGTGCGAGGTGCAGGATTCGATACCGCCCACACACTCACACCACCCGGGCAACGGACTGCGAGAGAAAGGCGGTATCCGCAGCCTAAGCGATGGATTTGCGGGGTATTGCGCAACGGCCAAGGCGATGTTTTAGCAGCCACTTGTCAGCCTGACATACCCCCTCCGATCAGCTCCCCGACGCTTCTGTGAGCCGCTTCACGCTCCATCTCATGGCTCGCCATCAACGCCCGTAATTTCCACAATTCGCTGCCGGAGGGCTCGGTCGTAGGCCACCCCATGCTCCGCCCGCTGGCTGTACGCCGCCCGCGACCGGAGCGACCTCCGGAGGGTCTGCCCTGTAATCGGTTTCTCCGGGTAGGCCTTGTTGAACGCCAGGATCTTTCGGCGCACCTCTAGCACCGTTTCCTCGTCGTCCTGCTGCTGCGCCATCGCATAAGCCGCCAGCAGCGCCTTGCGGCGATCGAGGATCTGCCGCTCCCGATCCTTCAGCGTCCGGTTCTCCGCGTACTGCCGCGCGACCTCCGCCGGGGTGAATCCGATGGCCTGCAAGACCTCGTCCATCGGATCGGTGTCGGCCACCTGGTCGCCGCGGGTGCTGGTCACGCCCTCCTGCGCGTAGCGGAGGGCCTTCATCGCATCCTTCAGCGCCTTCGGCAGCATCGTTTCCGTGCCGCGGTAGACCTGCCCTTCCGCGACCAACTGCGTCCCGACCAGGAAGTTCTTGCCGATGCCGAACATGGGGCCGGCGATGTTGTCCATCATCGCGTAGTAGGCGTCGCGGCCATCCAGTTCCCGATCCGTGTCGCGCCACAGCAACTGGGACATCTCCACGCGGCTGGCGATGTCCGCTCTGGTCAGCGTGTTCGCAGCGCCGTGCAGGGCGATTTCGGCACCAGCGTCGCCGAGGAACTGGGCGAGGAACTTCCGTAGTTCCGCCTCCGTGTCCCACGGATCATCCTCGTCGCCGAAGGCATGCGCGATGGCATCGAGGGTGCCTGTGACCAGCGACGACAGCGGCAGCCCCAACGCCCCGGAGAAGACGCCGCTCATCGCCAACACGCCGGCCAGGTTGCGCCGCGCCAGCCGACGGACCTCGGGGCTCTCGCCCTTCGTCGCCTTCCAGCCCATGCGCCCCAGGTGCCAGAGCATGTTCAGGCCGTACTGCTTGAACATCAGCACCACCTTTGCCGGTCCCGATTGCAGGAACCGCGCGCGGTTGGCGTTGGCGTAGTTGAAGTGGGTCGCGGTGATGGTGTCGGCCGCGTAGCGCACCGCAGCGTCGAACCCCTGCCCGGCATCCCGCGCCAGCCGGTAGGCGGCCATGCCCGAGGACTCCCGGTTCAGCACCTCCGCCTTGTGGAACAGCCAGCCGATCACCTCCATCGCCCGCGCCAGGTGCGGGTTGTAGGTCGCCAACCCCTTGTCGGCCAGACCCATCAGCGTGTGGGTCTGCGTCTTGTCGAGCACGCCCGCCTTCTGGAGCGCGTCGTGCGCCCGGACTTCGTCCGGCCGCGTCAGCACCTTCTGCGCGTGCCCCACCGTCCGCGCCGATTCGTTCAGGGCACGCAACAGGTAGCGGGACGCCTTCGCCGCACCATGCTCGGCCGCCAGCTGCGGGAAGGTCAGGAGGGCGGTCTGTGTCAGGTTCACCAGCGCCGCCGCCGGCGTCGCGCCGAGGAAGTAGACGAAGCCGACCGACGAGAGGCGGTTGGTCAGCGGACTGTCCTGCGGGTTCAGCACCCACGAGAACCGCTGGTCGAGTTCGGCGAGGATCGCGTCCATCGCCACGACCGCCCGGGTCGATGCCGTGGGCGACTTTCGGCGGGCGTCCTGCGCGCCGCGCAACGCATCGAGGGTCTGTCCCAGCAAATGGCCGTAGCGCAGCCGCGCCAGCTGGTGTGCGCCGTGGGCCATGTTGTGCGCGAACGCGCGCAGGGCATCCGGATCGAACCCGGCCACACCTTGGCGGTGGATGGCGTGCTTGCGCATCGACAGTTCCGGCAGCGCCTGCAGGTAGGTCTGGTACACCGCGTCCTGGGTCTTCTCGGAGACGCCGGCCTTGTGCAGCTGGTCGATGATCTCCGCCACGAAAGAGCCGCTGGGCGCGTCCTTCGCCTGCGCACCGCGCAGCCGGCCGCGCGCCTTCACCTCGAACCCGCGCGCACGCAGCGCCGCTTCCTTGCGCTCCAGATCGCCCAGCGTGTCGAGCATCAGGAACACCGGCTCGCCGTCGCGCTCGGCCGCGATGAAGTATTCCCCGTAGCGCTGCAGGGGGAAGTACACCCCCTGCAAGCGGTACGACTCGAACTGCTGCCGGATCGAGTGGATCAGCTTCCGACGCAACGTCTCGGGCGCCTCGCTGGCCTCGATGCGTTCGGCCAGGGCGTCCTCGACCTCCCCGGAGCGCTTGCGGTAGGCATCGCGCAGTTGTCGATAATAGGCCTGCGCCTCCGGCGTAAGCGCCGTCCATGCTGCGCGCAGCGTCGGATACATCCGCTTGCGGATTTCCTCTCGCTTGGGCATGCCGCGAAGGCGGCGGGCCTCTTCCATCATGTCGGTCTTGTTGTCGCCGCCGCGGCCAAGCATCTGTTCGCGCAACGCCTTCAGGGCGGCACGGATGTTCTTGCGGGTGACATCGTGCAGCTGGCCGCCATAGCGGAACTGGAGGGTCTGGTAGGGCTCCGCCGGATCGACGCCTTCCAGCGTCGCGCGGTGCATCAGGTCGAACAGCTGCCGGGCGTCGTCACGGTGCTTGCCGGCCCAGCGGCGGACGGTCTCGGCGAGTTCCGCGCCCTCCTCCAGCAGCGCATTGCGATCCGCGGACATGGCATCGAGCAGCCGCGAGAACCCGACGATGGCCGGGTCGTAGTCGCTGCCGAGTTCAGTCAGCTGGTTGGTGGCCAGCATGCCGAGCCAGGTGCTGCGGGCCGCGTCCTTCAACCGCGCCGGCGTGCTGTCGCGCAACCACTGGCGCACGCGCGCCAGGCGCGTCGCGTCCTCGTCCTGGCGGACCACGGCCTCCACGTCCGCAAGGAAGTCCCCCGGCGCGCGGCGACTGAACAGCGGCAGGCCGGCGGCGACCGCCGCGCGCATCGCCGGCGTGATGTCGAGGGCGTGGACCGTCATCGCCGGCTGGCGGAAGCGCGGGCGGATCTGCGCCGTCGTCACCTGTGCCCCGAGCGGGCGCGCCCACCGATTGATCGCGGCCGGCAGGATGCGGTCGTAGAACGCGGCCATGCCAGCGGCGCGCTCACCTTCCATTCCGTAGCGAGAGACCTGCTGGGCGCCGGTCGTCCAGGCGATCCGATCGACATTGCGCTCCACAGCCATCCGCACCATGCGCTTCATGGCCAGCAGCGCCCAGTCCTCGGAGCGGGCGAACGGCGCCGGCGGTACGGTGTCCTCCGTCGTGCCATAGCCATACTTGCGACCGTCCTGGTGCCAGTCCGACTGGAGTTCCTCGACGAACAACATCGTGCGTCCGTTCACGTCCTCGCGCGTGTTGTAGCGCAGGTGCAGGAGCAGGTTCTTCGCCGCCGGATAGTGGGAGCTGACGTAGGGATCGTCCGGGTTGCGGTTCGACGGCTGCGGCGGCAGCGTCATCAGCAGTTCGCGATACTCGCGCCCGCCTTCCAACTGCGAGCCTGTGTAAAGCGTGGAGCCCGCCGACAGCGGTGCGTCCGCCTCAAGCCCGGCTTCAATCGTCTCCAGATCGACGCGCTCTGCTTTGCTCAGCGTGGTCGGGTCGACGGCTTCGCCGTCTCGCAGCAGCGCGACTCCGAAGTAATCATCGCCTTCGATCTCGAATCCCGCCGCCTGAATTCGGCTCAGCGCGTCGCTGAAACGCTGGGCGTCGCCACCCTTCAATTCCTCGCCCAGCCGCACCTGGTGCGAGCGCACGTAGTCAGCCAGGTCTTCGCGGGTGATCCGCTCGCGCTCGCCCAGCCAGGCATCGACCCGCAACCACTCGCGCTCGGCCTGCTTGAACCCGCCCCGGCGCTGCACGCCATCAAGCCACTGCCGCCACTGCGCGGCCGAGCCGCGGCGCGGCGCGCCCTCGGCGCGCTCCAGTGCCTGCACCAGCGCCGAGCGGAACCCCTCCACGCGCGAAAACGCGGCGGCGAGGTTGGCACCGGCGGCACCTGCCTGCTCGGCGCCACCCTGTCGGACCTGTCGCGCGGCGCGGACAATGAGTTGCCGCAGTTCGGCTTCGGACAGCGTCGCCCGCACGCCCAGCTTCCGCAGGAACGCGCGCACGGCAGCGACGATCCGGTCCAGCAGGCGATCCTTGGCGCCGGACTCGGCCAGCATCGCGATGAACTCGCGGACCGCGGTGTCGTCCCAGCCGTTGTCGAGGTAGCCGCGCTGCGCGTGCTCGGCGAAGAGTTCACGATAGCGGCCCTGCACGCGCAGGCGGTGGACGCCCTCGGCAATGTCCGCCCACAGCGCGGGACCGGTGATGGCCTCGATGCCGTAGTGGCCGATGGCCTCGTGCAGCAGCACGCGCTGCACGGCCTTGCGATCGGGCAGCGCGCTGGCGACGAGGTACACGGTCTCCGTGCGGCGGTCGTAGTACCCGTCTGCGAGATGGACATCCGGCGCACGCCGCGCGACGGCCGGCAGCGCGTCCGGCGTCGCCACCACGCGGACGGACGGTGCGCCCTGCCAGTGGACGAGCAGTTCGTCGACGACGCGCCGGACCTGGGCGACGCTCGCGCCGCGTCCAGCACCCTTGCGACGACTGAAGGCGCCGTCCTCTCGCGCCTGCTGGTAGTCGAGCAACTCGTCGAGCGCTTCGCCGAACCCGGCCTTCCGCAGTGCCGAACGCTGCGCCTCCAGCGCTGCATCGAGGATCGGACGCTCGTCGGCCGGGATCTCCGGACCGCGGACCAGCAGCAATCGCTGCACGCGCCGGTACTGCTCGCGCGTCTCGCGCAGCAATTGCACCTGATCGAACGGTTTTGCCGCCTCGGTCTTGAACCGCTCCGCGTCGCGCTGGGCAGCCTCGATCCGGGCCTCGGTGTCGACGACCTCGCTATCCAGCCGCTCGATGGCGTTGTTCATCCGCGTCAGCAGGCCCGTCGCCGAGAAAGTCTCAGATCCGCGCTCGTAGCCCGTCACCTCGCCCAGTGAGGTCGACACCCGCACCCACTGCGCGTGTGCGCGATCGATGTCGAAGCTCACGCCGCGGTAGACCAACTCGATGCCGCTCGCATAGGGGTCAGGCCCCAGCAACGCGCCGACCTGGCGCGCCAGCGCCTGGGTCAGCGCCTTGCGCTCGGTGTAGCGCCGACCGTCCAGCGTCGTGCCCTCGGGCAATGCCTCCTTGTCCGCCGGCAACGGATGGCGCGCGGCGTGCGCCGCCACTTCGCGCAGCACCTTCAGATGACGCGGGCCGCTGACCGCGGCGTACTGCTCCGCACTACGCGCCTGCCGCTGGAGGGCTGTCTGGTTGTCAGCATGCGCCAGTTCCAACTGCTCCAGCCGGCGCGATTCGTTGCGCAGCTGCGTCTCGCGCAGGATCAACGGGTCGCCCGATGCCGCGGCCTTCATCTCCGCCGCGTTCGCCGCCTCGCCGTCGATGTCCTCGATCTCGGTCTGCTGGCCATCGTACTTGCGCAATTGCTCGATCCCGCGCGCCTTGTGCTCCAGCAGCTGCCAGCGCCGCGTGTCGTAGGTCTGGCGCGTGGCATAGCGGTAGATCGCGACCTCGAACCCGTCCGGGTCGCGTTCGTAGAGCTTGTTGCCACGGCGGATCGCCCGGCCCTCGCGCTGCTCCAGGTCGCTGGGCTTCCACGGTGCATCGATGTGGTGCAAGCCGACGATGCGTTCCTGCACGTTGGTGCCCGCGCCCATCTTCGGAGTGGAGCCGAACAGGAACCGCACCTCGCCGCGGTTCACCCGCTTGAACAGCTTCTCCTTGGCATCCGCATGCGGATGGTCGTGGATGAAGGCGATTTCCTCCGCCGGCACGCCACCGGCGATCAGCTTCGCGCGCAGGTCGTCGTAGACGCTGAAGCCCTCGGCCCCGCTGAGGCCCACAATGTCCTGCAGCGTGAGAGCCTCGCTCGCCTCCGGGTCGAAGCCGTTGGCGTCGTTGTAGTCGTCGATTTCCGCCTGGGTCAGTTCAAGGCCGGCTTCGCGCTCGGACTCTCGCTGTGCAAGCCAGCGCTCACGCTTGCCGGCATCGCGCAGGGTCTCCTGCGCGTAGGCCAGCCCCCGATCACGACCACCGGCCGTCGACAGGCGCGGGCGCCCGGTGGCCGCGTCGTACACCGTGACGGTCGAGTTCACACCCGCACCGCGCACCACGAGCAGGAACGGCAGTTCCTCCGCCCCCGCGACAGTGTGCGCCGTGCCGGTGGCGTGGACGACGCTGCCGTCGTTCTCGCGCACGTAGACCCGCTGCGGCCGGGTGGCCGCGCTCTTGCGCGCCGTGTTCGGCACCGACAGGTCGCAGAACACCAATTGCGTGCCGCGGTCGGCGTGCCACTGGCGGTACAGCGCCAGCATGCGTTCGATGGCGAGATTGATCTTGGAGCCGGCGAAGTCCGGCGCGGTCGGATCGATCAGACGGTAGTCGAGGCCCGCCTTGTTGGCCTGCCCGGTCAGCGACAGCGCATTGACCTTGCCTTTGGTCTGCCGGGTCAGCTCGCGGATGCGCGCAAAACGGCCGAGGATGGACTCGGGGTTCAGGTCGATCTGCGGGGTCAGGGCCGCTTCGACCGCGGCCATCTGCGCGTCCTCGCGGGTCGGGTACGTCCCGCCCAGCCGCGGGTGCGCCTGCCCCGGGGTCGCGATCTTCAGCTGGAACCGACCGCCCTCCGCCGCCTCGATGGTCGCGGTCTCGCCGGCCCCCGGGTTGAACCCGAACATCACGTCCCCGCTCTGCGAGCGCGACAGATGCGGCACGCCCATGAACTCGGCCACCAAGGGCGAGCGCTCGGCCACCACGATCTGCGGCCGGCCGCCCAGCAGGTTGGGCACCGGGAAGCGTCCGCCCTTCGCCGCCTCCTGCGCCTTCAGGTCGTCCAGCGTCACCACGTCGGCGAACGCCCGGTAGTCGGCCATCAAAGACGGCAGGTTCTGGAACTTGGCGAAGCGGGTGGAGGCGCGGAACCCGGCGCCCGAGGGCGCCACCTCGTAGACGTTCTCGATGCTGCCGTACTGGCGCGCCCAGGCATCGAACACGTGCAGGTCCTGGCGCTTGAGCGTGGGGTACTGCATGTAGCGCTGGAGGTTGAACATCTCCACCAGCGAGTTGCTGACCGGGGTGCCGGTCGCGGTGACGATCGGCGCCTTGTCGCCGAAGGTCTCGAACAACCACTGCGTCTTGACGAACAGGTCGAACGCCCGGTCCGAACCGTTCGGGTTACCCATGCCCGGCACCCGCGACATGGTCGTGGTGTAGAACAGGTTCTTGAACTCGTGCAGTTCGTCGACGAACAGCGCGTCCACGCCCAGTTCGTCGAAGGTCAGCACGTCGTCGCGCTCGCCGATGTTCGCCAGCTTGCGCTTGACCTTGGCCTCCAGCCGCGCGCGGATGCCCTCCATCTCGCGGACGATGCCGCGGTCGCCGCGGTTGCGCTTGACCTGTTCGATGAGGCCCGCGATCTCGTCGATCTGTTCGGTCAAAATGCGGGACTCGGTCTCCGCCGGCAGCCCGATCTTCTTCAGCGACGAGTGGCCGACGATGATCGCGTCCCAGTCGCCGGTGACGATCCGCGAGAACAGCTTCTTCCGGTTCTCCCGCGTGAAGTCCTCCGGCTCCGCCGCCAGCACCACGGCGCCGGGGTACAGCCGCGCGAACTCGGTGCGCCACTGCACGGTAAGGTGGTTGGGGACAGCGAACAGCGGCTTGCGGGCGATGCCGAGCCGACGCATCTCCATCGCGATGGCGACCATCTGGAAGGTCTTGCCGGCGCCGACGACGTGGTCGAGCAACAACTGGCGCGATTGCAGGCCACGCCAGACGCCGTTCTGCTGGTGGCGCAGCAGCGTGAGCCCGGGGCTCATCCCCGGCAGGGTCAGGTGGGAACCGTCGTAGGTGCGCTCGACGGTACGATTCATCTTCTCGTTGTAGAGCGCGAGCAGGCGCTCGGCCCGTTCCGGATCGCGCCACACCCACGCCCGCCACTCCGCCCGCAGCGCGTTCTGCTTCTCGCGGGCGCGCTCGGTCTCGGCCTCCAGCACGATGGTCTCGATCTTGCCGTCGCCGTGCCTGAGGGTCTTCGTCACCACCACCGCACGCCCGGCGAGCGTGGACTGGAGGATGTCGGCCGCGGTCATCTCCTGCGTGCCCCAGGTCGAAGTGTTGAGCACGCGATCCGGCTCGCCGACCACCTTCACCAGCCACAGGCCGGAGCCGCGCACGTAGGTCATGTGCGCATTGGCACCAGTGACCTCGCGGTGGAAGCGCTGCAGGTCCTCCGCCGGCAGGAACGGCGCGCCCATGGCGATGGTGATTTCACTGGGCGTCTTGTCGCGCGGGATGACCTTGGTCAGCGCCTCCACGTTGCGCGTGAAGCGGACATCGCGACGGGCGGCATCCTTCGCCTCGACGAGTTTCGTCTTCACATCGCCCGAGAGGTAGTCGTCGGCGGCGACCAGATCGCCGGCCGGGGTCTCGTAGACCAGCGGCCCCAGTTCCTGGATAAGCGCCGTGCGATCCTTGCCGTACACCTCCGTCATGTAGTCCACGTCCAGCCGCCCACGGTAGTTCAGGCTCGCCAGATAGGCGTCGCGCGCGTTGTGGACGGTCACGAAGTCGGACGGCGGGAATAGCACCCGGCGCTGGAAGATGTCGGCCTTGGTCGCCTTCGGTGCGCGAGGTTCGATACCTTCGCGCTTCGCGACGGTGTCGCTGATGCCCGCGTCGTAGTCGAACTCTAGCGCCAGCAGCAGGCTCGCGTCCGGGTCGTCGAAGAACAGGCTACGGTTGGTGCGCGCGGCGCTGAGGTGGCCGTAGCGCTTGAGGAAGGCGTCGTAGCGCTCGTTGAGCGTGCGACGGTTCGTTTCGATCTGCGCCTCGGTGGCGTCCGCGGAGCGCTCCAGGCGCATCTGCTGGCGCAGCGCATTGCGGATCTCGATCATGCCGCGCATGCGCGCCTCGGCGGTCGCCCCCGGCGCCGCCCAGGCCACTGCCTGCGGCTCGCCCAGGCGATCCTCCCCGCGAATCAGGATGAGGCCGTCCTTGTCGACGAAGTAGGCACCCACCTTCGTGCCCTCGGGCACTTCGGCCGCATGCGACGTCTCGGTGCGATCGATGGGCGCGTAGATGCCCTCGGGCAGGGGCTGCGCCCACGCCTGCATCTGCTGCGCCAGATCGCCGGACGGATCGACGGTGTACTCGTTCGCCCGGTACATGCTGCCGCTGGCGGCCGGCGTGCCGAGGACGTGATCGGCATGGTCGAGGAAGTACGGATTGACCCGGAAGCGCAGCGTCTCGCCGGTGGTCGGGTGATCCAAGGCCTGTTCACCGACCTGCACCCAGCGGGTGCGTGTCGCGACCTGTTCGGGCGTTGGCTTCTCGACGTCGGGCGCACGCTTTTGCAGGACGACGATGTCGGTGACGACTTCGGTGCCGGCGTTCTCGGCGAAGGCAGTGTTCGGCAGGCGCGCGGCGGCGACCAGATCCGCACGCTCGGCGATCCACTGCCGCACGCGGCTGTCGTGCGCGTCGAGGAACTGGTGCGAGACGACCATCATCAGCACGCCGCCTGGCCGCAGCTTGTCGATGGACTTGGCGAAGAAGTAGTTGTGGATGCTGAAGCCGGAGTACGGGCTGCGGTCCGGATCGACGATGGGCTCGCTGCCGAACGGCGGATTGCCGATGACCACGTCGAAGAACTCGCCCGGGATCGCCACGTCCTGGAAGCCGCTGTGGCGGATCGTCGCGTTCGGGTACAGCGCGGCGGCGATACGCTGGGTCAGCGGATCGAGTTCGACGCCGAACAGGGTCGAGGCGTTGCGCAGCTTCGCCGGCATGCCGCCGAAGAAGTGGCCGATGCCAACTGCCGGTTCCAGAATGCGCCCGCGGGTGACGCCCAGGCGCGCGAGGCTGGCGAACATACCGTCGATGACCGTCTTGCTCGTGTAGTGCGCGTTGAGGGTCGAGGCTCGCGCTGCGCGCCACTCGGCGTCCGACAGCAGTGACTGCAACTCGGTGCGGACCTTCGTCCACTGCGCGTTGGCCGGATCGAACACGCCCTTCAGCGCGCCCCAGCCGACGTAGCGCGCCAACTGCCGGCGTTCCTCCGGCGTCGCGATGCGGTTCTCGTCGGCAAGCGCACGCACGATCCTGATCGCGGCGAGGTTGTCCCGCGCCTTGCGTCCGAGACTGCCCTTGCCGAGGTCCGCGGCTAGTCCTTCCTCGGCCGGCGCAGCCGCTTCGGCCTCCGGCACCGTCGCAGGCGTGGCCTGCGGCGATGCGGCGCCCTCAACGGAAGAGGCCGCGGGATCATCGATCGCCGCGGCCTCTTCGTCTACTCGTCGTCGTTCTCTCGCCCCTCGCTTCTTGCGTGGTAGGCGGCCTCCTCCTCGTGGCTCCAGATCGGAGGCTCCATCGGCAGTTCCCACACCTGCGCCTTCTCCCAACTCGACAGGTGGTTGAGGCTGGTATCCATCTTCGCCCGCTCCTCCTGCTCCGTCTGGTTCGCCAGCGCTTCGAGGTAATAGTTCTCCTCGATCAGCCGCTGGACCCGCTTGGGCCAGCCCAGCATCCAGCGGTTCGCGATCTCCCGCGCGGTCTGCGACATCGTCAGCAGTTGCGTCCGCACGTCGGGCGGGTAGGCGTTCGGCTTGATCAGTTCCTGCATTGATCGACCTCTTGTCGTTCGCGGCGTCCGCCGCAGGGTTCAACGGGATTGGGGCCTCGGCGGAGGTCGACGCATCGACAACTGGATCACGTTCGTCGTGTCGGCGCCGTCCGCTGGTGGTGTCGGGCCGAACACTTCCTGCGTCCACGCCACTTCCAGCGCCAGCGCGCCCAGGTACTCGCCCGCTTCGATCAGTCGCCACGTCCGTTCCGGCCAATGATGCATCCAGCGGTTGGCGATCTGCGTCGCGATCGGCGGCATCGACGTCAGCACGATCCGGATCGACGGGGGATACACCTGCGCGTCGTGCAGCACGGGCATCCCCTTGTCCTCGTTGCCCGGCTCGGTCGTCGTACTCATCGCGTGCGTCCTCCTGCTTGCTTGATCCCGCGCCGTCGACCACCACATCAGCCCAAAGGCGATCCGTCGTGTTCGACAGCGTGATCGTGCCGCCTTCGATCGCGTAGCGCGCCCCGAATCGGCCACCGAGGTTGGTGGCGCCGGCCTGCACGAACGCATCGCGCAACGCCTTCATCGCGGACTCGACTTCGGTGACGTGCCCGAAGTGCGCCGGAAATTCCACCCGACCCGCACGTCCCGATCGTGCCTGCGCAACGAGTCCATCGACAAAATCCATCAACATCGATGCATTGCGAATCGAGTCCGATGCCTGACGCTTCACATCGACGTCCTGATGCGTTTGCGCCGTGTCCGCGGCCTCTGGCGCTGCGTCCACCGAGGATGCCTCGCTGGATGGAGCAATGGCAACTTTCGTCCACTGCGACGACCACGGCACCTCGCGACGTCGCTCCAGCTTGCCGTCGTGGTTCACGGTGATGGTGCTCTCGCCGTCCATGCGCACCCACGGGAAGCCCGACTTCGCGAACAGTGTGCCGCGCGGCGTCTCTCCGCCGCCGGCGCGCGAGGCGTGCCCCTTGGCTTCGACCTGATCCCCGATGGCGAGCCCGGCCTCGGTCAATGACGCAAGCCGGCGGTCGCGGTTGCCGTCGTTCATCGCATCGGCGAGCCGCTTGAGGATCGGATGCAGGCGGGCGTACTCCTCCGTCGCCCGATACGCCTGCTTGCCGCCGAAGGCCTGCGCGCGACGGCCCGCCCACTGCTTCGCCTCGGCGTAGCTGCCGAAGGTCGGGAACGTCTCGACCGGCGCACGCGCATCGGCTTCGCGCTGTGCGCGCTGCTGCGCGTCGCGTGCCTGCTCGCGGCTGCGGTCGGTCCCGGCCCAGCGATAGATCGCGTCCTCCGATGCCCCGCGCCCGCGCGGCAACGGGATGCCCGTCGCCGCGGTGAACAGGTCGCGACTCGCAGGATTCGCATTCGCGTCGCCCAGGTTGCGGTATTTCACGAGTCCACGTCCGTCGCGACGTTCGATCATGCCGATCAGTTCGTCCGCGCCACGGCTGTAAAAATCGCTCTCCGGATCGGTCACGTTGGGGAACTTGCGGCGCATCGCGTCGATGTAGACCTGGCGCAGCCTCGGACGATCCAGCGCGTCACCCTGCCCGGTCGTGGCGGGCGACGACGCAGGCACCTCGGCCACGGGCTCAGCCGGCGCGGGGGTCCCGGCCTGCGGCGTCGCGCCACCATCGAGCGCCGCCACTTCCTCCGCCGCCTGCCGCGCCTGGCGCTGATCGCGCGCCTGATCGATCAATGGATTCATCGTCGTCGCGGACAAACCGGGATACGTCGTTTCGACGAACCTGCGCACGTCACCACGCGTCGGCGACTTGTCGCCCTGCCAACCGTCGAGGAACCCGTGGATCGCCTCCACGACGTCCTCGGGCGCCGGTGGCGACGGCAGCACTTCGCCGGTCTGCGGATCGACGTTGGCCGGCATGCCCGGTCCTGCCGATGGCGCGGCCGGCGGCATGCCGGTCGTGTCCGATGCCGTGCGCGCGAACCGGTCGCGCTGCGCGGCCCGCACATCCGGCGTGAGCCCGGTGGCCGTTCCCGCCTGCGCGCGGCGAAGATCCGCCGCCTGCTGCGCGTTGCGCTGCGACGGCGTGGTCGCCGTGCCGTCCGCACCGACCTCGATCGGCGCCTGTAGGTCGACCGTCCCGAACCCGGGGCTGCCATCGGGCGCGGGCAGGCCACGCACCGGGACGGGCGGCGTCGGCCCCGGCCGGTTCGGGATGCCCGCCGCCGCACCGAACACGCCGCCGCCGATCGCGCCGGCCGCGAAGCTGTCGAGGTACTCGGTCCAGGCCTCGCCATCGCTCAACGATTGCTGCGCCCCGAACCGCTGCGCCGCCTGCTGCACCGCCTCGGTCGTGCCCTCGGTCAGCGCGTTCTCGCCGAACCCGGTGGCGATGCGACGCGCGAGTCCTCCCTGTCCACCCACGCCCTTGAGCAGGGTGTCGGCCAGCACCTTCTCGCCGAAGGTCTCTGCGGCGCCGTAGACGACGCCACCGGCCAGCACGCGCCCGAGGTCGATGTCCTCGCCCGTCTGCTGCGCCTGCCCGTAGGCAGCGTTGTAGGTGTCGCCCAGGCCCCGCGCGGTCGAGGTCGTCGCGAGCGCACCGATGCTCCCGATCTCGCGTTGCAGGCTGCGGGTCATGAACGCCTGCCCCAGCGCCGCCGCTTCGCGCTTGGCGACATCCTCCGCCGTGCCGGCGGCGATCCGTTTCGCGGCGTGTTGCGCCACCAACGCCGCCGTCTTCTCGCGCAGTTCGCGCTTGATCGCGGACTTGCCGAGCAGGCCGGCGATGGCGCCGGTGATGTTGCCGGCCACCGGGACTTCCGAGCCGGCCACGGCGCCGGCCGCCGAGGTGGCGACCGACTCGACCACGCTCGGCAGCATCTGGCCGACGTTGTACTGCGCCCAGTCCAACAGGTTGCCGGTGGTGCCTAGCGCGCCCTCGCCGCTGCGCCATGCGCTGCTGAGGCTGTCGGTCGGCTTCGTGGTCGCGCCCAGTTCGCGGTTCAACGCCTGCGCCTGTTCGGCCCAGTCGCGCGCGGTGTCGTCGGCCCCGACCAGATCGGCGCCGAGGGCGCCCAGGCCATACAGCGAGGCCTTCGTGCCCGGCCAGTAGCTCTTGATGCCGCGCATGAAATCGCCGTCATCGCCGCTCGCTGCCGGCGCCGGGTCCGGGTCCGGGTCCGGATTGCTGGCGCGGAACGCGGCCTGCATCTGCGCGAGGTCGGTGCCGGTCAGGCGCGCGACTTCCGGCAGCGCGGTATTGGCGTAGTCGTCGCGGATCGCACGCTGGCGCTCGGGCGCTGCACTGTCGTAGCCGGTGCGCGCACGCACGTTGCCCCAGTGGTAGCGGTCGACCACGTCCGGTGCGAACGACGGCGTCGGCGTCTTCTGCGCGCCGTAGGCGATGTTCATCCAGTCGGGGACGGCCGGGTTCCAGGCACGCGGCGCGAGCGGGTTGTAGGGATCGTTGGCCATTACCGCAGCAGCCTCAGCAGTTGATCGAGGGGAGAGGGTTCGTTCGGCCCATCGGCCGAGGGGGAGGTCGTGCCGAAGGGCAGCGTTTCAGGTAGCGGGGTCGCGGCAGGCATCGATCCCGGCAGGGTGTAGACGGGTACGTGTGCCGCGGGCGCAGGCGTGGTGGGTGCCTGTGGTGGCGCGAAGGTCCAGGCCGGTGCGGCCGATGCGGCGGGCGCCGCCTGTGACGGCGCGAATGCGAACGGCGCATAGGCCGTGGCCGGTGCCGCGGGCTGCGCGGATGGCGACGTAGCGGCGTGCGCCGCTGCCTGCGGCGCAGCTAGCGTGCCGCCGCCCCGCCGCGCGAAGTCCGCCAGCACCTGCGCCTTGGTCTTGCCGTGCAGGTGCGGGTTGTCGCGGTAGGCGCGCGCCGACACCAGCGACCGCATCGGCGTCGCATCCGGTGCCCCGAGAATCTTCGCCGCGCCCGTCGCGCCGAAGTGGTGCGCAAGATAGAGGTTACCCGGCGTCGCCGCGTAACCGGCGCTCTCCAACTGGCGTGTGCTGTCGCGGTCGTACAGCGCGACCATCTGGTCGGAGACGGCGCTATCGCGGCGCTTGTCGAGGATCTGCGCCTGCGTGAGTCCGTCTGCCCATGTGGGCTTGTACTGGCGGACCAGTCCGAGCCAGGTCGAGGCGAGGAATTGGTGCTTGCCGAGCGCACCGGTGCGTGCGTTGTAGGCGTTGTCGTCGCCGCCGGACTCCAGCCGGGTCCGGAAGGCGTCGTAGGCGGGATCGGTCATGGCGCCACCGGCCCGCGATAGGGCGCGGTTCCGTAGGTCGGCAGGGTGATGCCGTAGGCGGTCGTGGCCGGCGCGGGAGCGGGAGCGGTCTGGCGCTTGCGATCGGCACCGTCTTCCTGCTGCGCGCGCCGATAAGTGTCGCGCGCCGCGAGCAGTGCCTGGCGCGCCTGCGCTTCGGCCTGCGCATAGCGCTCGACCGCGACACGACGATCGACGCCCTGCCCGCTCGCCAGGTAGCGTGCCTGCGACTGCCGCGCTTCCTTCAGCGTCGCATCGGCGGTGCGCCAGCGCTCGGCGGCGTCGCGGTAGGTCTCCAGCGCATCGGCCGTCCGCGGCTGCTTGCGCTCGCGCTTGAGGGTGCCAGTGGCGGGATCGATTTGCACGTCGGGTGCATCGGGTGGCGACGCAGCAGCGCGCGGTGTCGACTTTGCGGGCTCGGCTGGTTTCGATGCCGGAGCCGGCGCATCGGCCGCAGAGCGATAGACGTGCACCGCGCGATTGGTCGGCGCTGGTGTGGCAGCGGGAACAGGGCTGGCGGTGGCAGGCTTCGCGGGCAATGCCCCAGTTGAGCCGACCGGCGATGCCTTCGCCCCGAACCCGAGGGCGTCGGCGGCCGGCAGTGCACCTGCGGTCGGTGCGGCGGCCGTACCCGGTCGTCCGCCGCCGAAGAGTGAAGTTAGTTCACGCGTCGCGGCGTCGCGCTGCTGTTGCAGCGAGGCCCGCTCGGCGTCGTCGAACGCATTGACGAGTGCCTTGTCCAGCGTCTGCAGGCGGTGTTCCAGCACCGTCTTCTGGCTTTCCTGCGCGGGCGTGAGCGTGCCGGTGCCGCGAGTCGCGGCGTCGGTGTAGTGCTGCAACGGGGTCGGCTGCTGCGCGGTGAGGGTTTGCAGCAGCGCGGCAGCCGAGGCCGCCGGCATCGTCGGATAGGCATGCCCCTGCGCATCGGTGTAGGTGATCTGCCCGGCCGCGTCCTTCGCGACCTGCCCGAGGCCCGCCGTGTGCAGCAGTGCATTGGCGGTGTCGAGGTTGCCGGCGAGCAGCGCGGAACTGGCGTTGGCGTACAGCCCGCTGGCGTAGGGCGCACCGTACTGGCCGGCGACACCCTGCGCGCCGGGCCAGGCACCCGCCGCCCGCTGCGCGGCCTGTGCCGCTTGCAGAGGATCGGCGCGCGATCCGGCGGCATCGCGCGCCGCGGCTTCGGCCACCGGGTTCTGGTAGCGCATGTCCTCAGTCGCATCGCGAGCGCGCTGGTTGTCCGGTGTCCACGCGCGGCCCAGCGCATCGAGGGCGAGGCGGTTCTGTTCGTGGCCCAGTTGGTAGGCCGAGCCCTGCATGCGCTCCTGCGCCGGCAGCAGACGAGTGTCGGCCTCGGCGCGACGGGTGCCGTAGACGTTGCCGGCGTTGGTCCGGTCCAGCAACGTCTGATGGGTGTTGAACGCCAGGTCGTTCGCCAACCCCAGCGTGAAGGCGCGCTGCCGCGCCTCCGCCTGCCGTGCCGACGCTTCGTCGAGTTGCTGCAACCACTGTGCGGAACTGGCGCTGGCGCGATCGAGGATCGCGAGCGGATCGTAGGTCGGCATGGGATCGCCTGCTGTGAAGGGGGTTACGCGAACGGCGTCATGCGCGCGGCGAGGCCGCGGGCATCGCGCAGGTTGAGCAGGGTGTCGTCGTCGGGTGCCTCGCCCCCGAAGCCGCCGGTCAGTCCTGGCAGGCCGTGGGCAAGCATCGCCGTCCCCATGCCGAACGACTGGAGGTTGTTCGCCCGCGACTGCTGCATCAGGTAGCCCGAGAAGCGCCCGAAACTCGCCTGCAAGGCACCGTAGTAGCCGCTGATGCCGCCGAGCAGCGCCTCGTTCGCCCCTCCGATCGCCGCCGTCGCCGCGCGCATGTCGCCGGTCGCGCTGGCTTGGAGACTGCGGCCGACGTTGAACATCTGGAGCCGGCGGTTGAACTGCACGTCGTCGCGGCGCCAGGCCTGCAACTCCTCGTAGCGCCAGGCGTGGTTCACGGCATCGACCTCGGTGCGTGCCCACTCGGTGTGGACCTCGCGCAGCAGGTTCGCGTTGGCCCCGGCACAGTAGCGCGAGAGCTTGCGGTTGAGACCCGTGATCGCCTTGCCGAAGGCACGCGCGGCGTCGTTGCGGGCGCGGCGCATGTGCAGTTCGTACTGCGGGACATAGCGCGGATCGGCCGCGATCTGCGCCATCGTCGCGTCCTCCACCGGCGCGAACACGGTGGCATAGCGGCAATACTCTTTCTCGGCCATCACCAGCTGACGGTTGGCGAGCGCTGCCTGGTCGTTGGCAATGGAGCGCACCAGGTCGCGCTGCTTGCTGGCGATGTAGTTGTCGATGGCGATCTGGATCGCGATCTGGCCGATGGCCTTCACGCCCACGCTGTCGAGCTGTTGCTTGTAGGCCAGTTCCGCGAGATAGCGGTCGCGGCCTGCGGCCGGGTCCGGGGTGACGTGCAGAGTGGGCTGGGCGAGGTAGGCCAGCAGCGCGCCGAGGCCGGCGCCGACGATCGTGCTCGTGACCTTGCTGTTGCCGTCCGGGTCGCCCTGCACGACTTCCACATGGCCGGTGTCGCAGTTGTAGCGCGGCAGGGTCTGCCCAAAGCCTGCGTAGTCGTCGTCATCGAGCATCCAGCCCAGCAGCCCGCCGATGCCGGCGCCCGCCAGGATCGTGCCCCACGAGATAGTGCCCGGCAGCATGGTCGGCAGGCCGGGGTTGTAGACGATCTCCCGGATCTGCTGGTTCACGTCCTGCCGCTGGTTGGACTCGGCGTTGATCCAGGCGTTGACGGCGGAGGTGTTGTCGTTCTGGACCAGGTTGCGATGCTGGAGCATCGACAGGTAGGCCGCGTCCGAGAACGAAGCTCCGCCCCAGTTGGCGACGAGGACGGCGGTCGCCATCAGCCGAGCTTCTTGCTGTAGGAGGTGGTCGAGGCGCGGTAGCCGATCAGCATCGGCATGCCGCAGGCCGGGGCGAGTTCGATCCGCAGTTGCGTCGCCTGGCGTTCCTTGGCCCATGCCTCGAAGTCGGCAACGAGTTCGGTCGCAGTCGTCGCGGTGACGCCCTCGCCGGCCGGATCGACCATCAGCAGCGGCGCGTGCGCCTGCACCTCGCCATCGAGTGGCGCCAGGGCGTTGTAGCCCATCAGCACCCCGACCGGCGCACCGGCGTCGTTGATCGCCACGCCGACGTACATCGAGATGCCGCCGGCGCCGGCCAGCACCGGCACCAGCGCGCGGACGATGCCGGCATCGCTCGGCGTCGCCGCAGGGTCCAGCGCAAGCACGTAACGGCGGACCAGCGCGACCAGTGCATCCGCCATGCTCAGGGGGATGTCGTTGTTGCGTTTGATCTGCATGGAACCTCCAGAAATGAAAAACCCCGCCGGAGCGGGGTAGCGAATGAATTTGAATTTTCTTTTCTGATTACTTAAAGCTTTTTGGCATGGCGAGTGTCCCATAATCGTTATGAAGTACACCACCATACTTGCCAGGAAACTCAGGCCAAGCGTAGGAAGGAACGTAGGAAAGATTCAGGGAAATTCCGTCGATAGCGTCTATCTCATCATCCGTCAAATGATCTATTCTGGATACGCACTGAGCTTCTTCTGCTGGCAGGTCAGCTGTTGCACACATGAAAGCAATAGGATAGAACTTCATGATTGATGTAACGAAGGGAGGATTACGTCTTCTGAAGTCAAATATCAGGCCAAGTCCGTGCGCAACAACCTGCGGTTTGTATGGATACACCCAAAGGTATGCACGCAAGTCCGCCGGAAATCGTTCCGTTTCATTGAGGAAGTAGTCAGTCAAACTCGACTGCAACGAGCCATTTCTATGCTGACTGACCCCATGAGCAAGAAGATGACCGACAAACGCGCGCAATAGGCGATTAATACGGACTTCCAGCCCTACTGGCAAATGGACTTGCCTTGCGATTGCAGCATCAAGTTCCTTGCAGAAATTCACGAGCACAGGATCGTATTGCACGCCAAGAAGGCGGTTATTGCAGTCAGCGCAAATTGACCTGTACTTGACACCGTTCTGGAAATGCCTCTTACCCGCTTGAAACCTTTGTGCGCCCAGCATATCGGTCAGACGAGAAAGATAAGCTTGGCCGACTAACGGAACACCCTTCGGAGGAATGTGATCTTCGGTTAGCTTTGAATTTCTTCCGCAGATGTTACAAACCCCAAACACAGGCCCACGGGTTTCAAGTTTTTTCACTAAACCCTCCTCTCGATTGCAAAGAAATGCAACCAACCTTATTGAACAATACAATCTGCATTTACTGCGGACATGAACTAAGCAAAGATTCTCGAACCAAAGAGCACGTCATAGGCAGACGCTTCGTTCCGAAGGGAATGCTCGCACAAAGCTGGAATCTGATCGGTTGGGCATGCCACAAATGTAACAATGATAAATCTTCCCTTGAAGATGACATCTCCGCAATCACTATGCGGGCCAACGTATGGTCCAGCAGTCATGGACACGATCCCATCCTAGAAGCCGAGGCCAAGCGAAAAGGAAACAATAGCTTTAGCAAGAGAACCGGAAAAAGGATCATTGATAGCAATGAGACGGTCAATGTAAAGCTCAAATCCGGTGCGGGAGTCACCATGAACATGAAGTTCGTTGCGCCACCCCAACAAATCCCGGCCCGACTACATGCTTTGGCCCGATATCACATCATTGGCTTTTTCTATCTCCTGACATATGACGAAACCAAACAACGCGGGAAATTCCCTGCCGGGAAAATATATGTCCTAGAAGAAGCGATTAGGGAGAACTGGGGAAACCTCTCACATCTGACTTTCATGAAAAAAGTCATTTCATGGGACGAACGCTTGATTGCACCCGGCCCGGCAAACGGTTACTTCCGAGCGGCAATTCGTCAACGCCACAATGCAAATTGTTTTTCCTGGGCGATTGAGTGGAACAAGAACCTAAGATTGATTGGGTTTTTCGGCGAAGAGCAAGATACACAGCCCGAATACGACTCCATCCCAACGATCAGGCAAGATCCTCAATTTGGCGACAAAACCAATGGATTTTCTGTTGCCACCGACACGCCAATCAAGGACTCTGAAGACGTACTCTTTTCGAGATTTCCATCACGATGAATTGTCTAATCGCGATCCGATCACTCTTTAGGAGTCGCTCCGATCACGCAGTACAGACAGCCTTACGTCTTGAGATCAGCTGATCTGCGCTGCCGTGCCGGGGCTCTTGGCGCCTTGGCAGATCTCAAAGCCGACTTTGGCATCGCATTATCTGAGGCATCTACCGAAGGCACAACGACTGCTGGAATCGTTGAACGATCTTTGATCATCATTGGATAGCAATCGTCGAGTCGTTCCACAAGTCGGCGCGCCGCTTCTATGCAGATGCCTAACCACGTAAATACCGGGGTGTAGATCAACCCAACGATGACCAAAGCCAACAATAAAGGCAGCGAAACGTAGGTGCTAACTGAGGAAATTCCCAGCAATATCCACGGCGCAATAGAAATCACATACAGCAACCAGCTAGTCACACGAAAACTCGGCCACCGTATGTATCTAGCATCAACAAATCTATTTCCTTCATCTTCCAGACGTGCAATCCCTTTTGCAAACTTGCAGTCAACCAACATGCGGATCGGATTGTGCCTGGAAAGCGCGACCCTGATCCAGCGATCATCGATGGTTGATCGAAGCGCATCAGACACCGCAACTTGAAGAACGATTGCGTCGGCATTGTGCGAATTCCCTTTCTTGGCTAACGCATACAGCCGCTGCGTGCGCTGTTTGGAGAGCCGGAACGCACTACTGCGAATGCGATACCAAATTGCCGTTCCAGCAACAGGTAGCGTCACAAAGATGAGCCAAGGATAGGCATTGACGATGCTATCCAGCATGTTGGTTCCGCTCACATTCGCAACTCCAGAAATAGGTCTTACACTCCTATCTTGTCGCCGTCTCATCTTCTGAGACAACATCAGAGTCGGAAACCAAAGATCTTGGGATCGTGTCAGCGAGGGCCGCGCCCGACGGCCGTCCGGCTGGGCGGCCTATGGCCCGTGCCTGACCAGAACAGATTAGGGTGTCGCTGTTCAGAGTGGTATCGGCATTCCCCCGCTATTAAGTGGGAGTTTTCCTACCCTTCCACGAGTTCGGCGATACTGCTGCCGACATGGATTTCCCGCAGTGCGTCCTTGTCGGGTGATTCCGGTCGTTCGAGTTCGATCTCGAATCCAAGCTGCCGGCTCAGGTGTGGCAACCGGAACGGATTGGAGTGGCGGAGTTCGCGCTCGAACCGCAGCCGATCATCAGCCCACAGCCGGAACGTGGTCGCGGGTGCCGCGTCCATCCAGTCGCCTCTGAACGGGTGTGCGTCCCACACCACCTTGGCCGCCGCCCAGTTCATGTGCCCCGGCGTAACCGTGCAACGGGTCCGGTAGCGGAACGGCAGATAGGTCGGGCCGGCATTCCACTGGCCGATGCCGGTCGGCAACGCGAGGAACAGGTCGCCGGTGCGGCTGCGGTGCAGCGCGGTCGGCCGTAGCGATAGGGCGATCAACCCCAACTGGCGGCCCGGATAGGTCGGGTCGGTCAGATCGAGCATCCAGCCGCTGTTCGCGGTGAACCCGAGCCACAGGCCGTCGTAGATGGCGGCGAGCATCGTCTCCGGCTGCAAGGCCGCAAAGTCGTCCTCGCCCCAGTACGCCTGGCTGACGCGCTGGCACTGGCGACCGGACAGCAACACCAGTCCGCCGCGGCCGGCGTAGAGCGCGCCTCCACTGGGCGTCGTCGTTATCGATCGACGAGCGACGCAGGGCATTGGTTCGGGCATCCGGAACACCTCGCGCCTGCCCCACTCGTCCGCCTGCGGTGCGATCCAGTAGGGGTGCCCGTCGGTGGCCACGTAAAGCCCGCTGTCGGTCCAGGCCAGCGCGACGATGGTGTCGTCGAGGCGCAAGCGGTAGGCGTCCGGCCACGCATGGAACTCGTGCGGCTCGCAGACCCACAGGTCGCGGCCCACGGCACCGGCCAGTTGTGTGCCGTTCGGTTCGGCGACGAGGTGAGTCAGGTCTTCCGGCGGCGGCGCGAACCGCATCGTCGTCAACGGTTCGCCCAAGCCGAGGTTCGGCAGGGCGTCGTTGACGCCGCCGAGTGCCGCCGGGAACTCGCCGACGAGGTGGAAGTCCTCCATGCGCGGCAGGCCGACCTGCTCGGCGCCCGCGTCGCTCGCGGTCAGCCGGTACAGCCGCACCGCCTGCACGTCCCACCCGCCGACCGGTGAGCCGTCCCACTGCACCAGGACGGCGGCGCCGTCGTCGATCCCGAAGCGTGCGCTCGGCAGCGACGGCGGGCCTTCGTTGCCGAACCGATCCACGTAGGTCACGACATACGCGCGGTACTCGCTGCGCTGGTCGTTCGGCCCGGGCCAGCCTGGCAGTGCGCTGGGCGTCGCAGTCGGCGGCATCGGCACGGGCAGGCCCAGCCGCCACCAGCGTCCGGCCACGGCGTCCGCCGCATCGGCCCACGCCGGGAAGCGCAGATCCTCGCCGGCCACGATCACGCGCGGGCACCCAGGCAGCCCGGAGACGAGATCATCGACGCCGGGCAGGACGAGCCAGCCGGCCTCCGTGTGGAAGATCGTGCGATGCGGTGCGCCACGCGGGTCAACCAGCCGCGGCATGCGATAAGCCTCGATCGTGCCGTGCCAGAGATTGACGTTCTCGGCCCAAGTCGCTTCGTTGCCTTGCAGTAGCGTGCGCTGGACACGCGGGCGCATTCCTCCGAACGAGGAAAAAAGCAGGGAGGACATTTTCGGAAATGTATGCTGGCCCTATTCGGCCAGATGCGCCGTGCTTAGAACACGAACAAGCAGTCGCTTGGCAACAGACGCGCGACTCATTTCGCAGCCCAATCACCAGTTTCGTTGTAGTTGTACGACCGTAAGAATCCGGCAGATTGCCACACCAAATCGAACAACGGACGCAATGCCGTAGCCGCAGCCTCGTCTGAAGGCAACAAGACATCAGGCAATATTAAATTAGTCCGGTCGAATTGCCCCATACCATCTCTCAAATTAAAACGAGCAGTATCAAGTCCAAAGCGAACCCTGTTTGCTCCGAGCAGCGAAAACATTACTGTCATTTCCCGCCCAACTCCGAAATACTCGTACTCCACCCGGAGGTATTCCAAATGCCGGATCAATTCCACCTCGTAGGAGTAACTTGCAAGCCACCCAACACCATCCGCATCGACGTTCAGGACGGAGACTGCCTCGAAAAATCCGTTCCTGAACATCAATGAATAGCCCGATGTTCCGCTATTACGAATGGCCTGATAAGACAAAGCACCATCCGCATTTGGCATGAAATCCCATCCGCGGGCACCCATCACTTGCAGATGACGCTCTCCCAGCATGTAGATCCGAGGATCGATCTGCACCAAACCCAATGCAGCCTGGGTCGGGACGAAATGAACGACCAGCATAGGACCCCGAACAAGGGGTCTTGGCGTCTCCTCGGCAATGATCTTTCCGAGCCTCTCGGTCCTGAAATCCCGAATGTGCTGCGCCTGCTTTTCTGACCGCAGGAACAATGCACGAATTTCAGGGATGTCCAGCTGCCTTTTGCGGCCATACTCACGCGTAAAAAAGTGCTGGCTGCCTTTGGTCCTCAGACGGTGCGGACCCGCCCAGCTTTGCGGCACGCGGATAACCAAAACGAACCCACCGTCAACATCCACTGGTTGGATTTGCAGACCGGGAATGCGAGGCTCGATGCTGTCCGAAAGCCAGTTCTGCAATCGGAGTACCTCATCGTCCTTGTTCCCTTGCTGTGGCACGATCGCCGTTGCCCGCCCCTCTCCATCCTCATCAATGCCATAGATCAGGTCGCCACCAGAGCTGTTCGCGAACGCGGACACATCGGCAAGGAACTCCTGCCGGCTCTTGTCATCTCCGCTCGGAAGCTGGCGTTTGAACTCTTGGTAGACCGTTTCTTCGGCTTGAGCAGCAACGAGCGCACGAATGTAGCTCTCATTGACCTGCGAAAGATTGTGCGGAAGGATCATTCACAAATCCGGTTTCGTGGAAGGCGAGCAACGTTTGCCAGATCATCCGTCGCAAGAAGTAAAGACTGCATCAAACAGTCATTTTCTGACGCGCAGCGGATTGTCACAATTTCTCACGCTACCCTCATAAACCGCCATGCCGTTAACGTAGACGCTCACATGGCTTCCGCTAGAAAATACAACCGCTTCGCCATCGGAATTTGTCTTGACTACTTCGCCTCGATACACATTAACACGATATCCTGACAATCCATAACCGTTCTTATCAACAACTCTAACCACTATAGATCTTGACATCCGAAATCTCCCATGCGGAATTTCAACTTATGAATTAAATATTAAAATTTATTTTTTGTTCTTTATTTTTTCTCTAATCATCGTGACTGCGCCTATAACATCATTGTAAGAAGCTCCAATTTTCCATGGACGGAGTGCATTCCAAACCAATACGGATGCGATGAGCCCGCCCGCTACAACAGAGCTTCCTAGACTCCATCCCGCCATCGCAATAGCCACGCCAGTAACAAAGAAAAACGCTATGGCAGCGTAAATCAACCAAAGAATTCTTGTCGCAAAATAATAAGGAGAAAAGTAATTGATCATGAAATCTTTGAACCGCATGATAAACCCCCTTGATTTACCCGCATGAGTTGATAACACTCACAAGATCTAGAAAACACTTTGGAATATATTTTTGAATCTATGGCTTTCAGACACTAACTCCAACTCCCCAATCCGCCCTTCAATCACGGAAACCTCCCTTTCACCGACTGATACCTTATCTTTTAGAGAAGAAATTAGAGAACGAAGAGAATCAGCCTTTTGAGCCGCAGCCATGCACAGACCTATCTGCTCAGAATATCGCAAACGATAGTCGATCAATTCATTTTGCCAGCCCTGATACTCATTTGAGCACCTCTCAATAGCACCTGGCATACACTCCTTGGTCTTTGCCGCAATCACCCCAAAGTCAAACAAGTTTTTCGCATCATCAGAAAATAGCCCGATGAAAGATGACATCAGCGTTATCGGCAAATCCTCTGTATAGCGCTTCTCTGTTTTCGAAAAAAGAGAGTATTCGTCTCCGAGCGCCTCAGATACGATCGCAGCACACGACTCTCTCGCCAGAATATCTCTAGCCAACTTTGGCATGTCCCCATCGAGCAATTCTTCTTTAGCTGCCTTTTCGCACAACTTAGGCCCAGCATTTCTAATGACGCAAACTGTCGCTGCAACGTCTTGCTCTTCCCCTGGGCCGCAAGCGAACGCAGGCTTTCCCGGGCCGGAAACAGTATTTTCACATGAGTTATCTGAAATAAATGCATCCTGCAGAACGAGATCACTCTCCGCTTTTGAAATAGAATTCTTAAATGACGATACTTCTTTGGATATTGCGTCCCGCTTGTTTTTTTCTTGATTCCATTCAGTCAATATTCGATTATTGAAATCCTTGCAAAAATCCAATCCGCACATGAAATCTGATTTGCCATAAATATTTTTAACAACCCCAGAACCATCGAAAATCGACAAATCTTCGTGAAATTCAAGATTTCCATTTATTAGCAAAGGCGACGGATACCAAAAGTATATTTTTGTCGATCGATATGTGTAGACCACCTCCTTAACCTGCGGAGGCAGGAGAACAGAAATCGCCACTAGGATCCCCACCATCCAGGCAATCAACCTCATGTAGCCCTCCCCCTGGGCATACGTAAACCGGTTCAGGTTAATATGCCCCCCTATGCCCTATCACCCCGTAACATCTGACAGGCTTACCCTTGCCTTGTGAATCTCGTTGGCCTTACAGATCTGAATTCCTGTTCGCTCTGGCATCAATGGAGCCACACCGCGCCCAAATCGTCAGCACCGCCACCTCGCACCCGGCAATCGCCACCTGCCCCAGGTACCAGCCCTCCGGCGCTTCGACCATGTCTTGATCGATCAGGAACGTCGCGACACCACGGATCACGGATTCGGCGCTATAGGTCTTCGAGGGCGAGAGATGCATGGCCGGCGGTATCCCATCGCAACGAGGGTCGCACGCCCATGTCGGCGCCACCTTGCTGCACGCGTTGCAATTCGATTCACCACAGCAATGGCAACCGCCCCAACGCCCCTCCGGAACGTCATGCGCCCGCGGCCACTGCGGAGTGCATGTATCCGCACAAAGAGGACCGGACATGCAAGCCACTTCACCCTTGCGGGTCACGGTCAACGTGACTTCAGCGGCGTCGACGGTCCCACAGCCGCGCATCAGGACGACCTGCAACCGTTCGGTGCCAGGCTCGACGATGAGGGGACGCGCCATGCCGCTCAGACCGCCAGGTCGCCGGGCGCCAGTTCCATCCGCCGCGCGCCGCCCGTGCGTCCGCGCAGGCGGCGCGTTCGGGCGCGCAGGATCGCGGCGTTGAAGCCCTCGCGGTATGCGGCCGCCAGACGCGGATCGCTGAAGGGCTGCTCCGGTAGCAACAGCAAGTCAGCCAACGCGCCGTCGACCAAGGCCCGCCCCCATTCCTCGGCCAGCCGGGCATCCAGCCGACAGGCGTCGTGCGTCGGCGCGGCGACGTAGCGCACCCGCAGCCGATCGCAGGCGTCGCCCTCGCGGTCGATCCAGACCGACACGTCCGGCGTCTCCAGCGCCTCGACCCGGAACCCGCAGCCGTCCTCCAGCACGTCGCGCCGGGGGTCGAGCAGGCTTTCGTCGGACGTGCTGCGGCAGATCCGCACCGTCACCACCCGCACCACGCGCTCGCATTCGGCCGGCACGACAGGGTAGTCGCGCACCCCGCAGGCCATCGGCAGGATCGCTTCGCGCTCCAGCCAGCCGCTGGCCTCGCAGAACCGGATCGCGGCGTCGCGCAGGTAGCTCTGCGCCGCCACGTTCGGCAGCCCGGGCGCCGCGGCGACGAGCCGCGGCAGGAACGGCCGGAAGTCGGTGAAGCCCGGACCGCAACTCACGGCCGCGCCCCTTCCGGCGCACGGCCGGCCTGCGAGACGGCGACCAGCCGTTCCTTGGACTCGGCCACGCCCAGGATGGCGTAGAAGTGCTTGCGGTGATCCTGCTGCTTGGCGAAAGACTGCGCCGATTCCATGTCGACGGAGTAGGCGCGATACAGCATCCACTCGATCAGCGCGTTGTGCATGCGCCCCGGCGTCACCAGCACATCATTGCGCGGATCGGCATCGTCGAGGTCCGCGAGCGTGATCGCCGCGGGGCAATGCTGGCAGACCAGCGCGATGGTGTACGACTGCCCGTCGTCCGGCACCGGCGGATCGACGAAGAACGCCCGCGGGTCCTGCGGCGTGAAGCTGTAGCCGCTGACGCGGTACCCCGCCTCGTCGCAGGCCCACATGCAGCCGGTGCCGGCAAAGGCCTGCAAGAGCCCGTCGTCGACCTTGCGGGCGCGCCCTGCGTCGCCGGAGGAGCCGATGACCTTCTGCAACTGGCAGCCATCGGGCAACGGCCCCTGACGAGGGCCGGGGACCAGCTCGAACACTTCCGACCGCGCGTACAACTCCGGCCGGTACAGGTAGACCTGTCGCTGGGCGTCATTGAGGTACTCCAGCAGATCCGCGCGGGTCCAGCGGATGTGCTCGTAGCCGGGCTCGGCGTCGTTGAGCAGTCGCGCGGCTTCGACGATGAGCGCAGCAGCGAACTCGGCCATTACAGCAGCGCCCCATTGGCGCCATCGTCGATTCGCTCGTTGCGACGCTTGACGAGATCGCGTCGGGCCTCGCCGATCCGGTTGTCGGTATCCTCGAACCCGCCCTCCAGGCCGGCGGTCGCCACGTCCAGCGGATTGCCGTGGATGTCGGTCTCGATGGTCGGAACAGTGAGGATCGAGCCGACCTTGCGGATGGTCTCGCCGGCACGCTCGAAGTCGCGGCCGTTGGTGGTGTAGCCGGGCGTGAGCCCCGGGAGCAACTCGAACTCGTCGTCGCGCGGGTACAGATGGCCGTGCTCGTCCTGGAAGACGGCCATCTTCTCGCCGGTGTGTTCGATGTTGCGGTGGACGTCGAGTGACGTGTGCGGCTGGGGCGTCTGAGGCAAAGCGAAGGGTTGCATGGGAGTCCTCGGGCAACAAAAAGCCCCGCCGAAGCGGGGCTGTGGGACGGAAACGATGGGAGGTGGGCTCAGTTGCCGGTGTCCGGATGGAAGACGACCGCCGAGACGGTGAGCCGCAGCTTCGTCGGACCGGTCGCAGGCCAACCGGACACGGCCAGCGTCACCGCGTCGGCGGACGCCTGCCAGGCGTTGACGACGGCGTAGCCGCTGCCGAGGACCGAGGCATCGATCGGCACCTCGAAGGCGTTCCGCACGGTGGACGCCTGGAAGGTCACGCCGGTCTCGGCGGACTCCACCTTCCAGTAGAACCCGTGCAGGAAGCAGCCCGGCGGGATGACGATCGGATAGATCACGTCCTCGTTGCCGATGTCGTGGCAGATCAGGTACTGCTGCAAACCGGGCTGCAACCGGCCCTCGTCGCCGTTGGGCACGACGCAGTCGCCACGCATCGTGTAGCCGGTGTCGACGAGCCCCGGATAGAAGTCCAGCGAGCGCGAGAGGCCGTAGGCGACATGGAGCTTGTGGCCGGCGGCTTCGGTGTTGACCCGGTCGAGCAGTTCGGTGGTGAGGGCGCCGGCCAGATCAGCCGGCGTCGGACAGGCAGCGCAACCATCGTCGATCCAGCCGGCCGCGTTCTGGCCGAACAACGCATCGAACGGGGTCTTGCCGCCGCCGTGGTACAGGTGGTGATAGGCCATGTAGGTGTTCTCCTCTGCGGTCAGTTGAAGCGCACGTAGGCGACGCCAAGCTGCTCGGGGAACAGCGGCTTGTGGCCGAAGATCGACAGACCGCGGAAGTAGCTGCCGAAGAAGTGCTCGGACTTGATGACGTCCGCATCCGAAAGTTGCTGCACGTAGCCGGTCGCGTTGCGACGGCCGAAGATCACGAAGCTGCACTGCGCGTTCGCCGTGGTGTCGTAGACGGTCGGGACGAAGTTGCTCCCGAGCAGGCGGAAGCCGGCCGGATCGATGTTGCGCATCGGTTTGCCGCTGGCATCGACGAGGAAGCTGCGCGGCAGGCCGGTGACGAAGGCGTTGGACAGCGGCGAGGTGAACAGCGGCGCGGTCGCGGCGGGCGGCAGGATCATGAACATCTCGCCCGCTTCCCAGACGTTGCCCTCGGCCATGACCTGGTTGCAGCGGGCGAAGAACTCCAGCAGGTTGCCGCCGGTGATCTGGAGCGGATTGCCGACCGCACCGAGGTTGACGTTGCGACTGTTGAGGCCGGCGTTGATCCCTTTGTTGTAGGGCGCCGCGTCGCGGATCATCTTGGCGAGGATCGCCTTCTCCTGGGCGTAGCCGACCGAGCGGCCACCGGAGCCGATCAGGACGTTCTGCAACTCGTCCGCGTTGCGGATCTGCTTCGCGTCCACGCGATCGAGCTTGTAGTTCCAGTAGAACCCTTCGTCCACGGTCAGCGTGGTGGTGTCGATCTCCGGGGTATCGGTCTGAAGCCGGATGTTCTTCTGGTAGCGGTGGATGCGCGCGACCGGCTCGCGCTGGAAGGTGATCTGGTCGCCGAACTGGCGCAACTGGCCGGTGTAGCTGGTGGTGGTGATGTCCTTCATCAGCGTCTCCGCGTAGGAGCGCATGAGGAAGCGCGGATAGAAGTGCGGCTGGATCAGCGACCCGCTGTACTGCGGGTAGCCGGTGGCGGCGGGAATCGCCATGGGAAAAGTCTCCGTGCATCAGCGTTGGGGATGCGCTGTCCACGGCCCTCAAGCGAGGAGGCAATGCTGTCGACACCCGCACGATGCGTGCGTGTGCCGGTGATCGATCAGGGATCGACGCGCCCCTCGCGCAGCGCCTGCTGGAAAGCGCGCTCGAACTGCTGAAGCTCCTGGAACGTCTTCTGCCCGCGTTGCCACAACCCCATCATCGCGTCCATGTCACCGCCCCGGAATCGTTGGCCCGGCGTCGGCGTGCCGCTCGCGTGGACGCGATCGGGCACGGCGAGCGCATCCAGCCCCGACGGGGAGGCGCTACGTTCGGATGAGGGGGGCGTGCGCTGCTGGAACGCCTGCACGATCTCGACGATGCCGTCGATGTCGCGCCGGGCGTCGGCTTCCAGCAGCGCCTGGTTGAAGGTCTTGCCGCCGCCGAAGGGGATCGGCTGGAACACGAAGTCGGCCCAGGCCGCGTCCTTGAACACCGATTGCGCGGCGCCGAGGCGCTGGGCGAGGCGTTCGCGGAAGCCTTGGGCTTCGGTCTGCGTCAGGCGCGTTTCCAGCGGCTTGACCTGCTCGGCGACCTGCTGCTGCAGGCCGTCGACCTTGGTCAGGAGCGCACGGATGGCCTTGGCACCGTTCTCGCCGAACTCGAAGGCGAGGTCGTCGTCGTTCAAGTCGCCCAGTCCATCACCCGCCGCAGGAGCACGCGCGGGGTCGGTCAGAGCTTTCTGCTTGAAGGCGTCGATTTCCTGCGCCTGTCGCTGCGTCAGATCGCGCAGCAATTGCAGTTCGGTGGTCGTGTCGATGCCGTCGCCCTGTCCGCCCCGCGCCTTGAGGGTGCGGACTTCTTCGGACAGGCGCGGGACTTCGGCGTCGTACTTGCCCTTCAGGGCGTGGTAGCGGGCTTCCCACTTCGCGTCATCGGCGCTCGGTGCGGCGGTATCCGACCCGACAAGCGCGGGATCGGGTCGCCAGTGTTCGAGGTCGACGTACTGCGCGTCAGCCGCATCCGGGGCGGCCGGCGGAGCCGGTGTCGCAGCAGATGCGGGCGCAGCGGGAGCGGGTTGCGTTCCAGGGGCCGATGTCGGCGGCGTGCGCGTGGCACCCGGCGCGGCATCGGCCTGCTGTTGCAGTTGTTCAAGCGAGAAAAAATCGGACATGGGTACCTCGGGATCGGAGCCGCGAGCGTCCCGCACGTCATCGCGCCGGAGTCGTTCCTCTGGGCTGGCCAGCCGAGAGGGAACCGGTGTTCCGGTGCGATACCCGCGTGGGCGTCGTCGGTATTCCTGGGAGGAGAAGCGAGCCGGCTTGCGCCGGGGAGCACTACAGCAGCGGGCCGTTCGGCGCCGCGACCGTGGTGTGGTGGGCGCTGTCGGCGGAGGCCGCCAGCGCATAAATCTGTCGGATGGCACGCGCTGCGCCCTGCTGGCGCAGCATGTCGTGGGTGTCGTCCATGCCGACCAGCCGGTCGGCGGCGTCCTGATCGAGCTGCGCGAGGTAGCCGACGAACACGCGCCAGGCATTCGGATTGGCGGACAGCGAACGCACCGCCTCGCGCACGCGCATCAACTCGCGCTGCGGGTCACGGCTCATGCCAGCGCCTGCATCGGTGCGTTGCGACGCAAGACGATCACGGTCGGCATGTCGATGCCGACCGCGACGCCCTCGGCGACGAGGCGATAGCGTCCCGGCCAGACCACGGCGAGTTGGGTGTTGTCCGCGTCCAGCCGCAGCGGCCGGCCGTTGTGGACGACGGGCGCGTACAGCGTCGAGTCGCGGTAGCCGCTGACCGCCTCCACGCGCACGCGCTGCCCGGGCTTGAGGTCGAAGGCAGTGACGATCGCCGCCGCAGCCAGTACCTCGAACTCCGGCGACTCGATCGAGTCGGACTGCGGCGAGAGGTACACCTCGTCGCTGCGCCCGGTCGTCGGCGCAACGCAGGGCAACCCGGGGTAGAACCCCGGGGGATCGAAGATGCTGGTCATGGCGGGCGCGTCGTGGATCAGGGACAGGTGGCGTTGATGCCGGTGTAGACCTCGAAACCGCCGAACGCTTCGTCGACGGTGACTTGCTGGTCGGCGATGCGCCGGATCTGCACGTTGCCGGCGATGTTGGCGTGCGTGCCGCAGCCGAGCGTGCGCGTCCAGTGCCGCGCAATGCCAAGCGGCAACCACACATTCAGCGCATCCGGGCCTTCCGACAGCGTGCCGGTGACACGCACCTCGTAGTCGGCCGGGTTCACCCCACTGCTGCCGATCCAGTTGCCGCCGTCGCCCGCAGCGGTGCCGCCGATGGCGCCGTTGGTCGCGATCGACAGGTCCGCCAGGTAGAAGTTCGGATCGGGTGGCGTGCAGGCGAGCGCGAAGCACGACCCGGCATCGCGCATGAGCGCGCCCGGCGGCAGGCCGGGCGGCCCGTCGTTGTCGGTGATCGTCACCGGCACGCTGGCGCCAGGAAAGGTCGGCAGGCGCGCGGCCGTGCCCACGTCCAGCGTCAGCAGGCGATTGGGCTCGTCGACGGTGTCGTCCACGGTCTGCACGCACAGCGTCGCGCTGGACTGTCCGATGGACACCATCAGCGGTGAGACGATGGGATAGGCGTGGATCGCCTGCTCGTCGCCGGAGAGGCCGACCGGGATCGCGAGCGCGGCGCCGGCGACGGGACCATTCAGGACGATCTGGAAGCAGACGTTGGTGCCTTCGGGCGCTGTCTCCCCGGGGAAGACGTTGATCGCCTCGATCGTGTGGGTCGACGGCGGCGTGCCGTCGTTGTCGAGGATGTGGACGCAAGCCTGCCCGCCGGCCAGCAGCGACGGCGCCTGCACGTGCAGGCACAGGTCGCGCTCGCCAAGGACCGACTCGTCATCAAGCGTCGGCACGCAGACCTCCACCGCAGTCTGCCCGATGGGGATGACGATGCCGCTCGGGACGGGATAGCCGCGCAGGTCCTGTTCGCTGCCGGAGAGCGTGAGGGTCAGCGGCAGGTCGCTGCCGGCGACGACGGGCGTCACCTCGATCCGCCAGCAGGCGGGCTGGCCTTCGACGATCGGCGTCGTCACCGGCGCGATGCCGACCAGCTGGTACTGCGCATCGCAACAGGTGTTGGAGATGATCCGCGTGCCGCCCGGCCCGATCGTGATCGCGATGCCGGGACCGGCGACGATGCGCGCCAGCGTCGCCTGGATGGCGAGCTGGATCGCGGTGTTCATCTCGGCACAGGTCGGGATCGCATCGCCCGGCTGGTGGTCGGCGCCAGCGCAGGTCTTGAACGTGCCCGCGAACACCTCCGGCGGGATCACGCCGGGCGGCAGGGTGTCGCCCGGGACGAACGGAGTGTGCTGCCCGTTCTCGTACTTGAGGGGGGTCTTCTCGGCCATGGGGGCTCCGCGACGAATCAGGCAAGGGGCGTCGGTCGATGACGCTCAGAGGGTCTCGGTGCCGACGGTGCCGCCGCAGTCGACGAAGGCGTAGTACGGCAGGACGTAGCCGCCAATGTTCACCCAGCCGGCAGGACGGCCCAGCAGCGCATCGCGTGCGCCGTACAGCGTTGTCGGCAGTGTCGGGGTCTCGGTGGTGGTCGGCGGGTTCGCACCGGTGATCGCGAGCCGGCTGCCGGCGATGGCGTCCTGCATCTGCGCGCAGGTCGGCAGTTGCGCACCGGCCGCATGCGGCTGGCCGGCGCAGTCGCGGAATACCGCCGCCACCTGCTCCGGCATCACCGGAACATCCGTCTCCACGGTCGAGCCATCGGAGAAGGTCAGCACCAGCCGGCCATCGGCGGTGAAGGTGATCGCCGTGACCCGCGGCATCGGCGCCGGCAGTGTGGCGAGCGCGGCGTCGAGGTCGGCGCACGTCGCGAGCGGATGCTGGCCGGCGAGGACATCCCCGCCCGCGCAGTCCTTGCCGATGACGGTGCCGAGCAGGCTGCCGCCGATGATCCGCGCATTGATGAGCGTGATGTTCTGGACGGTGGTGCCGTCGATGTTGGTCTCGTCGCAACAGGCCATGCCGGTTCCTCAGTCAGTGGGACGTGGGCACGGGCAGCAGCGCCCGGTTCGCCAACGCCTCGGATTCTTCCCAGTAGACGACCGTGTCCAGGTCGCCGTGGCACACGCGCACGCGGTAGGTGCCCGGGATCGCCAGCACCATCTGGTTGTGCTTCTCGCACAGCACCTGGCGGCAGCCGTCGATGCGGTAGGTCGCCCACAGCTCGGGCGCGCTCGGCGGCGCGCAGCAGGCGTCCGCCATGTCCTTGATGCGCGGATGGATCAGCAGTTCCACCTGGGCGCAGCCGTGGCCGGCGAAGCGCAGGATCACCGGCGCGAAGGTCACTTCCACGTTCGGCGCCTCGTCCGCCAGCGTCGGCAGCGCGCCGTAGTACAGGAAACCCTCACGTGCCATGGCCGGCCTCCTGCGGGGGTTCGTGCGCGATCACTTCCACCAGCGGATCGCGCTCGATCGTGCGCCATAGCGCCCGCACCATCCGCAGCAGCAGTTGCCACTTCGCGGAGGACTTCGCGGGCACGAACACCACCGGGTCCTGCCAGTACAGCGTCCTGCGCTGCGCGCGGTCGCTGACGCCGTCCGGTCGGTAGCCGGCGCTGCGGTTGCCGAAGCGCACGAAGAACGCCTGCGCGTGCGCATCGATGCGGTGGACGAAGCCGGGGCCGTAAACGATGTCGAACACGGCATCGCCCGGCAGGATGTCCTCGCCGTCGAGTTTCATGTTGGGCTCTTGTTGGG
This sequence comes from Lysobacter sp. DMC104, assembly GCF_056313665.1. NCBI lineage: Bacteria > Pseudomonadati > Pseudomonadota > Gammaproteobacteria > Lysobacterales > Lysobacteraceae > Lysobacter > Lysobacter sp. DMC104. Next base: position 47,062 of record NZ_JBQUZW010000017.1, on the reverse strand, counting down.
ATCAGAGGGGTGGATCAGCGGGATCGGATCGGTCGCATCACAGCGCGTCGCCGCGGAGCGCATCGACGACGCTGCCCTGACGGCCGTCCAGCGCCGGCATGGCCGTCGCGGGCGCACTCGCGGACACCGGTCGGGCGCCGACGCCGTCCTGCCCGGCTTCGCCTTCCGGCGGCGGCACGCCAGGCGTGTTCATCGGCAGCGCCTTGCCGAAGATCAGGTCCGGGTTGAAGCCTTGCAGGCCGACCCAGTCGCGCAGCAGGTTCACGATGCCCTCGCGCGGCAGCAGGCCGCCCTGCGCGAACGGCGTGATCGCCTGCAGCGTCTCCACGGTGCGCGCCTGGCGCATCTCGCGGACCATGATCCCCTTCGCACCGCGGGCGACGACGGTCGCGTCGGCCTTCAGGCTCACGTCGGGATTGAGCAGCATGTTCAGCAGGTAGTACGCGCGGATCGTTGGCTCGATCAGCTGTTTGTCGAGGTTGCCGATGGCCTGCTTGATGCCACGCAACGCGCTGTTGTAGAGCAGGCTCAGGCCGCCCATCGTCGCCGCAGCGCCGGTCGCCGGCGCGGTGCCGCCGTAGGCATAGGCGGGCACGCCGCTGACCTCGTCGGCGAGTCGCCAGTAGGCTTGCAGCACCGCATTCAACTCGGCCGCGACGCTCGGAATCTTCTCCATGTTGATCGCCCGACCCTTGCCGGCGCCCTGCGTGTAGAACACGCGGTACGGCCGTATCAGGTTCGGCGTGTCCTCGCTCTCGTCCAGCAGGTCGAGGTTGATCTCGGCGATGGGGCCGGAGGCGTAGGCCATGTTCTGCACCAGCCGGCGCGCCGCGGAGTTCACCTGCCGCTGCACGTCGCGCAGGATCTGCCCGAGGCCCTCGCCCCAGAAGCTGCCCGGCAGGCGCGAGAACGACGCCACCTGGTACGGCCGCTGCCCGGTCGGGATCGGGTTGAGCAGAGAGCGCAGCACCAGGTCGCCCAGCAGCCAGACGTTCGCCTCGTAGTAGGCGTCCGGGTCGACGGGCCTGTCGGCGAACACGGCCTCCGGGGCAAGTCCTTCCAGACCGCACCACTCCAGCAGCACTGCACCGGGCACACGGCCCCAGAAGTCGATTACGTCGTACTGGCCGTCGTGACCCTGCGACGAGCCGTTCACCGCGCCAGTCTGTCCCTGCCCCTCCAACTGCGACCGCTCGCTGCGCGCGGCATCGTGGCTCGCGTAACCGGTCGGATGCAGGGTCAACGCCGCGCGGATCGCCCGCTCGGAGAAGTTCGGCAGGCCGATGCAGTCCGACAGCGCCTTGCCGGTCATCGGCATGCGCTCGCACAGGTAGCTGCCGTCCTGCGGGTTGGTCGCATCCGGTGCCGGGTACAGGTCGAAGGGCGAGACCCGCTCGACCTTCACCTTGGTGCGCGCGACGGTGCGCAGCCGTTGGCCGTCCCACTGGGGCGCCTGCATCCGGCGCACGATCGGCGCCTTCAGCACGGCCGCGGGGAACACGGTCAGGTCTTCGATCGCCGCGTCGAACGCATCGCGCCAGCCGCCTTCCTCCAACTGGTCGGCGATCTGCTTCTCCATGCGTGCGCAGGCCTCGCGGGCCGTCTCCAGTGCAAGGTCCGCGGCCACGTCCTCCAGTTGCCGCAGGCGCTGCTGCACCTGGTGCGGCGCGAGGTACTGGAGTTCGACCCCGCTGCGCTGCACCTCCAGCGCGAACGCCTGCCGCACCGCCTGCTTCCCCTCGTCGGAGAGTTCGGGGATGGGCGTGGGCTCCACCGTCCACGGCTTGTCCTCGGCGTTGGCCAAGGTGTCGCGTATCCACGCCTGCGCGGCCCGCATCTTCATGCTCGCCAGCGGCATGTAGACGTCGATGCCGTCCAGCGCACGGGCCAGTTCGGGGTCGTACTCGTTGTTGCGCATGCGCAGGCAGCGCATCATCGTCTCGTGGACGCTGGCGCCGTTGCGCCACACGACCGTTTCCTTGTGTCGTTTGGCACGCACGAAGGCGTCGCTCACGAACGCGCCCAGGCGCGAGCGCAGACCGATCGACTGCTCGGCCTGATAACCGTGCGCAGCCTGCTCCCGCCGCAGCAGGAGATCGCTGGCGGCGTTGGCGGGGTCTGCGAAGATCACGGGGAGAGATCACCAGGCAAAGTTCGAGTCCGAAGGGGCGGCGCGGCGGACGCTGCTGGTCCCCTTCGGGAATACGGCGCCGATGTCGTAAACACGCGCCATGCTGTCGAGCATGTCGTCGTGGACGCCGGCAGGGAACGTCAGGTATTCCTCGTTGACGAACCGGTCGACCACGTCCACCGGCGTGCCGTCGTTCAACGCCTTCGGCAGCGCCTGCGGCAGCCACCAGCGGCCGTTCTCGAAATCCGGCTCCAGACGCTTGATCCGGGCCTCCTTCGACATCTGCCCGCCCAGTTCCAGCACCGCGAAGCGGTAGTTCTCCGTCTCCATCGCGACGCTGAGATGTTCGATGTCCGCGTCCTTGCCGTACTTCTCGTACCCGACCTTGTGCGGCTTCCACTTGCGATGCATGCGGATCGTCATCGCCGCGCGCTCGCGCAGGTTGAGCCGGTCGCGCACCGCATCAAGCAGGTAGTAGCGTCCATCGGTGTTGAGCCCGACCACGACCGCGGCCGTGAAGTCGGACTTCTTCGCCTTGCTGCCGGCCGGATCGACCAGCAGATAGCGATTCATCGGCCGGGCGATGGTGATCGGGATGCTGTCGTACTCGCGCAGCCACGCGCGTTTGAAGAACCCGCCGGTGCCAGCGACCGGACGCTGCATGTAGAGCGCTTCCCAGTCCCGGCTGCCGCTGACGACCCGCTTGCGCGCCAGCGCGTCCTCGCTGAAGCGCTCCGGGCACAGCGCCTGCCCGACCTCGCGGCCGAGCGCATCGCCCTCCAGCGCCAGCGCCGGCAGGTTGATGACATCCCAGTCCTCCTGCGGATGCTCGCGCAGCAACCAGCCGGCGAGGTCGTCCTCGTGCCAGCGCGTATGCATCACGATCAGGATCGAGTCCTCGGCCAGACGCGGGTACACCACGGAGGTGAACCACGTCTTGGTCGACTCGCGGATGCGCTCGGACTCGGCTTCCTCGCGCGACTTGAACGGGTCGTCGATGATGAAGACCTTCGCCGGGAAGCCGGTCGCGCCACCGCGGATCGTGGTGCCGAGGTACAGCCCGCCCTCGGTGGTCTTGAAGTACGTCTTGCCTGTCGTGCTGCCATCCAGCCGCGAGCCCGGGAACACCGCCGCATGCACGGGCGACGCCAACTGGTCGCGGACGGCCTGCCCGTTCTCCTCCGCCAGGTCGATGCCGTAGCTGGCGGCGATGATCGGCCAGTCGGGGTGCTTGCCGAAGATCCACGGCGGTAGCTGCTTGGACACCAGCCGGCTCTTGCCGTGCTGCGGTGGGGCGAAGACCATGATCCGGCCCCGCCCGCGCGCAACCGCAGCCTCCAGCCGCCGCGCGACATGGCGATGCCAGCGGTACGCGACGTACTTCGGGTCGCCCAGGATGGAGTAGGCCAGCAGGTTGTCCTGCGCTTCGCACAGGAACGCCTGCACAGCCGGATCAGCCTGGCGCATCCCGCTGGAGAATCTCTTCGGCAAGTTTGCGGCGCTGCTCCTGCGTCAGGTGTTCGCTGGGGTCGAACACCCCCACCGCGCCGCTGTGCTTGTGCTGCTGGGCGAACATGCCGATCTGCAGGCCCAGCAGATGCAGCGGCTTGATCCGGTCGACCAGCCGGAAGCGCTTGGTGTGGCCCACGACCTGACGCTCGCCGTCGACGACCGCCTCGATCTCCTGCACCTCGATCGACTGGATCAGCGCCGCCTGTTGCGAGGTCAGCTCGGTGATTTCGCGCACGCTGCCATCGGCGTTGAACAGCGCGCGGATGTCGCCCATGCCCATCCACGCCAACTGGCGCATGATCGCGGCCTGGTCGACCTCCGCCATCGCCTGCAGCGCGCTCTGGCGCCCGCTGAGGAAGCTTTTCACGGCGTCGTTGGCGAGCAACCGCGAGGCGGCGTCCTGTGCCAGCTTGCGCGTGCCGGCCTTGTAACCGGCGCGCAGGTACGCAGCACCGGCATCGAAGTCCAGCAGGTACTCGTCGCAGAACCGGCGCTGCATCGGGTTGAGCCCGGTCGCCGGATCGACTCTTACACGGGGCATGGCATCACGCCTGAAGGATCGCCAGGACCGCCAGCGCCACCGCGCAGGCCATCGCGAACCCGACCACCGCGCCGCGCCAGAACAGGCACACCGCGCAGTCGATGAACAGATAGTCCGGCAACCACGCCAGCACGCGCCACCACAGCGGATCGCGGTCAGGCGCGGTCACGACGCCACCGCCTCGCCCGCGGGCGGCGATGCAGGGGTGCGCGCAGGCTCGGGAGCCGGCGTATTCGGGACAGCAGGGGTCGGCGCGGCGGGCCGCGGCGCGTGCGCAGGGCGCACCTCACCGGGCCGCACCAACGGGCGGCAGCGACAGGGCATGGGATTGTCCTTGGGGGAAGGGAGGCGGCAGAAGCGCCGATTACGTGCCTTGTGGCGCGCTCAACGCGCGCACGGTCAGTTCGCCGCGCGCATGCTCGACCAGACGCAGGTTCTCCAGCGGATTGCCGTCCGAGCACCACACGCGCAACACCCCGGCCTGGTCGCGAACGACGATCAGGATCGAGCGTGCCCCTGTGCCGGCTGCGGCGATCAGGGCGTCATCGACGGGGTTGCACGGCTTCGTGCCGGAGGCCGGGGCCATGCCGGCGCGCAGCGTGCGCGAACGGCGGGCCGATCCGGGGCAAGTCTTGCGCGGGGAGGTCATGTTCCTTCTGCCTTGGTTGTGATGCATCAATGCGTCGGAGCCCGCTGCGCGCCATTCCGCACACCGGCGGAACGCCCACGCACGGCCACCGTGCGCGTCATGCCGGCGAAGGACCTCCCTCGCCGACGATCCTCTGGCCCATTCTGGCCATTGCGTTCAGGTTCCCCGGAACGACGATGGCCACACGCGCCAGGCGGGGCTCAGCCCCGCATCAGGCGGGCCAGCGCGGCCCGCATGCGTTGCGGATAGCGGTTCTCCGCGTATCGCGGGCCGTTGTAGCCCTGCGCGAACGCCTCGAAGTCGCTCCGCACCAGCGCATCGGCCAGTCCTTCGCTGCGGATGTAGCGCACGAAGGCGTCCAGGTGACGCTGTTCCTTTTCTTGCATCGCGAACGCCATGTGCGTGACGTTCGCGAATCCCGCCTTCTCCGCGTTGAAGCCCATGATCTGGAACAGGCCCCACGATGCGGACTTCAGCGCGGCCTCGGGATCGAGTTGCAGCGCCTCTTCCAGGCGGGCGTATTCGACCTCTCCGCCTCGATACAGGTTCCGGTTCCACGTCTTCGACGAAATCGCCGGGTGCGTCGTGTCGAACCGGTGCCCGGTCAGGCGCGAGAACACGTGCGCCTCGAACAGGATCACCACGCGGCCAGAGGAGAGCATGCCGCGGTCCAGCGACTCGACCGTCGCCACCGCCTGCACGACCTCGCGACGACAACCCAGCGCTTGCGCTGCGCGTTCGTAATCGGCAACCGACAGGCTTGTGGACATGGCGACCTCGATGAAAGGTGGCCCATGCCGACGTTCGGCGTGTGCAGCGAGGGAACAGGAACCGCCGTCGACCTTGGGGGGAAGTCGATCGTGCGGGGACTGCACACTGGCGCGGCGACGCCTCTCGGCGAACCCGGTGGCGCATTGACCGCCCGGCATGGGCCATGAAGTGAACCCGCCGACCTGGTGCGGTCGGGGGCATCGGCTCGGGAGAAGCATCGGCTACCGCCAGACGCACATCTCCACCATGGCCCTTTGTACCGGACGGGGCTGCTCCCGTCAAGTGTTTTAAACCTTGATATGTTTCTTTAAACCTACGCCATCCTTCGCCACTTCAAATCCCCTGCATTTCCGGTGTTTCGCACATACCGCGCAGCGGTGTCAGGGAACTACCGTCGCGCTTCACAAAATGTTTACACCTTCCGTGACGAATTGCAAAGTCGCGCGCGACTGTCACGCGCGCCACTTCACCGACCCAGTCGCTGCGAGAAGCGCCGCAGCGCTTCACGCTCCAACTCGCGCAGCACCGCCAACTCACGCTCGTGCAGTGCGTTGATCCACACGCGATAGAACTCGCCGCGCACGCCCACCGCCTTCGCGCGCCGTTTGTACGACCACGCCGTCGTGCCCTGGCCGCGGCAGCCCTCGCACGATGCGAAGTCCGCACGCACCTTGCGCGTCGTGTCCGCGACCAGCCGCAGCCGGTGGCCCACGCCCTTGCACACCGCGCACGGCCGCGGCTGCGCGTACTCGGCCAGCACAGCGCGCGCCACGGCCTCCCAGAACGCGTCCTGCGCGATCCGTGGCGCGAGTGCGGCCTCGGCCTCCGGCGAGGACTGGGCGAGCGCCTGCGCCTGCCTGCGCGCGCGTGCGGCCACCAGCGCGACCAAACGCAGCTTGCGGCTGTACTCCAACGCCTGCACCCCGCGCCGGCAGGCCGCCACGCGCTTCGCGACGTCGGACTCGGGCGAGACCCGCCTCCTGCTGACCCCCTCGCGACGGGGGACGGGCGACGACACGTCCGTAGCCGACGCCGGCGCAGCCGCGACCGTGCGTACCTCCGGCCCCTCGAAGGCTTCCGGCCAGTGCCGCAGGCACAGCACCTCGACCGCCAGGCGGTCGCGCACGCTGCCGCGCGCGGCCAGCCCCAACGCCGCTGCGATGTCCTGCGGCGTCAGCGAGGGAATGCCGCCCTGCCCCGGCATGCGCGGCATGGACTTCGGTGCCAGTCGCGCCAGCAGTTTCGCGGCGCTGCCCAGGCGATCGGCGTCGTCGAACGATCCCGCGCCGCTCATGCCGCACCGCCTTCGCCCGGAGCGGCGGGATCTGCCTCGATCGCCGGCGTCGACCCCGGATGCCGATAGGGACGCAGTACCCGCGCAAGGTCGTCGATGACGGCCTGCACCGATGGATTGACGCATCCGGCACCCGCGTCGTCCGACGATTCGGTGGCGTCTCGAATGTCGTCCTTGACGCGCGGATGCGCGGACAAGTCCCTATCCCTGTCTATAGATGAAGTTCTATTCGTGGCCCTTGTTTGCCGCGTTTCGCGGTCGTTTTTGGGCCTCTTTGCGTCCTTGCTAGGGCCTGTTTTTGGCGGTTTTGCAGTCATCTGTGCATTTCCTGTGGGTATCCGTTCGAGCATGTGCAAGCGATACACCACCACCTGGCGCGTCTTCCCCATGCGCCGACCGGTATCCGACAGCAGTCCCCAGCGCTGCAGCTTGCCGAGGTTGCGCTGGAGCGTCTTGCGGTTCTGGCCGGTGGCATGTGCCAGGTACTGGCTCGACGGATAGCACTCGAACCGCTTGAACGAGGTCATGCGCGAGCGGTACGAGAGCACCAGCAGCAACGCCTTGGCCGACGAGGTGCGAGGGGGAAGGACGATCCGCAGCGCCCAGTTCATGGCGGCGATACTCATTGCGGGGGTGTCTCGGAACAGGTGGGTGGGACAACGGGCGTGCAGCCGCCCGCTGCGGCGCATGCGCGCCACAGGTCGGGATGCACGGGGCGGGATGGCTCAGGACGCCGCGGGAGGCGCGCGCGCGGACAGTCGCGCCCGCATCTCGATCAGGGTCAGGCCGGTGTCGGGATCGATGACGTAGTCGCGCGCGTGCGGCAGGCGATCGACCAGGCGCCGCGTATACAGCTCCGGCACCAGCGCGCCCCAGGTCCGTGGCAGGAACCGCGAGACCCCGAAGGCGCGTGCCACCGCGGCATGGTTGACCCGGCCGTTCGGGAACGTCGCCCCGAGCAGGACCGCGGCATCGCTGAGGCGGATGTTGAACATGGCCATAGGTGTAACACGTTAAACCTTTGCTGTTCAACCCGACGCTACACTGCTATCCTCATCGGACTTTCCATCACCGCCGGGGGGCTGGAGATGAATCTGGTCGGCGAACGCATCAAGCACGCGCGCACGTCCTGCGGACTGAGCCAGGCGCAACTGGCCGAGGCCATCTCGGCCGCCACCGGCGGCAAGGTCACGAAGTCGTTGATCAGCCAGTGGGAGTCAGGCCGCGTCGCGAGCCCCAATACGGCGAACCTGCTGGCGATGCAGTCCGTCACCGGGTTCCGGGCCGAGTGGCTCTTGCAGGGGATTTCCCCGCAAAAAATCGAAGAATCTCCCGCCAAACGCGGGAGCAGGCCCGCCGAACTCGATGTGGTCTTGCTGGAGCGCATCCTGCGCGAAGTCTTCAAGACCACGACCGATCCCAAGCGCGCCGCCAAGTCAGCCGTGCGGATGTACCAATCCCTCGCCGGCAGCGACGGCAACGTCAATCCCCTGACGCTCCTGGCACGCTTCGCAGCAGCCGCACAGGACTAGGAAGGCAGGACAACCGGACCCCGAAAGCGGCTTGCGCGGCAGGTCGTCGGGTGGTATTTATCGCCCTTGAGTTGTATTTATTAAACCCAAGGACGCCCATGCCCCGCCTCCCCCACCTCCATCTGCACCGCATCGTCGTCGACGACACGCCGCTGCCCTTGGTCATCAACGGCCGCTCGCAAGCTGCCGTACGTGATCACTTCCTCGAACGCCATGTCCGCATCGAGCGACTGTCGCCTGCAGAGGCGTTCCGGGCCGGCATGAGCGGCGCCGTCATCGAGACGGTCGGAGAGCATGTCGATGCGCCCGGCAGCACGCCGGCGCCCACCGGCGCCACCAGCGAGCCCGGCCTGTTCGATCAGACGCACGGCCCCGGCGCCACGGCAGATCCCGCAGGCGCAGCACCCCGTCCGAATCAGGGGCCGGGACCTGGCTACGCCGCCGCCGTCAGCGAGGCCGCGACGCTGTGAAGCGCGATCGGGCCGCGCGCCTGGCCTGCCTGGCGTCGCTGGCATGGTCGGCGGTGTTCATTCCCGTCGAGTTGGCCATCGGTGCCTGCGGCTATGCGCTGACGCAGGGCGGACTGCAGATCGTCGTCCTCGTCCTGCTGTCGTATTGGTCGTCTACGGCTGCGAGAGCACGTGACGCATTGCCAGCCCCGGTGCATGACGATCGTCATCGCTCAGCGAATCAGTAACGCCAAACCTACAGAGTCTCGGACCCATGTGCATCAGACGCAGTCCGGTATGCACCGCGGGGCGACTTACATCATAGATATGCCATGAACGGCACGCGGACATTGTTCTTTCTGATGGCGGAGTTCGGCACCGGACACATTCCGCTCGATGCTTGCGCATTCCATTTCGGTCTTTCGACGGGTGAAGCCAAGAAAGCGGCGGCTCGCCAGCAATTGCCCATCCCGGCATTCAGGCTGGGATCGCAAAAATCGCCATGGCTGATATCGATCGAGGACCTCGCCTCCTACATCGACACTCAGCGTAAGCAAGCTGAAGTCGACTGGACACGCATTCACAGTTCCGACCGCTCATTGTGACTTCTTGCGCGTGAGGTCCGGGACATGCTCGGGCCGCAAATGCGTGTACCTCTTCAAGGTCTGCCATGACTCGTGCAGAGTGAAGTGCACGACTTGCGGGATGTCATAGCCGGCCTCGAAGAATCGCGAGGTGGCTTCGTGTCGCAGATCATGGAAGTGCAGGTCCTCGATCCCCAAGATCGGCATGGCGCGAGTGAAGGCGGCACCAACCGACTTCGAGTCATAGGGAAAGACCCGCGGCTCGCCTTCGATCCTTGGTTGCGAATCGATGATGTCCCAAGCCTCCGCAAGCAGACGGAACTCTTTGTGGTTTCCTTCCTTTGACGTTGGATGCTTCACGTCACGCAACAAGGCAATCCCCTTCTTGCGATCGAGGTCATCCCACCGAAGTCGAGTGATCTCTTCTTCGCGTCGCGATGTTGCCAGCGCGAACCGCACAATGTCGCGCATCGGAATCTTCGCCGACCGTCCTCTCGTCTCGAAGTGCTTGAGGATCAAACCCTCTTCGCCCTCCTTCAAGCGGCGCTCCCTTCTCTTGGGCTTGGCGATGACCCGCTCCTGGCGGAGGTACTCTGCGGCACGGTTCAGCGCCTCCAAGGGAACCGGACAACCGAGCACGGCGTCAGCGGCACGGAATACCTGCCGGAACCAGATCAGGTCATTGGACGCAGTCGCCGGACCCGCCCCGGTTCGCCGGCGCTGCTCTGTGTAGGCGATGAAGTCAGACCTCGTGAGCTGGTCAACGCGCTTTCCGGCCAAGGCCCCCGCCTTCATGCGGGCAAGATCCGCCTTCTTGGTTCGACCCCACGGTTTGTCGGTGCGTTCGCGCCCCACGTACCACTCGATCATCTGCTCCACCGTCATCCGGCGGCCCAGCACCTCCCCCCTGGCCCGCTGCACCTGCAGCTCAGCTTCTCGCCGTCGCATCCACTCGCGCGCCAACACCTTGGCATCGAACGTCTCGGCTTCTGAATGCACCAACTTGCCGTCGCGCTTGAGCCGAATTTGCGCGGTGTATGCTGTCGAGCCGTCGCTGCGGCGGCGAGAGACGATGGTTCCCATAGTGCTACAGACCTCATTCTGTAGCACGAATTGTAGCACTCCAACGGCAAAAATGCCGAAAAACACGCCAGAATCCACCCAAATGCACCACCACGAAGCCACTGAAAAAACAGGGAAAAAACCGGGAAATCGCATCAATCCCAATGAAATTCGCCTGTCCGTGGCGCCGATGATGGACTGGACCGACACGCACTGCCGGAACTTCCACCGGCTGCTCGCGCCGCATGCGCGGCTGTACACCGAAATGGTGCACGCCAACGCGGTGCTGCATGGCGACCGGGCGAAGCTGCTGGCAAAGGACGACACCCAGCATCCGGTGGCGCTGCAGCTCGGCGGCAGCGATCCGGCGCTGTTGGCCGCCGCCGCGCGCATCGGCGCGGAGCACGGCTTCGACGAGATCAACCTCAACTGCGGCTGCCCGTCCGATCGCGTGCAGGCCGGCCGTTTCGGCGCCTGCCTGATGCGTGAACCCGCATTGGTCGCGGACTGCGTCGCCGCGATGATCGCCGCCGCGCCCGACACGCCGATCACGGTGAAATGCCGCCTGGGCGTGGACGATGACGTGGACTGGGATCGCTTCCTCGGCTTCGTCGACACCATCGCCGCCGCCGGCTGTGCGCACGTGATCGTGCATGCCCGCAACGCATGGCTGCAGGGGCTGTCGCCGAAGGAAAACCGCGAGGTGCCGCCGCTCCGCTACGACTGGGCGCACCGGCTGAAGCGCGAACGTCCCGCGCTGCAGATCGCACTCAACGGCGGCATCGCCGACCTCGACACCGCGACCGCGCAGGCGGCGCTGGTCGACGGCGTGATGCTGGGTCGCGCGGCCTACCACGACCCGTACCTGCTGCATCGCCTCGACGCGGCGTGGTGGGACGGCCCGCTCCGCAGCCGCGGCGAGCTGTTGCGCGCGTGGCGGCCCTACGTCGAGGCGCAGCTCGCGCAGGGCGTCGCGCTGAAGCACCTCACGCGGCACGTGCTCGGCCTGTTCCAGGGCCAGCGCGGCGGCCGCGCGTTCCGGCAGATCCTCAGCGAGGGCGCGCACCGCCCCGGCGCCGACTGGACGCTGCTCGAGCAGGCGCTGGCACCCACAGAAGCCCCGCACGAGCGCGCCGCCTGATGCTCACCCGCGACGTCGACGCCTTCTTGGCCTTCGCCCGCGGCTGCGCGCCGGACTTCGGCCCGGCCACCGCGCGCGCGGCGTTCCTGGTCGCGCCGGACGGCTTCGGCTTGGCCGCGGAGTCCGCCAGCGACAATCGCTACATGGCCGGCGCCGACGCCTTCGACGCCGGCCGCGCCTCGGCCCAGCACCGCGCGCTGCAACGCGCGCTGTCGACCGAGCTGCCCGTCGTCTGCTTCGCCGGCGACCCGGCCACGCCCGACGCGGTGTTCCCGAACAACGTCTTCGCCACCGCGCCCGGACGGTCGATCGTCGGCCGCATGCGCCACCCGGTGCGCCAGCGCGAAGCCGCACGCGCCGACATCCGCCGCTTCTTCACCGACACGCTGGGCCGGACGGAGATCGACCTGTCCTCTCAGCCCCACCCCTGCGAACTCACCGGCGCGCTGGCGATCGACCGCGCCCGCGGGCTCGGGTTCTGCGGGCTGTCCGAACGCTGCGACGAGGTCGGGGCCCGGCTCATGCATGACGCTTTCGGCCTGCGCGCGACCCTGCTGTTCGACCTCGCCCCCGGCGAATACCACACCAACGTGGTGCTGGCGTTGCTGGCCGGCCAGGCCGCGCTGGTCTGCCCCGATGGTTTCGCCGACGATGCGCCGCGCGGTGCGCTGCAGGCGCTGTACGGCCCGCACATGATCCCGCTGGACGCGCACGAACGCGCCGCGTTCGCCGGTAATGCCATCTCGTTGCGCGACGACAGCGTATGGATGAGCGCGACCGCCGAGGCCGCGCTGACGCCTGCCACGCGTGCCGCCCTCGCGACGGCCGGCTTCCACGTCCGCAGCGTGGCGCTGGATGCGATCGAAGCCGCGGGCGGATCGCTGCGCTGCTGCGTCGGCGAGGTGTTCTGAACGCCCCGGGACGCCGCCCGGCTGAACCCTGCCGGGGTGTCGGCAAGCCGTAAGAAAAAGTTAAGGACGGATTCACCGCACGGTTTCGAGAATGCAGCTCCAACGCGCGATGATGTGTTCCGTCGATCGCCCGACCCGCTTCCGAGTGCCGCCCATGTCGCTGCCGTCCCGTCGCCTGTCGCTGTCCGTGCTGGCCGTCGCCCTGGCCGGCGTCGCCTTGCCGGCTTCTGCCCAGCAAGGCGGCCATGGACGCCAGGACGAATCGCAGGCGGACAGCCCGCGCAACAGCAGCGCCGGCAACGACGCCGTCTCCGACGCGGTCCGCCGCTTCGAGCGCGCCAATCGCGGCCAGGTGCTCAGTGCCGAACGCATGCAGTTCGACGGCCGCGACGTGACCCGCATCAAGGCGGTCGGCGACGACGGTCGCGTCCGCGTCTTCATGGACGATCCGCAGCCCGCCGCGGACATGCCGCGCCCGCAGAATCGCGACGTGCCGCCGCCGCGCCGTCCCCGCGGCGATCGCTGACAAGATCGCGACTGCGGTCACCGCCCCGACGCCGCGGAATCGTGCGAATCGCATGTCGTTCCCGGCATTTTTCCCGCGAATAAGCGAAATCTGAACAGCTCCGGCCCGGCCGCCCCCGGCGGCCATCGGCCACGGCTATGCTCCGTTCCTGAACGAACCGCCGGCCACTGCCGGACCAGGAGCTCTCGATGCGCATTCTCCTCGTCGAAGACGAAGCCCCCCTCCGTGAAACCCTTGCCGCGCGCCTCAAGCGCGAAGGCTTCGCCGTCGACACCGCCCAGGACGGCGAAGAAGGCCTGTACATGGGCCGCGAAGTGCCGTTCGACGTCGCCATCATCGACCTCGGCCTGCCCAAGATGTCCGGCATGGAACTGATCCAGGCCCTGCGCGCCGAAGGCAAGCAGTTCCCGGTGCTGATCCTCACCGCCCGCACCAGTTGGCAGGACAAGGTCGAGGGCCTGAAGCAGGGCGCCGACGACTACCTGATCAAGCCCTTCCACGTCGAGGAATTGCTGGCGCGCATCAACGCCCTCGTCCGCCGCGCCGCCGGCTGGAGCAAGCCCTCGCTGGAATGCGGTCCGGTCACGCTGGACCTCGCCGCGCAGACGGTCAGCGTCAACGGCAGCAACGTCGACCTGACCAGCTACGAGTACAAGGTGCTGGAGTACCTGATGATGCATGCCGGCGAGCTGGTCTCGAAGGCCGACCTCACCGAGCACATCTACCAGCAGGATTTCGACCGCGACTCCAACGTGCTGGAGGTCTTCATCGGCCGCCTGCGCAAGAAGCTGGATCCCGACGGCGCGCTCAAGCCGATCGAGACCGTCCGCGGCCGCGGCTACCGCTTTGCGATCGCGCGCACCGGCGACAATTGAATCGCGACGCCTGCCCCGCACCCGACGCCGCGCCGACGAGGCGCGGCGTCGTCGCGTCCGTCGTCCGCACGGCGGCGCGCATGACCGCCCGGATCCGCGCCCATGCCGGCGCGTGACCGCTTCTGGCGCCCGCGATCGCTGCAGACGCGGCAACTGCTCGCGGCCAGCGTCGGCCTGATCGCCTTCCTCGCGCTGGCCGGCTACGCGCTGGACCACGCGTTCGTGAACACCGCCGAGAACATCCTCGAGGACCGCCTCCGCGACTACGCGCTCGACTTCGCCGGCAAGACCGAATTCGGCCGCGGCGGCGACCTCGTGCCGCCGATGGACAGCCAGTTGCCCGACCCGCGCCTCAAGCGCCCGGGCAGCGGCCTGTACGCGCAGATCGTGCTGCCGTTCGTGGTGTGGGAATCCGAATCCGCGCAGGGCCCGGAACTGCCGCCGGTGAAGATGCTGGCGCCGGGCCAGCAGGTGTTCGACGGGCCGATCGACATCGTGCGCGCCAACGGCCAGCGCGCCCGCGTCTACCGCTTCGGCTACGGCCTGGTGTGGCCCGGCGACGATCTCGCCGACGAGATGTCGTACACGATCTACATCGTCGAGGACACCGCACGCCTGCAGAGCCAGCTCAACGTGTTCCGGCGCGCGCTGTGGAGCTACCTCGGCGCGGTCGGCGCGCTGTTGCTGGCGCTGCAGCTGATCATCGTGCGCTGGAGCCTGCTGCCGCTGCGGCGCGTGGTGGACGAGCTCAAGCGCGTGCAGCGCGGCATCGGCACGCGCATGAGCGAACGCCATCCGCGCGAGCTGGAACCGCTGACCGAGAGCATCAACGCCTTCATCGAGAGCGAGCGCGAGAACCTCGAACGCCAGCGCAACATCCTCGCCGACCTCGCGCACAGCCTGAAGACGCCGCTGGCGGTGCTGCGCGCGCGGCTGGACAGCGACGCCTCCGAAACGGAGCTGCGCAGCGACCTCGACCAGCAGCTGCGGCGCATGAACGATCTTGTCGGCTACCAGCTCAGCCGCGCCGCGTCCGGCGGCCACAAGCTGTTCGCCGCGCCGATGCCGATCGAGCCCGACGCCGAGGAAATCGTGCGCGGACTGGAAAAGGTCTACGCCGCGAAGGGCGTGTTCTGCGAATTCGAGATCGACCCGGATGCGCGTTTCTACGGCGAGAAGGGCGACCTGCAGGAACTGCTGGGCAACCTGCTGGAGAACGCGTTCAAGTGGGCGAAGTCGCGGGTGCTGCTGACGGTGAAGACCGGCGCCACCGCGGCGCACCGCCGGCCGGGCTTGCTGATGATGATCGAGGACGACGGCCCGGGCATCCCCGAGGAGAAGATCGCGCGCGTGCTCCAGCGCGGCGTGCGCGGCGACGAGCGCGTGCAGGGCCACGGCATCGGCCTGGCGATCGTGCAGGACATCGTGCGCAGCTACCGCGGCGCGCTGGTGGTCGGCGATTCGGACGAACTCGGCGGCGCCCGCTTCGAGGTCACGCTGCCGCCGGGGCTGTGATCAAGCGTCCGTGGCGACGCCGGTGACGGCATTCGCGACGGGCGATGCCGCGAACGGCGACGGACCGTAGAAACGTTCGAGGTGCGCGGCCACCGTCGGCAGCGCCTGCCGCAGCCGCCCCGGTGCGCTGAAGTGGTATTCGCTGCACACCGCGAAGAACTCCTCCGGCGCCTCGGCGGCGCTGGCGTCGATCGCGGTCCGCCGGCCGGCGTCGACGCGCTCGGCGAAGGTGTCGTACGCGACCTCGAAATCCCGTACCCACGCGCGGCGCCATTCCCGCGGCAACGGCGGCGTGCCGCTGAAACCGCCTTCCAGCACGTCGAGCTTGTGCGCCATCTCGTGCACCGCCAGGCAGCGGCCGTCGCGGGGATGCCGCAATTCGTGTTCGATGTCGGCCCACGAGAGGATCAGCGGCCCGCGCTCCCAGGCCTCGCCATCCACGTCGTAGCCGCCTTCCTCCGCCAGCTCGAAGCCATCCGTCTCGTAGACCTCGGTGTAGCGGCGCTCGATGTGGAAGGCCTGCGGATAGACGATCAACTCCCACCAGCCACGCAGGCCGTCGGCGCCGAACTCCAGCAGCGGCAGGCAGCACAGCGCCGCGAGCATCGCGCGCTGGTCGTCGTCGAGCACGAGGTCGCGGGCCGGCGAGAAGGTCTTGGCGGCGAGGAACCGCGCGGCAAGGCCGGCGAGGCGGGCGTCGCGGACGGGATCGAGCGCCGCGACCCACGGCACGGCGGCGCGGACGCGCGCCCAGCGCTCGGGATCGATGACGGGGTCGGGACGGGAGAAGCGGTCGCGGAACCAGCGCAAGCTGGCGTCCGGATCAGCGGAACATGCCGGGCAGGAAACGGTGCCAGCGCGGGCCGCGGACCTGCAGCGTGTCGCCGCTGCGGGCGCTGGGCCGCGGCTTACCGGTCGCCGGGGCGGCGCTGGCGCGCTTGGCGGCGGGCTTGTTGGCGGGCGCGGGATCGTTGTCGGCGTCCACCGCCGGGACGTCCGTGCAGTCGCTGGAATCGCCGTTGGCCGAGGCCAGCGGTGCCGTGCGGGCGGCGACCGGCAGGCTGACGATCGCGAGCGCCAGAAGGGTCGGCAGGACGAGACGGGAGCGGCGCATGGCGGCGTCCAAGAAGAGGGAGGGCCCGAACAAGACACCGACTATACCGTGCATGTGACCGTCCGGGGCTGGCCGAAAGATGAACAGCGGCTTGCTGCAACGCAGCAGCCGGGCGCCCACGGTTGCGGCAGACTTCCGCCGTGAACGCCCATGCGCCCGACCGCCCGGATCCACCCCCGGCCTCGCCCCTCACCGCCCCGGCCCTGCGTCGCGCGCTGATCGCCGGCGCCCGCCGGGTGATCGCCGCCCGCGACGGGCTGAACAAGATCAACGTTTTCCCGGTGCCCGACGGCGACACCGGCAACAACCTCGCCTTCACGCTCGGCAGCCTGCTCAACGGCGCGCTGAGCCGGCGCAGCCGCCACATCGGCGAACTGCTGCGGCGGATCGGCGACGACGCCATCGACGGCGCCCGCGGCAACTCCGGTGCGATCCTCGCCCAGTTCCTGCACGGCGTGGCCGAACACGCGCGCAGCAGCCCGGTGCTGGACGCCGCGACCCTGGCCGCCGCGGTCCGCCATGGCGCCACCAGCGCCCGCGGCGCCCTGGCGCATCCGGTCGAAGGCACGATCCTGAGCGTGATCGACAGCTTCGCCGATGCACTGGAGGAAGCCGCGACCGAACTGCGCGGCGACCCGCGCCCCGGCTTCGCGCGCGCACTGGCGCAGGCCCGTCGCGCGCTGGCGCGCACGCCCGAGCAGATGGCCGCGCTGCGCGACGCCGGCGTGGTCGATGCCGGCGCGCAGGGCTTCGTCGACCTGCTGGAAGGCATCGCCGAATTCGTCGAAGGCGGCCCGCGCGCGCTGCGCGTCCGCGGCGGCCTGCGTGCCGCGAACGAAACCGCCGCCGCGCACGACGACGCACCGCATCCGCCGCACGACGAGGTCGATCCCGACCGCCGCTGGTGCACCGAATGCCTGCTGATCGCCGACGCCGAGCGCGACGCGCCGATCGAGCGCGCGGCGCTGCGGGCAGCGCTGGACGCGATCGGCGCCGATTCGATGGTGCTGGCCGGCGGCGCCACGCGCATGCGCGTGCATGCCCACGTCGGTGCGCCGCAGGCGCTGTTCGACGCCTGCGCGGCGTTCGCGGCGGTCGAAGGCATGAAGGCCGACGACATGCTGCTGCAGGCGCGCAGCGTCGAGCGCGGCGACCGGGTCGCGATCGTCGTCGACAGCGCGGCGGACCTGCCCGAGGCCATCGCCGAACGGTTCGCCATCCACGTCGTGCCGGTGCGGGTGAACCTGGACGGCCGCGACCATCTCGACAAGGTCGGCCTGGCCACCGGCGAGTTCTACCGGCGCATGGCGCTGGCGCGCGAACTCCCGCGCACCAGCCAGCCGCCGCCGGGCGATTTCCGGCGCAGCTTCGAGTTCCTCGGTGCGCATCATCCGGCGGTGGTCTACGTCGGCCTGTCGCGCGCGATCTCCGGCACGCTGCAGTCGGCCGAGCACGCGGCGGCGCGCGGCGGCGACGGCAAGGTGCGGGTGTTCGACAGCATCAACGTCGCTGGCGGCCAGGCGCTGCTGGCGTGGCGCGCGGCGGAACTGGCCGAGGCCGGCGCCGACGCGGCGGCCATCCTGCGCGCACTCGAAGCGCTGCGTCCGCGCACGCTGACCTGGGCGACGGCGCGCGACATCACCCACGCCGTTCGCGGCGGACGCATCCCCAAGTGGGCGGAACCGGCGGTGCGCTTCACCGGGCTCACGCCGGTCGCGAAGGTGAAACCCGACGGTCGGCTCGCCGTGGTCGGCGGCCTGTTCGCGAAGGCGAAGGCGCCGGAGGCATTCGCGCGCTACGTCGCGAAGCGCGCCGCACGCGCGCTGGGCGCCGACACGCCACTGCGGCTCATCGTCGGCCACTGCGACGCCCGCGCCGACGGCGAACGCCTGCGCGATGCGCTGTGCGCGCGGCTGCGCATCGACGCCGCGTACCTCGTCGAGACCGGCCCTGCCGTCGGCGCCCACGCCGGTCGCGGCACGCTGGTGGCGGCGGTACAGCCGGTGACGGAATGAACGGCCGCGTGCGGACGCTGCTCGCCGCGTTCGCCCTCGGCCTGCTGCTGGCCCCCGCGAGCTGGTGGAGCGTGCGACTCGCGACCGACCGCTTCGAACCCTTCGACAACGGCGCCGGCTTCTTCCTCTGCCAGGCCGTACTGGCGCTGCCGATGGCCGTTCTCGCCTTCCGCCGCGGCATCGTCGCCGCGCTGCCGGCGCTGCCGGGCGCATGGCTCGGCATGCTCGCCTACGCATACGCCTTCGGCAGCGACGAGACCCGCGCGTGGATCGTGCTGCTGATGTTCTCGTCGCTGACGCTGCTGATGTTCCCGCTGGCGGCAACGGTGATCGGCGGGATCGGCCATGCGCTGCGGCGGCGAAGACGCGTCGCGACCTGACCCGCCGCCGCATGACCCGCGACCGCACGACCCGCGGCGGCATGCGATCATCCGCCGCAACGCAGACGAACCCGCACGACGCATGGGCTGGGCGACCCGATACATCGAACGACTGAAGCAGGGCGAGACGGTGGCGTTCCGGCCACGCGGCGGCTCCATGACCGGCCGCATCGAATCGGGACAGCTGTGCACGGTCGAACCGGTCGTCGATGCCGCCTCGCTGCGCGTCGACGACATCGTGCTGTGCCGGGTCCACGGCGCCGAATACCTGCACCTGATCAAGGCCATCGACGGCATGCGTTTCCAGATTGGCAACAACAAGGGCTACATCAACGGCTGGATCGGTGCGAACAACGTGTTCGGCCGCTGCGTGAAGGTGGAACCGTGAGCGCGGCGCTGCTCGTCCTCGCCGCCTACCTCCTCGGCTCGCTGTCCGGCAGCCTGCTGCTGGGCAGGCTGCGCGGCGTCGACATCCGCACCCAGGGCAGCGGCAACGCCGGCGGCACGAATGCGTTCCGCACGCAGGGGCTGAAGTTCGCGCTGGGCGTGGTGGCGATCGACATCGGCAAGGGCGCGCTGGCCGCGTGGCTGGGGCTGCGCTTTGCCGAGGCGCCGAATGCGGCCTGGCTGGCCTACGCGACCGCATTCGCGGCGGTGGTCGGGCACGTGTGGCCGCTGTGGCACGGCTTCCGCGGCGGCAAGGGCGCGGCGACGGTGATCGGCGCGACGCTGGTGCTGTGGCCGTCGGCGGTGCCGGTGCTGCTGGCGACGTGGATCGCGGTGCTGGTGCTCACCGGCTACGTCGGCCTCGGCACGGTGCTGGCGGGACTGGCGTTGGCCGCGCTCGCGACGCTGACGCATGCGCCGACGCCGCGACTGGCGTTCGCGCTCGCCGCCGCGGCGCTGCTGGCGTGGACGCATCGCGGCAACCTCGCGCGGCTGCGCGCCGGCACCGAATCGCGCTTCGAGAAGGCGCGGCTGCTGCATCGCCTCGCCCGGCGCGGACGCGCATGAGCGACGCCCTCGACGCGGACGCGATCCGCACGACGCTCGACGGCGACGCACGCGCCGGATTCGCCACGATCGAGGTCGTCGACGTCATCGATTCGACCAACAGCGAACTGCTGCGCCGGCGCACGCCGGACACCGGCCTCGCCGCGCTGTTCGCCGAACGCCAGGACGGCGGCCGCGGTCGTCACGGCCGCGCGTGGGCATCGCCGCCGGGCGCGAATCTCTATCTGTCGCTGGCACGGACGTTCGCCGGCGATTTCGCGAGACTTGCCGGGCTGAGCCTCGTCGTCGGCGTCGCCGCCGCGGACGCGCTGCACGCGCTCGGCGCGACCGAAGTCGACCTGAAATGGCCGAACGATCTCGTGGTCGACGATGCGCACGGCATGCTGCGCAAGCTCGGCGGCGTCCTGATCGAAGGCGGATTGCAGGACGGCCGCCCGCGCGCGGTGATCGGGCTCGGCCTCAACGTGCGCATGCCGGCCGACGCCGCGGCCGCGATCGACCAGCCGTGGACCGACCTGCACGCGTTGCTCGGCGCGCGGACACCGTCGCGCGACATCGTCGCAGCGACGCTGCTGTCGCGGCTGGCGTCGGCACTGCGCCTGTTCGATGCCGAAGGATTGCGACCGTTCCTGCCGCGCTTCGATGCGCGCGACGCACTGCGCGACGTGCAGGTGACGGCGCGCATCGGCGAGCGTGAGGTGATCGGCATTGCGTCGGGACTCGACGACGACGGCGCGCTGGTGCTGCGTACGCGCGAAGGCCCGCTGCGGCTGCACGCCGGCGAGGTCAGCGTGCGCCGGCAGGCGGGATCGTCGACGTGAGGCGCGCATGAGCACGTGGCTGTTCGACCTCGGCAACACCCGGCTGAAATGCGCGCCGCTGCGCGACGACGGCGGCATCGGCGAGGTCGTCGCGATCGCGCACGACGGTGCACGCCTGCCCGACGGCTGGGACGCGGCGCTGCCCGCGCGCTTCGACGAGGCGGTGCTGACCAGCGTCGCCGCGCCGACGTTGCGGGTCGCGCTTCTCGACGCACTGACCGCACGCTGCGGACGCATCTCGATCGCGCGCACGGCGTCGCGCTGCGGCGACCTGCGCATCGCCTACGCCGACCCGTCGACGCTGGGCGCCGATCGCTTCCTCGCGATGCTCGCTGCCCGCGCGCGGCATCCGCGGGCGGCGACGCTGGCGGTCGGCATCGGCACGGCCCTCACGATCGACCTCGTCGACGCCAACGGACGCCATCACGGCGGACGCATCGCGCCCTCGCCCGCGCTGATGCGGGAGGCGCTGCATGCGCGCGCGGCGCAACTGCCGGAGACCGGCGGCGCGTTCCATGCCTTCGCCGACACCACGCCGGACGCGCTGCGCTCCGGCTGCGACGGCGCCGCGGCGGCGCTGGTGGCGCAGGCGCTGCGCGATGCGGAGGCATTGCTCGGTGTGGTGCCACCCCTGCTGCTGCACGGCGGCGGTGTCGACGCGCTGGCGGCGGCGCTGCCGGCCGGCGGCGAACGCGCGCCGTCGCTCGTGTTGGAGGGGCTCGCGGTCTGGGCGAGAATGCCGGGATGACGATGCGCGCCTTTCTCGTGCTGCTGGTGGTCCTGAACCTGGGGGCGGCCGCCTGGTGGCTGTTGCACACCGACAGCGCGACCACGACGCCGGCCGAGGCGCCGTCGGGCATCGCCCGGCTGTCGCTGGTCAGCGAACACCCGGACCTGCGGCCGGACCCTGCGCCGGCACCCCATCCCGCCCCGGTCGACAGCGGGGCCGTCCCGTCCACCGTGGCCGACATCCCGCCGCCCCCGCCTCCGCCCTCGAACGACACCTGCCTGCGCCTCGGCCCGTTCACCGACGCCGCGACCGCGGGCCAGGCACAGGCCGCGCTGCGCGCCGGCGCCACCCGCATCGCGATCCGCGAACAGACGCTGCCCGCCGGGCGCGACCGCGGCTGGCGCGTCTACCTGCCGGCCGCCGCCGACCGCGCCGCCGCCGATGCCGCCGCCGGGCGCCTGCGCGCCGCCGGCTTCACCGACCTGCTCGTGGTCGGCAACGGCGCCGAAGCCAACAGCGTCGCGCTGGGCCGATTCAGCACCGAGGACCGGGCCCGCCAACACGTCGCGGCCCTGCGTGCGGCCGGGTTCGAGGCGAAGGCCGAGGCGCTGGGCGAGACCCGCAGCGCCTTCTGGGTGGAATTGGCCGTGGCCGGTCCTGCCGATGCCGGCGCCCTCCGCCGCCGGGTCGGCGCCGCGCAGGCCCGGCCGATGGACTGCGAAGGCCAGCGCTGAACCCCTGCGGGCGTCGGCCGGACGACGGCTGCTAGAATCCGGGTTCCCGATCCGCACCCGTGGCATCGGCCCGTGCCGGCATAGCTCAGCTGGTAGAGCAACCGCCTTGTAAGCGGTAGGTCGTCCGTTCGATTCGGACTGTCGGCACCATCCTTCCCCCCGTCGTCATCCCTGGACTCCGCATGCAGCGCAGCTTCCCGCCCGTGTCCCTGATCGGCGTGCCCACCGACATCGGCGCCGGCCACCGGGGCGCCCGGATGGGGCCCGAGGCGCTGCGCATCGCCGGCCTGGGCGAGGCGCTGGCCGCGCGCGGCATCGACGTGGTCGACCGCGGCAACCTGGCCGGCCCGGCCAACCCGTGGCAGCCGCCGGTCGACGGCTACCGCCACCTGCCCGAAGTCGTGGCCTGGAACCGCCTGCTGATGGACGCCGTCGGCGCCGAACTGACGGCCGGCCGCATGCCGATCGTGCTGGGCGGCGACCATTGCCTCGGCGTCGGCTCGATCACCGCCGTCGCCCGCCACTGCCGCGCCACCGGCCGCAAGCTGCGCGTCCTGTGGCTGGACGCGCACGCCGACTTCAACACCAGCACGGTCACGCCCTCGGGCAACGTCCACGGCATGCCGGTGGCCTGCCTCTGCGGCCTCGGCCCCGAGGCGCTGGTCCGCCTCGGCGGCGACGCGCCCGCGCTGCGCCCGGACGAGATCCGCCAGATCGGCATCCGCTCGGTCGATCCCGAGGAAAAGCGGCTGGTGAAGGACCACGGCCTCGACATCTACGACATGCGCTACATCGACGAGGTCGGCATGAAGCGTGCGATCGAGGAAGCGCTGGAAGACCTCGACGCCGACACTCACCTGCACGTGAGCTTCGACGTCGACTTCCTCGACCCCAGCATCGCGCCCGGCGTCGGCACCACCGTGCCCGGCGGCCCGAACTACCGCGAGGCACAGCTGGTGATGGAGATGATCGCCGACACCGGCCGCATGGGCTCGCTGGACATCGTCGAACTCAACCCCGCCCTCGACAGCCGCAACGCCACCGCCGAACTCGCGGTCGACCTCGTGGAAAGCCTGTTCGGCAAGTCGACGCTGATGCGGGATTGAGCGGCAGCCACGCGATGGTCGACACCACGTTCGCCGTCTGTCCCGAGGTCGAACTCGGCGGACTCCAGCCGGTCATCGACCACGCGACCGTGCTGCGCAAGGCGCTGCGTCGTCCGATCGAAGCGATGTGGAAGCCGGCCCGGCCGCTGATCGCCTGCGAGGAAGACCACGCGCTGCTGTCGGCCATGCGCACCGCGTTCTACGAACACCTGCCGCTGCGGCTGTCGCCGGACGCGATCTGGCTGACCCTCGCGCGCGGCTTCGCGCTGCACGTGAACCTGCACGCGGAAGCGCTGCGGCATCGCTTCGTCCGCCATGCCGGCAAGGAGAAGCTGGTCGTCGTGCGCCCGGACTTCTTCCCGGGCATGGACAATCCGTGGGAAGAGGCGTTTTCCGCTTTCGCCGGGCAGATCGACGCGCACACCGGCGGCGCCTCGTCGCTGCTGGAAGCGGACTTCAGCACCAGCGGCCCGCTGGAGCGCGCGGTCTCTCAGCTGATGGCGATGGAGACGTTCCAGGCGTATTTCGAGTACCTCATGATGGCCGGCTGCGGGATCCCCGCGATCACGCTGACCGGCACCGAAGCGGACTGGCGGGCGCTGCGGCGCAAGGCGTCCCGCTTCGCGGACTACGGCCTCGACACGTGGATTGCCGCACTCGATCCGGTGCTGGCGGAATTCGAGCGCACCAGGCGCGGCGAAGTCGATGCCGATTTCTGGCGCTCGATGTTCCGCTACCGCAGTGGCTCCGGCCCGGCGGTGATGACCGGCTGGGCGAACGTGCTCTTCCCCTATGTCAAGGACGGACGCGATCGCGAGGAACGGCTGGTCGCCAATCCGTATCTCGGCGACTGGCGCAGGCGCTTCGAGGTGGATGTGGCCCAGACGGGACTGGATCTCTGGAATTCGCCGCAGGGCACGGGCATCGGCGCATTCCCCGCCTGCACGACGTCGGTGCCGTTGAAGATCGTCTGGGGTGCCGTCGAAACCGACACGTTGCTGGTCGGTGGATTGGTCGGGGTTTCGCAATCGCCGGACGATCGGTCGGTCTCCGCGGAATGCGGCTGGGTCATCGCCTACGCGGAGCCGGTCGATCCGGAACCGGAGACGGGCATCGACCACGACCTGCCCTTCGACGAAGTGACGGGCCTGCCCTTCGCCTGAAGCCTCCGCCTATGGCTCAACCGCCCGGATCGCCCGGCAAAATCGGGTAGACGCGGGCGATCGAGCAGCCGGCCTGCGCGGCGAGGCCGCGTTCGACGATGCGGCGGGCGATGCCGGCGCCGAAGGACAGTTCGTCCTCGTCGCGCGAGAACACCGCGCGATCGCCGGGATGGCCGCAGATCGCGGTACCGCCGACCTGCGACTTCAGCACGAGTTGGGTCATCGTGCCCATCTCGGAGCAGACGCCGTTGAATTCGACGCGGTAGTAACGATGCCCGTCGCTGCGCGTCGGAGAGGTCTCGAGCACCAGGTCGCTGCCGTCGTCGCGCCAGCCGCGGACGTAACGGGCGTCGACGCAATACGCCGTGCTGCCGACGAATCCACGCACGCGCTTGCCGCGGACGACGATCGTGTCCAGGTCGTCGGCCGTAGGCTGCGCGTTGCGAGCGAGCAGCGCGTGGTCGGCGTATTCGCGGGCATCGATGCGGGCGACGTCGAGCACGGCGCAGCGGCGGTCGCCGCGATCCAGCCATGCGCCACCGCGAGTGCACACCTGCCCGCGCGGGCTGAGCAGACGCGGCTGCTCCGACCACAGCGCGTTGGGGCAGCCTTCGCCGAGCGCGAGGCGCCAGCGGCTTTCATCGTTCAGGCGGACGACGAGCGTGCGCGCATCGCTCTGCCGTGCTTCGCGCACGTCGCGCGCGCTGAAGCACGCAGGCGCGGGCGTCGCGGTCGCGTCCGGCGTACCGTCGGCGAAGGACGCCGCGGGCATCGCCAGCAGCAACGACAGCGCGAGCGAGCGGGCGACAAGGGTCATGGCGTCGCGAGGAACACGCCGTCGCCGATCACCGCCACCGCCACCGCGCGCAGCGACTGGCCGCGGCACGGGCCGGCGACACACAGGCCCGCGTCGGTCTCGAAGGTGGCGCCGTGCGCGGCGCAGACGAGCTGCCCCTTCGACAGCAGGAAACGACCCGGCGCCCAGTCGAGCCGGCGCCCTGCGTGCGGGCAGATGTTGAGCCAGGCGCGGACCTTGTCGCCGCGACGCAGCAGCACCAGCGATTCGGCGCTGCCGTCCACCGTCGCCTCGACTTCGATCGGCACGCCGTCCGCCAACGCGGACAACGCGATCAGCGGTGACGCATCCGTGCCGGAGGTCACACCGGGGTTTAACGAAGTCCTCACACCATCCGTCATGAGCCGTCCGATACTGCGACCACTGGCCGCTGGCCGTCCTAGTGTGTCACGACACGCCCGCATGTTCGCGTTCCGCTCGTCCCGTCATCGCCGCCGTTTCGACGCCTTCTTCGCACCGCGCAAGCCGCGTCACCGCGTGCTCCGCGTCGTGCTCGCGCTGTTCGGCGTGGGCCTGCTCGCGGTGTTGCTGCTGTTCGGGCTGGCGATCGGCGCGGCGATGCTCACCGCGGGCCTGCTGTATCGCCTGTGGAAGCAGCGCAACAAGCCGCTCGCCGCCGGCGCGCCGCTGGACGCGGAATACCGCGTGGTGCGCCGCCCGGCGCTGACCGTCGGCCGCTGAGCGATCCCGCCGCGGCGAGACTCGACGCCACCCCGCGCCCGCGCGATCATGCGGGCATGAACGACTCCCCTCGCGATCTCCTCCCGCCGCCCGCCATCGTGCGCGTCCCGGTGCGTGGCCATGATGTCTCCGGCGATTTCCCGGTCCGCCGCATCTTCTGCGTCGGCCGCAACTTCGCCGACCACGCCCGCGAGATGGGCGCCGCGGTGCCCGCGTCGAAAGCCGATCGCGGCACGCCGGTGTTCTTCACCAAGCCCGCCGACGCGCTGGTGATCGACGGTGCCGACGCCGCCTACCCGCCCGGCACGCAGGACCTGCACCACGAGATCGAACTGGTGGTCGCGCTGGGCGAAGACGCGCCGCCCGGCGTGCTCGACCCGGAAAACGCCGGCGCGCTGGTGTTCGGCTACGGCATCGGCCTGGACCTCACCCGCCGCGATCTGCAGGCCGCGGCCAAGGCCAAGGGCCTGCCGTGGGACATCGCCAAGGCGTTCGACGAATCCGCGCCGATCTCGGCGCTGCGGCCGGCCGACGAGATCGGCGCGCTCGGCCCGCGCACGCTGTCGCTGCTCGTGAACGGCACGCTGCGCCAGCAGTCGACGCTGGACCAGTTGATCTGGGACGTCCCGGAGATCCTGCACGAGCTGTCGAAGCTGTTCGCGCTGAAGGCCGGCGACCTGGTCTTCATGGGCACGCCGGCCGGCGTCGCCGCGCTGCAGCCGGGCGACGTCTGCGAAGGCACGCTCGACGACGTGCTGGCGCTGACCTGCCGGATCGCGCCGCCGCGCTGAGGCCCGCACCCGGCGGCGTGCCCCGCCGGAAATAAAGCCCGCCCCGACGCCCACGGGCCGCGACCGCGGCGATAGACTGCGTCCACATCCATCTCCGGGGAGCAGCGTCATGGGCATGATGTCCGAATTCAAGGAATTCGCGATGAAGGGCAACGTCGTCGACCTCGCCGTGGGCGTGGTGATCGGCGGGGCCTTCGGCAAGATCGTCAGCGCGCTCGTGGACGGCGTGATCATGCCGGTCATCGGCTTCCTCACCGGCGGCGTCGATTTCAGCAAGGCCGCCTTCGTGCTGAAGGACGCGGTGATCGGTCCCGACGGCAAGGAAACCGCCGCGGCGGTGGCGATCAAGTACGGCGCGTTCGTGCAGACGATCATCGACTTCACCATCGTCGCGTTCGTGCTGTTCCTCGTGATCAAGGCGATGAACCGGCTCAAGCGCGCCGAGGAAGCCGCGCCCGCCCCGGCGGCGCCGGCGGAAGACGTGGTACTGCTGCGCGAGATCCGCGACCTGATGAAGCGCTGACGCCGATCCGCTGAAACACTGATCTTCCCCGTCGCCACCGGTCCCGGGACCGATGGCAGGGGGCCTCGGAAGCCGCGGGCTGCTACGCTCGCGGCTTCCGTGTTTTCGTGCGCCGGAACACCGGCCGGGAGAAGCGTCGATGCGTCAGAAGCTGTCGTGGTCCCTCGCCGTCGCCCTCGCGGCGATGTCCTCCGCCGCCGGCGCCGCCTCGCCGCCCGAGACCCGCATCCCGGACGCGGCCATGGCCACCGCGGCGCAGCTGCGCGAGACCGTGCTGCACGACCGCACCGCGTGGGACGCGGTCGAATCGCTGACCACCGAAGTCGGCCCGCGCCTCGCCGGCAGCGAGGCCGACGCCCGCGCCGTGGCCTGGGCCGAAGCGAAGTTCCGCGCGCTGGGCTACGACAAGGTCTGGCGCCAGGAAGTCACCTTCCCGAAATGGGAGCGCCGCGGCGAATCCGGCGCCGTGCTCGGCGCGCACGCGCAGGCGCTGCACCTGACCGCGCTGGGCGGCAGCCCGGGCGGCACGGTCGAAGGCGAGGTGGTGCGCTTCGCTGATCTCGCCGCGCTGGAGGCCGCGCCCGCGGGCTCGCTCGCCGGCAAGATCGCGTTCGTCGATTACACGATGGCCCGCGCCCGCGACGGTGCCGGCTACGGCGAAGGCAGCAAGGTCCGCGGCCGCGGTCCATCGGCGGCGATCCGCGCCGGCGCCGCGGCCTACGTGATGCGCTCGGCCGGCACCGACCACCACCGCAACCCGCACACCGGCATCACCCGCTTCGACGACGGCCTCACGCCGATCCCGTCGGCCGCGCTCTCCGTGCCCGACGCCGAACAGTTGGCGCGTCTCGTCGCGCTGGGCGCGCCGGTGCGTATCCGCGTCGCGCTGGACTGCGGCTGGGACGGCACCGCGACCTCGTACAACGTGATCGGCGAAGTCACCGGCACCGACCGCAAGCTGCGCGACGAAGTCGTCGTGATCGGCGGGCACCTCGATTCCTGGGACCTCGGCACCGGCGCGATCGACGACGGCGCCGGCGTCGCCATCGGCATGGGCGCGGGTCGCCTGATCGCGCAGTTGCCGAAGGCGCAGCGCCCGCCGCGCACGATCCGCGTGATCGCGTTCGCCAACGAGGAGCAGGGCCTGTACGGCGGCAAGGCCTACGCCGACGCGCAGAAGCCGAACGTCGCGAAACACCAGATGGTGGCCGAGAGCGATTTCGGCGCCGGCCGCATCTACGCCTTCGCCACCAGCGCGCCGCCGCAGGCGCAGGCCGCCGCCGCGCGCATCGCCGAAGCGCTGAAGCCGCTGGGCATCGAGGCCGCGGCCGACGGCCATCCGGCGTCGGACGTCGGCGCCATCGCCGCCGAAGGCGCAGCGTGGGCGTCGCTGAAGCAGGACGGCACCGACTACTTCGACCTGCACCACACGCCGGACGACACGCTCGACAAGATCGATCCCGACGCGCTGGCGCAGAACACCGCGGCGTATGCAGTGTTCGCGTATCTCGCCGCCTCGGCCGACGGCGGTTTCGGCAGCGCGCCGAAGCCGGCGGAGACCGCGAAACCCTGATCGCCGCACCGCACGCCGCACATTCGCCCTTCACTCCCGGATCAAGGACAGACCACCCATGGCATTCCCGACCGCCGTCAATTCGCAGATCACCGATTCGATCACCCAGGCCAACGTCAAGGTCATCGCCGAATCGCCGGCCATGGCGATGGGCAGTCTCTACCAGTCGCTCGCGCACTCGACCGGCATCCTGTTCGAGAACGCCGTGGCCGCGCAGCAACAGCAGAACACGCTGGCGCAGGCCGCCGCGAACATGGGCGTGATGCAGATCTACAGCCTCGACACCACCGCCGCGGCCGGCGCGACCGAGAAAATCGCGCAAACCGGCATCGCCGACAATCTGACCAGCCTGCTGACCGTGCTGAATGCCTTCCGTTTGCAGGCCGCGCCGAAGGCGATGGTGGCGGCGCCCGAGTCGACGGCCGACACCGCCACTGCCGCAACGGCCGAAGTCGCGGTGGCGCCTGCCGCCGCGACCGATCCGGCCTCCGACGATGCCGGCGCGACGGACATCGCGCAGCAGATCCGCGATGCGGTGACCTTCGTGAACGAGACCGTGCTCGGCAGCAGCGACGACTTCATCGCCGGCCTGCATGCGGCCGTCGACACGATGGCGCACGCGCTGCACACGATCGACCGCAGCGAGCACGAGGCCCGCGTCCACGTCCTGCAGGAAGCCGCGCTCGCCGCCACGCTCGCGGCGATGCTGCGCGAGCCGGAGAAGGCGAAGGAGTACGAGACGGTGCTGCAGGTGATCCAGCGGATGGAATGATGCGCCGCTCGGCCGCCGTCCTGTGGTGCCTGCTCTGCGCCGTCACTTCGGTGGCGGCGCAGGACACGTTCGCGTTGCCGCCACCGGACATCGCGACCGCGCAGCACGTCCGGCTCTGGGCCACGCACTACAACGTGCATCCGGCCACCGTGGCGACGACGGGCCTGCCCTTGCTGGATCTCGCCGGTGCGACGATCGGCCCGATGCTGTCCCCGCGCGACTGGTGCCTCGCCGCGCTGGAAGGCACGGTCGCGGTGACGACGGATACCGGCACGTCGACCTACAACTACGCGGGCAAGGCCGCCGAGGCGCAGGTCGACTGCGTGCAGGTGCTGGCGCTGGATCCGGCCGGCAAGCCTTGGGCCGGCGCGCTCGGACGCTCACGCTTCAAGCGCTCGCGCGGGCCGTACGGCGAAGGCACGGGCAGCTACGACCTGGTGCCCTACCGCACGATCGCGGTCGACCCCGACACGCTGCCGTTCGGCTCCGTGCTGTACGTGCCCGACGCGCGCGGCGTGCCGGTGACGCTGCCCGACGGCACGCAGGTCGTGCACGACGGCTATTTCTTCGCGGCGGACACCGGCGGCGCGATCAAGCAGGCGCACATCGACGTGTTCTGCGGCGTCGCCACGTCCAACTGCTTCCCGGGCGTCGTGCACAGCGACGCGACGAAGACGTTCGACGCCTGGGTCATCGACGACGCGAAGATCGCGGGATTCCTGTCGGGCCTGCATCGCCCGACCGCCGACGCCGCCGTGCTCAGCGACGCCGCGCCCACGCCGCCAGCAGCACCGCCGTCGCCGCCGCCACGTTGAGGCTTTCGACCGCGCCGGTGCCGGGAATCGACA
Organism: Lysobacter sp. DMC104; assembly: GCF_056313665.1. Taxonomy (NCBI): domain Bacteria; kingdom Pseudomonadati; phylum Pseudomonadota; class Gammaproteobacteria; order Lysobacterales; family Lysobacteraceae; genus Lysobacter; species Lysobacter sp. DMC104. The sequence continues at coordinate 16,448 of NZ_JBQUZW010000017.1, read as the reverse complement.
GGCGCTGGTCGCAGGCCTTCGCGAGTTCGGCGTCCATGCCCTCGCCTTCGGCGCCGAGCACGTAGACCAGCCGCTCGGGGAGTTTCGCCGCGAACAGGTCGCCGCCGCCGCGCACGACGGTGGCGGCGAGGCCGAAGCCCGCGCCGTGCAGCTGCGCGATCGCGTTGTCCTCGCGGCCCAGGCGCACGAACGGCACCGCTTCGGCGCCGCCCTCGGCCACGCGCGCGGCGGCGCCCGACAGCGCCAGCGTCGAATGCTTCGGCAGCAGCACCGCGGCGATGCCGAAATGCGCGGCCGAGCGCAGGATCGCGCCGAGGTTGTGCGGGTTGCCCACGCCGTCCAGCCACAGCGCGCAGCATGGGCCGGGCGGCAGGTCGCGCAGCCACGTCGACAGCGGCGTCGGCTCCTCGCGCAGCACCTCGGCGACCACGCCTTCGTGGTGCGCGCTGACGGCGAGCTTCTGCAGTTCCTCCGGCGCCACCACGCGGTAGCCGACGCGGTGCGCGACGCACCACTTCAGCAGCGGCTGGAGCTTCGGGATCGTCGCTTCGGCCAGATAGACCTTGCGGAGGGCCTGCGGGCGGCGGGCGAACACGGCGCGCACCGCGTTCAGGCCGTACAGACGGAGTTCGGCGTCGCGACGGCGACGCGCTTCGCCGCCGGGCGCGGCGGGGGGCGGGAAGGAGGACGGGGGAACCGATGACATCCCCGCATTCTACGCGCCGCCGGCTCAGCGGCCGAACCACCACCACGCCGCCAGCGCGACCGCGACGACCAGCGCGAGGATCGGCCCGATCCCGACACCGCTGCGCCCCGAGACCACCATCGGCATCGGCGCCGCGGCTGACGACCGTTGCCCGGCGACACCCGCGCCACCTGCCTCGTGTGCTTCGACCAGATCCTTCGCTTCCTTCAGGCCGAGGCCGGTGGCCTCGCGCAGGCGCTTGATCGCCTCGATCTTGTTCCCGCTGCGCAGCGCGTCCAGCACGTCGTCGGGCAGCATCGACGCCGCGGCCTGCGACAGCGCCGCCGTCGACACCGACAGGCCCGGCAGCGGCGGGAGCGGCTGATCGTTGGCGTACGCCTCGACGGCCGCGTGCGCGGTCTTTAGGTCGATTCGAGCGGCTTCGCGCAGGCGCTTGATCGCGTCGATCCTGTCGCCGCGGGCAATCGTGTCGATCACGTCCTGCGGCAGCGTCGGGCCTGGGTCCATGCGGCAACGCCTCCCGTCAGTGGGTCAGCGCCCAGACCGCGGCGGTCGTGAGCAGGATCACCAGCCAGAGCACGCCGCGACCGGGGTGATCGCCGGGCATCACCGTGGGCGTGCGCTTCTCGTCGAACAGCGCCGCGGTGCGCCGCTCGGCGGCCTGCATCGACTGCGGCTCGGGCGTGCGCGGCCTGTCGGCCGTGCCGGCGCCGGCGCCATTCGATGCCTGCGCTTCGGCCATCATCCGCTGCACCAGCGCCAGCGTGCCCTTGAGGTCGCCACCGCCGGCCTCGCGCAACCGCTTGATCGCCTCGACCTTGTCCCCGCGCGCCAGCGCTTCGGCGACGGCCCGCTGCACTTCCTTCGACGTGTTCATGGCAGCTTTCCCGGAAGGCAGTCTCGTCGCAGCATAGCGCGTCCCCCGCCTCCCCGCGGGCCACGGAACCGCCACCATGCCCATCGAGGTTCGCCAGGGCGACATCACCGCGCTGGACGTGGACGCCATCGTCAACGCCGCCAACGCGGCGCTGGCCGGCGGCGGCGGGGTCGACGGCGCCATCCATCGCGCCGCCGGCCCCGGGCTGTCGGCGGCCTGCAAGGCGATCCCGATGGTACGGCCGTTCGTGCGCTGCCCGGTCGGCGAGGCACGGATCACGCCCGGTTTCACGCTGCCGGCGCGCTGGATCATCCACACCGTCGGCCCGGTCTGGCACGGCGGCCGCGAGGGCGAGCCCGAACTGCTCGCGAGCTGTTACCGCAAGAGTCTGCGCCTCGCGATCGAGCACGACATCCGGTCGATCGCCTTCCCCGCGATCAGCTGCGGCGTGTTCGGCTATCCGCCCGATCGTGCGGCCGAGGTCGCCGTGCGCACGCTGCGCGCGCATGCGCCCGCGGAGCTGCGCGTGATCCTGTGCGCGTTCGACGCGGCGATGGCGGAGCGCTACCGGCGCGCGCTGGCGGGCTGATGCGGCGGGCTCAGTGCCCGCCGACCTGTGGCGTCTCCGCTTCCAGCGCTTCGAGCTTGCGCTTCAGCGCTTCCGGCGAGCGCGTGTACGGCGCGATCACGCGGTAGAACGCGGGCACCACGAACAGCGACAGCAGCGTGGAGAACGCGACGCCGGCGATCACCACGATGCCGATGGTCGAGCGGCTGGCCGAGCCCGGGCCGCCGGCGACGACCAGCGGCACCGCGCCGACGATCGTCGCCACCGACGTCATCAGGATCGGGCGCAGGCGCACCGCGCAGGATTCGAGGATCGCCTCGCGCACGTCGCGGCCTTCGTCGCGCAGCTGGTTGGCGAACTCGACGATCAGGATGCCGTTCTTCGCCGCCAGGCCCACCAGCATCACGATGCCGATCTGGCTGAAGAGGTTGAGCGTGCTGCCGCCGATCCACAGGCCGAGCAGCGCGCCGGCCACGCCCAGCGGCACGGTCAGCATGATCACCAGCGGGTGCAGGAAACTCTCGAACTGCGCGGCCAGCACCAGGTAGACCACCAGCAACGCCATCGCGAAGGTGATCAGCACCGCGCCGCCGGCCTTGCGGAACTCGCGCGATTCGCTCTTCCAGTCGATCTGCGCGCTCGCCGGCAGTTCTTCCTTCACCGCCTGCTCGGTCCACGCGATCGCGTCGCCCATGCGATAGCCCGGCGCGAGGCCGGCGGAAATGGTGATCGCGCGCAGGCGGTTGAAGCGATTGAGGCTGCCGGCCTCGGCCATCTCGTCGATCTTCACCAGGTTCGACAGCGGGATCAGCGCGCCGTTGCGGCCGCGCACCTGGATCGCCGCGAGGTCGGACGGCGTCGCGCGCACGGCGCGGCCGGCCTGCAGCATCACGTCGTATTCCTCGCCGTTGTCGACGAAGGTGGTGACGCGGCGACTGCCCATCATCGTTTCCAGCGTGCGGCCGATCTCGTTCACCGACACGCCGAGGTCCGCGGCGCGCGCGTGGTCGATCTCGACCCGCATCTGCGGCCGCGTTTCCTTGTAGTCGGAATCGGCGGAGAAGAAGTTCGGGTTCTTCTCCATGCGCGCGAGGATGCGGTCGCGCCACTGCGCGAGTTCGGCGTAATCGGGGCCGCCGATCACCAGCTGGAACGGCTGGCCGTTGTTGCGGGTCAAGCCGGTGCGCAGCTGCGGATTCACGCGCACGCCGGGCAGGCCACCGAGTTCCTTGCGCACCTGCGACACGACGTCGTCGGTGGTCGCCTTGCGCTTGTCCCAGTCCTGCAGGAACACGATCGCCTGGCCGGTGTGCATTTCCTCGCTGGCGCCGAAGCTGCCGGGCACGCGCGTGTTGACGCGCTGCATCGGCTTGCCCGCACCGGTGTCGCGCAGCAGGATCTTCTCCACCTGCTGCACCTGGCCAACGGTGTAGTCGAAGCCCGCGCCCTCGGGGCCGACGACGCTGGCGAAGAACACGCCGCGATCCTCCGGCGGCGCCAGTTCGCTCGGCACCAGTTTGAACAGCACCGCGCTGCCGCCGAGCGCGGCGATCATCAGCACGCCGAACAGCCACGTGCGGTCGAGGCTGCGGTCGAGCAATCGTCGGTAACCCTGCGCCGTGCGGTCGAGCAGGCGCGCGATGGCGCCGTGGAAGCGGTTCGGGCGATCGGCCGCGTGCGGACGCACCAGCTTCGACGACATCATCGGCGTGAGCGTCAGCGCGACCAGCGCGGAAATCGCGACCGCTGCGGCCAGCGCGACCGACAGTTCGCGGAACAGGCGCCCCGTGTTGCCTTCGAGGAAGCCGATCGGCAGGAACACCGCGACCAGCACCGCGGTGGTGGAGATCACCGCGAACGCGACCTGCGCGGTGCCGCGGCGCGCGGCGACCAGCGGCGGCTCGCCGAGGTCGGCGCGACGCTGGATGTTCTCCAGCACCACGATCGCGTCGTCCACCACCAGGCCGATGCACAACACCAGCGCCAGCAGCGTCAGCAGGTTGATCGAGAAGTCGAAGGCGTACAGCGCGATGAACGCGGCGACCAGGCACACCGGCACCGTCACCGCCGGGATCAGCGCGGCGCGCGCGCTGCCGAGGAACAGCCAGATCACCAGCAGCACCAGCACGATCGCCTCGAACAGCGTGTCCCACACGCGCGCGACCGCGGCCTCGATGAACACCGTGGTGTCGTAGGCGACGAAGATGCGCGTGCCCTTGGGCAGGCTCGTCTGGATGCGCTCGGCCTCGGCACGCGCGGCGCGGGCCACGTCGAGGCTGTTCGCGGTCGAGGTCTTGATGATGCCGAGGCCGATGTTCGGCTCGCCGTTGCTGCGGAAGTAGGCGCGGCGCTCGGACGAGGCCAGTTCGACCTTCGCCACGTCGCCCAAGCGCACCACATAGCCGTCCTTGCCCTTGGCCAGCGGGATCGTCGCGAACTGTTCCGGCGTGCGGTAGCTGCGCTCGACGCGCAGGGTGAAGTCGCGGTTCGCCGATTCGATGCGGCCGGCCGGCAATTCCACGTTCTCGCTGCGCAGCGCGCTCTCGACATCGCCGGCGGTGAGGCCGCGCGCGGCCAGCGCGTCGCGGTCCAGCCAGATGCGCATCGCGTAGCGCTGCTGGCCGCCGATGCGCACCTGCGACACGCCGTCCAGCGACGACAGGCGATCGACCACGTAGCGGTCGGCGTAATCGCTGAGCTGCAACGTGTCCATCGAGGTCGAACTCATGTTCAACCACAGGATCACGTCGGAATCGCTGTCGGCTTTCTGCACCTGCGGCGCGTCGGCTTCTTCCGGCAGACGGTCGGCGACGCGACTGATGGCGTCGCGCACGTCGTTCGCGGCGGCCTCGATGTCGCGCTTCAGCGTGAACTCGATCGTCACCGTCGAGCGGCCGTTGACGCTGCGCGACTGCAGGCTCTCGATGCCCTCGATGCCCGACAGCGCGTCTTCCAGCACCTGGGTGATGCGGGTCTCGACCACGCCCGCGGACGCCCCGGTATAGCTCACGTCGACCGAGACCACCGGCGGATCGATCGCGGGCAGTTCGCGCAGCGTGAGCCGGCTGTAGGACATCAGCCCGAGCACGATCAGCAGCAGGCTCATCACGGTCGCGAAGACCGGACGCTCGATCGAGACGTCGGACAGGCGCATCGGTCAGCCCTTCGCCGCCACGGGCGCGGCACCGGCGGAAGGCGCAGCGCCGGCGGCCTTCGCCTCGACGAACTTGCCGCCTGGCCGCAGCTTGCCGGTGCCTTCGATCACCACGCGATCCCCGGCGCGCACGCCGGAGACAAGTTCGACCTTGCCGTCGGCGCGCGCACCGAGCGTCACCGCGACCTGTTCGACGGTGCCGTCGTCCTTCGCGCGGTAGACGAAGCTGTCGCGACCGATCTGCACCACCGCGATCTCCGGCACGCGCAGCGTGTCGCGCGCGGCGCTGGGCAGGTCGACGTTGATCAGCATGCCCGGGCGCAGCAGGCGCTCGGGATTCGGCAGGTCGGCGCGCACCGTCACCGCGCGCGTGGCGGGATCGATGCGCGCGTCGATGGCGGAGACGTTGCCGGTGAAGCTGCGACCCGGCCACGCTTCGGCGCGACCGCTGATCGGACGCCCCGGCGCGACGGTCGACAGCAGCGCCTCGGGCAGCGGGAAATCGACGTACACACGCGAAACGTCGTCGAGCGTCGCCACCGCGGTGCCCGGCGCGACCAGCGCACCCGGGCTGACCTGGCGGATGCCGAGCGTGCCGGCGAACGGTGCGCGGATGATGCGGTCGGCGAGTTGCGCGCGGATCTGTCCGACGCGCGCGTTGGCGACGTCGCGCGCGGCGCGCTGGGTGTCGAACTGCGAGCGCGCGATCAACTGCTGCGCGGCCAGTTCGCTCTGGCGACGGTAGAGGCGTTCGGCGTCCTCGGCGTTGGCCTGCGCTTCGACGAGCGCCGCGCGCTGCTGGCGATCGGACAGCGTGACCAGCGGCGCACCGGCGTGCACCTCCTGCCCGCTTTCGAAATGCACCGCATCGACGAGCTCGCTCACCTTCGCGGTGATCGTGACCGATTCGTGCGCCTTCACCGTGCCGATCGCGGACGTGCGCTCGGCAAAGGATTCGGGTTGCAGGCGCTGCGTGGTGACGGTGGCGGGGCGATCATTGCCACCCGGGCCGCCGGGCTTGCCGGCCGCGGCGTCGTCCTTGCCGCCGCAGGCGACGAGAAGGCAGGCGACGAAGGCGACCGTCGCCAAACGGATCGTCGCGCCGCGCGTGACCGCGCGGACGGGATCGAAGGAACGCAGGGCGCACCGGGGCGCCGCGTCCATGGGCAGGCGTGGGAGCATCGGGCAGTCCTTCAAAGCAGTGATCCCGATTGTAGCGGCAGCATCCGCGATTCCCGGCATTCGCGAACGGCTTGCAATTCGCATTGATCGTCGGGAAACCGGCGTTTTCCCGGGGAAAACGCACGCTTGTGGCCGACATGCATGACCTTCGGCCTATGCCGGCACATCAACGGCAACGCAGCGTTTCGCAGGCCCGGAACGACGGACGCCGGCACGAGGCCGGCGTCCGCGAAGCACTTGCGACGATCGCCTCAGGCGATCGCATGCGACCAAAGTCGAACGCTCAGCCGCCCCACTGGCCCAGCGCGGCCAGGCCGTTGTCGCGGGCGCGGGCGAACACCGTCTCCTGCGCCTTGCCGAAATTGGCGACGAGGTCCTGCGACCACAGCTTCAGCGCCGCCGACTGCATGGCGCGGCCGTACGAGAACGACAGCGGCCACGGGTTCGGGCCCATCTGGTTCATCGCGTTGAGGTGCGCGGTCGCGTCCTCGTCGCTCTGGCCGCCGGAGAGGAACACGATGCCCGGCAGGATCGCCGGCACGGTCGAACGCAGGCACATCAGCGTGTATTCGGCGACTTCGTCGACCGAGGCCTGCTCTTCGCAGTCCTTGCCGGAGACGACCATCGACGCCTTCAGGATCGTGCCCTGCAGGTCGACGTTCTGCTGGTACAGCGCGTCGAACAGCGCGCGCAGCGTGGCTTCGGTGACGTTGTAGCACTCCTCGATGTCGTGCTCGCCGTCCATCAGCACTTCCGGCTCGACCATCGGCACGATGCCCTGCTCCTGGCACAGCGCGGCGTAACGCGCGAGCGCGTGGACGTTGGCGTCGATGCAGGTGCCGGACGGGGTGTCCTCGCCGATGGTGATCACCGCGCGCCACTTCGCGAACTTCGCACCGAGGGCGGCGTATTCCTTCAGGCGCTCGCGCAGGCCGTCGAGGCCTTCGGTGACGACTTCGCCCGGGCAGCCGGCCAGCGCGTGGGTGCCCTTGTCGACCTTGATGCCCGGGATGATGCCGTTGTCCATCATCACCTTCGCGAACGGCACGCCGTCCTTCGTCGACTGGCGCAGCGTCTCGTCGAACAGGATCGCGCCGGAGATGTGCTGGTTGAGGTTCGGCGTGGTGAGCAGCAGCTCGCGGTAGGCGCGGCGGTTCTCTTCGGTGTTCTCGATCCCGACGCCGGCGAAGCGCTTGGCGATGGTGCTGTTGGATTCGTCGATCGCGATGATGCCCTTGCCCGGGGCGACCATGGCGCGGGCGATATCGGCAAGCTGTTCGATGCTCATTGGAAGGGTCCTGGAGGAGCGGCGGGGAATCCCGGGATTATACCCGCCCCTCCTCCCCGCCCCTCCCCCGCCGGGGGGCCGGACCGACGCCCGGCCCGGCTGTCCGGGCCGGGTACCGGGACTCAGGCGGCCCGGATCTGCTGGACCAGACGGGCGAGGACGTTGCCCGGGCCCATTTCCTCGAAGCGGTCCACGCCCTGCGCGGCGAGGTAGCGCACGCTCTCGACCCAGCGCACCGAGCCGGTGATCTGGCCGACCAGCAGCGCCTTGGCCGCCGCGCCGTCGGCCGGATACGGCTGCGCGCTGAGGTTGGCGATGACCGGCGTCCGCGGCGCCGAAAATTCGAACGGCGCGAGGAAGGCCTCGAACTCGCGCGCGGCGTCGGCCATGTAGCGCGAGTGGAACGCCGCGCTGACCGGCAGCGGCATGCACATGCGCGCCCCGGCGGCCTGCAGCAGCGGGCCGGCGCGGTCGATGTCCTCGACCGGACCGGAGATCACCGTCTGCGACGGCGAGTTGAAGTTGGCGACGTCGGTGGCGACCAGGCCGTTGTCGCGCAGCACGTTCGCGATGATGCCGGCGTCGAGGCCGATCACCGCCGCCATGCCGCCGCCGCGCGCCTGCGACATCAGTTCGCCGCGCTTCTGCACCAGACGCAGGCCGGTCATGAAATCGAACACGCCCGCGGCCAGCAGCGCGTTGTATTCGCCGAGGCTGTGGCCCGCCAGCCACTGCGGCCGCGCGCCGCCGGCCAGCGCCTTCTTGGTGTGCAGCGCATTGACCACGTACAGCGCCGGCTGGGTGTAGCGGGTGTCCTTGAGCTTGTCCTCGGGATCCTCGAGGCACAGCTGCCGCATCGAATAACCGAGCAGCGCATCGACCTCCTTCTCGATGCCGGCGTATTCGCCGACCTCGTCGAACAGGCCCTGGCCCATGCCCTTCTTCTGCGAACCCTGGCCGGGGAAAACGAATGCGAGCATGACGGACTCCGTGGTGACGATGTGGCGACGATGGGGATGACGACCGCGGGGCGGCGGTGCAGGCCGGGGATTGTATCAACCGCGACCGAGACCGGCTTTCCTGCGCGCTTCTCCGGATCAGTGCCGAGTGTCGGGCACCAGTACGGGCGCCAGTTCCGGCTCGGGCACCTTGCCGGCGTCTGTACCGTGAGCGGCCATCCACGCGGGCAGGTCGTCGATCCGGCAACTTTCGCGGAGGCGATCGGAGAATTCCGTCTTCCGTGCATCGCTCAGCTGCGACGCCAGCTTCTGGCCGAAGTACGGAAGAAAAGCCACGGTGAACACTTCGCGGCGCGAGGCATTCGCGGCGGCCGGCACATACGTGCCCAGCAGGCCCGTGCTGTTGTGGAACAGGATCAGCAGCTCCCGGCGTCGCCATTTTGGAACGCCCGACGACAGCGCCCATCGCAGGACGCGTCCGGGCACGATCCGACCCTCGCGGTCGATCACGAAACCCTGCGCGACGCATCCGTAGCTGTCGTCGCGCGACTGGCCGAAAGTGAGATACGAAGCGTCGTTGGCGCCCATGCCCTTCGCGATCCAGAACTCGGACAGTCTCCCGGGATCGACGACGGCCACGCCTTCGGCGGCGAAGGCATGCCCGGGGATCGAGGACAGCGTCGTCAGCAGGAGCGAGAGCATCACGGCCATGCACTTCATCGGAACGCCTCCCTGGTGAACCGGGACGGAAACGGGTATCGGCAGGGATCGCACTGCCACCGATCGCTCAGAGCTCGCCCAACCCCTCCGCCGTGCCGTCGTCGCCGACCTGCAACAGGCGCAGGGTATTCGTGGCGCCGTGGGTTTCCATGTGCTCGCCGCTGGTGAACACCACGCGATCGCCGGGGCCGAGCAGGCCGGCGTCGACCAGCTTGCGGATGCTGCCGCGCGCGGCCTGGCGCGGGGTCTCGCCGCGGCTGTCGTAGTCCATCGGGAACACGTCGCGCATCAGCGCCATGCGGTGGCGCGCGGCCGGCACGCGGGCGAACGCGAAGATCGGCGCACGGCCGCGGAAGCGCGACAGGAAGCGCGCGGTGCCGCCGGATTCGGTCATCGCCACGATCGCGCCCACGCCGATGTGCTCGGTGAGGAACATCGCGGCCATCGCGATCGCCTGGTCGGCGCGTTCGAGGTTGCGCGGCGCGTCCTCGAAGTCGGTGTCGTGCTCGAACTGGCGCTCGGCGCCGAGGCAGATGCGCGCCATCGCCTCGACCGCGCGCACCGGATACATGCCGGCGGCGGATTCCTGCGACAGCATCACCGCGTCGGTGCCGTCGATGACGGCGTTCGCCACGTCCAGCACTTCGGCGCGGGTCGGGATCGGGCTGCTCACCATCGACTGCAGCATCTGCGTCGCGGTGATCACCACCTTGTTGCGTTCGAGCGAGGTGCGGATGATCTTCTTCTGCAGGCCGGGCAGTTCGGCGTCGCCGATCTCCACGCCGAGGTCGCCGCGCGCGACCATCACCACGTCGCTGGCGTCGACGATCTCGACCAGGTTCTCGATCGCCTCGGCACGCTCGACCTTCGCCACCACCCAGGCATCGCTGCCGGCGGCGCGCGCGACGCGGCGCGCTTCCTGCATGTCCTCGGCGTTGCGGCAGAAGCTCACCGCGATGAAGTCGGCGCGCAGTTCCGCGGCGACGGCGATCAGTTCGCGGTCGCGCTCGGTCAGCGCGCCCAGCGAGAGGCCGCCGCCCAGCTTGTTCAGGCCCTTGCGGTTCGACAGTTCGCTGTCGTTGAGCACGGTGGTGACGATGCGTTCGCCCTCCACCGCTGTCACTTCCAGCTGCACCACACCGTCGTCGAGCAGCAGCACGTCGCCCGCGACCACGTCGCCGGGCAGGCCGAGGTAGCTCACGCCGACCTGCGTCTCGTCACCGGGCGGCGCGTCCTCGCGGGCGACCAGCGTGAAGGTGTCGCCGGCGCGCAGCTTCACCTTGTCGTTCGCGAACTTCTCGATGCGGATCTTCGGCCCGGGCAGATCGACGAGGATGCCGACCTCGGTGCCGACGCGCGCCGCGGCGGCGCGCACGGCCTCGGCGCGCGCGACCTGCCCGGAGGGGTCGCCGTGCGAGAAATTCAGGCGGACCACGTCGACGCCGGCGCGCAGGATCGCGTCGAGCACGCCCGGGGCGTCGGTGGCGGGTCCGAGGGTGGCGAGGATCTTGGTGCGTCGGCGCTGGAAGGTCATCGGTGAGCACGAGGCGGTAACGGGCGACCCGCAACGCTACCACGCCGACCCGACCGGATCGGCATCGTCGCGCGGTGCATACGTTGCCAGCGCCGCGCCCCGGTCAGGGCGCGGATTCGCGGTAGGCCTTGCCGGCGCGATACAGCGCGAGGCGGTCGAACATGCCCCGGCCGCCGTCCGGCCGGCCCTGCGCGTCCTTCGGCAGCGCGTCGATGGCCTGCTGCTGGTGCCTGGCAGCGCCGGCGAAGTCGCCGTCCGCGGCCTGGCAGGCGGCGACGGTATCCAGTTCGGCCGGATCCAGCGGCCCGGCCGCCAGCATGCGCTGCGCCAACGCCCAGCCCGCCACGGGATCGCGCACGTCGTCGTAAGGCGAGACGCACAGCATCCAGGCGTGGCTGTTGCGGAGACTGTCGAAATCGTCGCCCGCGGGGTCGGCTTCTCGCAGCAGGGCCAGCGCGCGGCGGCGGCGCTCCGCGGTCGATCCCTTGCCCGAATGCAGCCATTGCGCCAGCGCGTTGCGCGCACGATTGGACCCGGCGGCGATCGCGCGCTCCATCCAGCGCATGCCCGCGTCCGGATCGGCGGACAGTCCGTCGACGCCCTCCAGCAGCAACGCGCCCAGCAGCGTCTGCGATTCGACGTCGCCGCGGTCGGCATCGTCGCGCAACAGCGCGACCGCGCGTTCGGGCTTGCGCTTCATGCCCCGGCCCTGGATCGACAACTGCGCCAGCCGACGGCGTGCACGCGCGCCCTGCGCGCCGGGCGTCGTCGCCATCGATTCGTACAGGTCCACCGCGGTGGCGAGATCGCCCTTCAGCTCGGGCCGCCCCGATTCGTAGGCCGTGGCGAGATCGTGGATCGCGTCGACGTCGCCGGCGGACGCCGCCGCCAGCAGCCAGTTGGTCGCGGCCCGCCATTCGCCGCGCTGCCAGGCGGCATGCGCGAGCGTGCGCATCGCGAGCGCATCGCCGCCCTGCGCCGCGGCTTCCAGCCAGACCTGCGCCTCGGCCGCCATCTCCGTCCCGCGCTGCGTACCCGGGTGCGCAGCGCGCACCTCGCGCTGCAGCGCGTAGGCCAGTTCGCGCTGCATCATCGCGTTGCCCGCTTCCGCCGCCTGCCGGCGTGCCGCCTCTTGCGCGGCCTTGTCGCCGGCCTGTTCGTGATAGCCGGCGAGGATGGCGTGGCCCATGCCGGTGCCGTTCGCCGCGGGTCGCGACAGCAGTTCGCGTTGGGCGGGCGAAAGCGCGCCCTCCGGCCGGGCGATGATCTGCCGTACCACGCGCAGCAGGGCGGCGTCGACATTCCCCGCCGCATCGGCCAGGCGCAGGCGCTCCAGCACGAAGGGATCGCCCGCGGCGCCGCCGATGCGGGCCTGCAACTGGGCATAGACGACGCTGGCGCCACGGCGGTACCAGCGGCGGTCCGCGGCCTCCAGCAGCGCCTGCGCCGCCTGCATGTCCTTCGCCACGCCCACGCCTTCGGCATGCGCCAGCGCCAGGATCACCATCGGCATCGCCTGGCGCTGTTCGGCCAGCGGCAGCAGCGCGTCGACCAGTTCCTCGCCGCAGCCGGACGGACGCGCCTGGCGGCACACCGCCAGCCATTCGCGCATCGAGGCGATGCCGCCGCGCCGCACCGCCTCGCGCAGCGCGTCGAGGCGATCGGCCGCGGTGCCGGCTTCCTGCGCCGCCTGCATCGCGGCGATGTCCTCGCCGATCACTTCGCCGCTCTCGCGTTCGCTCTTCACGAACGCGTCCACCAGATCGTTCCGCATGATCGGGAACCCGGCATGCTCGTCGTCGCGATCGACGGCGTAGGTGGCTTCGATGAAGTCGAACGCCAGGTGATGCTCGACCTTCGCGTCGGGATCCCATGCGGCGACGACCAGCGGCATGGTGCGTTCCGGGCGCACCAGCCGGTAGTAGTCGTAGCGGAATTCGTAGCCGAGCATCGCCACCAGGGCATAGATGTCGCTGGGCGAGAACACGCGGATCGGCCGGCGGTAGTAACCCTCGCCGGCATTCGCCAGCGCGAGCTTCGACAGCGCGGCCAGCGCCGCGGCCTCGCGATCGGCCTGCGCCGCGTCGCCGACCGCCTCGGCGCACAGCAGCGCGGCGCGATGCAGGGCGATGCTGATCGGCACCTGCCGCACGGATTCGCGCAGGGCATCACCGTGGCTGCGGCAGGCCTCGGCATCGACGCTGGCGAGCGTGTAGCCCACCGCGTCCATCGCGTCGTAACGCTGGTAGGCATCGCCGAGGTCGGCATGGGCAAGGAACCGCGTCCACGCCTGCGCCGGATCGGCCGCCACCTGCTCGGGCGTGGACGCTGCCAGCGCGCGCTCGCGCGCCGCCGACGTCGCGTCGCCGTCCTTCGCACCATTGGTCTTCGCCGCCTGCACGACTGGCAGCGCGCAGGCGCAGGCCAGCGCGAGCGCCAGTGCGCACGAGGCCCGCGAACGGTCGTGGTCCCGCCGGCGGCCGCTCACTTCGCGTTCTCTTCCATCACCTCGCGCAGCAGGGCGCGCAGGCGTTCCTGGCGCTGCTGCGCGCCGACCGCGGCGGGCAGCGCGAAGCGCAGGGTCGCGGACAGGTCGTCGCGCACCTTGCGCAGTTCGGCCAGGTGCGCGGCCACCTGGTCCTGCGGCACTTCGCTGCGCTTGACGTCGAGTTCGTACACCACCGTCACCGATTTGTCGCCGACTTCCACGTCGCGATGGAAGCCGAAGGCGTCGGCGTTGCGATCGGCGCGCTCGGCGGTGAAGGTCGGCTTCCAGCGCTCCGGCAACTGCACGACGATCTCGTGGCGGTAGCGCCCGCGGTCGGCAAATTCCAGCGGCCCGTGGCGCTCCAGCGCGTCGGGCAGCTCGCTCGCGGCCTGCAACGCCTCGGCGTAGACCTCGAGCGAACGCACGCCGGCGGCGGCGTCGCCGAACGGCGTCTTCAACCGGTAACTTTCGCTGATGCGCAGGCGGTTGTGCTCGGGATCGTCCTCGATCTTCGGCTCCGACAGGGTTTCCACCTCACCGTAGCGCTTGCGGTAGTACTCCGAATAGCGGCGCGACAGGTCGGTGCCGCGCTCGCTCAGCGTGTTGCGGCGCTGGTAGTCGGCGGAGGCACCGGTGTAGATGGTCTCGACCTCGAAGGTGGCTTCCTTGCCGTCGGCGGCGGGCAGGAAGCGCTCCTTCACCTCGATGCCGGCGTTGCCCTCGCGCGGGCGGACGACGGTTTCCAGCGCGGTGACGCCTTCGGCCACCGGCAGCACCATGCCGTAGTCGCCGAGGTCGAACAGGCGCGGGTCACCGCCCTGCTGGGTCATGGTCGGGTCCACCCACACCGTCTCGCCGCCGATGCGGGCCCGCACGATCACGTGGTTGAAGACCGACGCGCTCGGCACGAAGTCGCCGATCGCGCGGCCGCGGTCGGTGGACACCAGCGCCGGCGCGGCCTCGATCCCCAGCCGGTGCAGCAGCGTGGTCAGCAGGTAGACCTTGTCCTTGCAGTCGCCGTAGCGGCGCTGCCACACCAGCCCGGGCGGATTCGGGCGATGGCTGTTGTCGCCGATCTCGATGCCGAAGTAGCGCACGTCGTTCTGCACCGCGCGCAGCGCCGCGGTCAGCCGCGCGGCCGGATCGGGCAGCGTCTTCCACTGCGCCAGGCGGCGCTCCAGGTCGTCGTCGAACGGCTGGTCGAAGCGGGGATACAGCGGCAGCGCCCAGCGCACCACCTCGCCCCAGCCGCGGTCCGGCGCGATCTGCACCGTCGGGAACGGCTGGTACCACGCCGGGTAGCTGTCCTCGTACACCGTGGCCGGCAGGCCGCGCGCCTGCACCTGTACCTCCTCGGCGTCGGCGAGATGGCGGACCTGCGGCGCCAGCGCGGTGTTCTCGCGATGCACGCGGAACTTCGTGCCCGGGTCGTAGAGCACGCGCAGGCCGCTGCGCAGCGTCGGGTTGCGCCACGACAGCGTGGCCCAGTCCGAGATCTGCCCGGCGAGGATCGGGTTGCTGCCGGCGACGCTGTAGCTCACCCGCACGATGTCGTCCACGCGCACGTCGTCGAGCACGATCAGCGCGGTCACGGTGCCGTCGGTCATGTCCTGCTCGAAATCGGCCTCGCGCCGCGCCAGCGAGATGCGGTCGGGCACCAGCCGGTTCTGCCAGCGACCGTCGCGCAGCAGCTCGACCCGGTGGATCGTCAGGCGCTGGAACTCGGGATTGAAGTCGATCTGGAAACGGCCGGCGTCGCCGAGCAGCGACTGCGACTTCGGCTCGAACACATGCTCGGTGTAACTGATGTCCTGGCCACGGCGGCGATCCGACTGCACGTCGTACAGCCAGTAGCGCCAGCGATGGTCGTCGGCGCCGGCCGCGCCGGGATCCCAGCGCGCGGGCAATTCATGGCGGACCACGAACGCCGGCTCCGCGCCGGTCTCGAACCGCAATCCGCCGCTGACGTGTTCGGCCGCGGCGGCGCACGACGCTGCGCCCGACAGCGCGATGAACAGGGCCAGCGCCCAACCCCAACGGAATCCCATGCCTTTCCCCGACCGATCGACGTGCGCGGACAGGCTACTACGAAAGAAACGGGGCGCGAATGGCGTTGCGGAGCAGCGCCGGCAGCACGTCGGGCACGACCGCGAGCGCATGCGCACCGGCCGCACGCAGTTCGTCGGCATCGCCGAAGCCCCAGAGCACACCGACACCACACAGACCGTGGTGCGCGGCACCGACGATGTCCAGGTCGCGGTCACCGATCATCGTGCACAGCCCGGGCGCGGCCTCCGTCGCGATGCCGAAACGCGCCAGCGCTTCGGCGATCAGCTCGGGCTTGTGGCTGAGCCGGCCATCCAGGGTCGCGCCGATCACGTCGTCGAACCGGTGCCCGAACGGCAGCGTGTCGACGATCCGCCGCGCATGCGGTTCGTTCTTCGCGGTGACGACGGCGAGCCGGAACCCGGCCGCATGCAGCGCCTCGATCGCATCGCCGATACCGGCGTAGACCGTGTGCTCGGCCCAGCCCTCGACGTCGTAGCGCTCGCGGTACAGCGCGACTGCGCGTTCGACGTCGGCGGGGTCGTCGAACAGGCGCCCGTAACTCACCCGCAACGCGGGCCCGATCCAGCCGCGCAGCGCGTCCGCCGGCAATCCGGGATGGCCCATGCGTTCGAGCGAATACGCGACGCAGCGGGTGATGCCGACGGCGGAGTCGATGAGAGTGCCGTCGAGGTCGAAGAAGAGGGTGCGCATGGGTCAGTTTCGCGGGAGATCACGCAGAGGATCGCAGAAAAGGCGACGCGCCCAAAGCGCAGAGCAACGACCAGTCCCGACGGGAAAATCAACAGCTTCCGCGCTGCGCGCGGGTAACTTTCTTTTGAAAGAAAGGAGGGTGTCAGGAATTTTGTGTGTCGGGGCATACCATGACCCAGAGGAGGTCGTATGCCACGCAAGAAGAGACCCGC
>NZ_JBQUZW010000016.1:0-95768 GCF_056313665.1 Lysobacter sp. DMC104 | reverse complement strand
GCTTCCCTCACAGGAAGGGCATCGTTTCATGACCAAATCCTCTCAGATTTGGTCCGGTTTGCTTAGGAATTACCAAAGTAAGCGGAGCTGACGTATAACAATTCATTCAAGCCGACACCGCTTCGCGGCGTGGCTTAACTCAGGTGTTAGACCACTGGGGCCCATTCCGACTTTCATCATGGCTCAACTGATTATTTGGCTATTTAGCGCAGCTCTTTCTATCGCCGTCGTGATGGTCGCGTTTGCGATACTTCTCCGCCCGTTCCGGGTGATAGTTGTCGCCTTCATTGTGCTTATGGCGGTTTGGTTCGTCGCAATATTGGTGTCTGGAGCGCTTGATCGGCTATTCGGCGTTGGCGGTTTTCTGATGGAAAACTCTGCGGCTTGGGGCTACTTGTTCTGGCGTTGCAGAGGGGTAATCATCGGCATGCTAGTTGTGTCGCTACTTTTACGCTTTATTGAGGACGTGATTGAGCGACGCAAAGCGGCCTAATAATTCATTCAAACCGAAGCCACGTCGTGGCGTCGGCTACGTGCCTGCGCTACGCTAGCACGCGTCCGCCGCCCGGCCACGGGGCGGCTTAACTCAGGCGATAGGCTCACATGGACACAGCTTCGCTCTGGATCGCAGTCGCCGGTCTTTCCGCAACAACGATCGCATCGGTGCTCGGGCTCTACTTCACCCACAAGTCGCAACGATCGCCCCTTCGCGAACAGCTCTTCTCGAAGCAAATAGAAGTTCTGTCGGACTTCTCTGTGCACTCGTGTCGCTTACAGAAAGTTGCGGCGGCTCTTCAGGACACAAACGGGAGGAGCCCAGAGGAAACACAGGGACTGGACGAACTATGGGATTCCATCAACTACGAGATCCTAGACATTGTTCAAAGGGGCGCTGTTGTTCTCCCCACAGAGCTATACTCTGCAATGACTGCATTCCGTGCTTGTGCAGAGGAATTTGAAATCGCTGTTGTCAAAAGCACCAACGTCGGAAAGGCGTACTACGACCTAATGGGTGCGAGCATGCACGTAGCAATGCTCAGCCGAGATCTCCTTGGCGCCGATAAATTGAGCAAGGAATCACTCAAACTCCATGGGATGGAGAGTTTCCAACAGATGCAGGAGATCGGCCGCGTATCGCTGGCTAGAGTTGGTCGCGCGCTGTGGACGCAGTCCAGGCGCATTGAAAACAAGGAGAAACCACAGTAAAGCCCAAGCATTTCGTTAAGCCGAGCCCGCATCGCTACGCAGCTTGGCTTAAGCCTTTAATGCCACTCATCGTCCACGCCCAAGCTTCCTCAGCATCCTCCCCGGCAGCGTACGCTTCAGGAACAGCGCGTTCACTTCCCGCACGCTGAGATAGCGGCCGGTCTTGCCTTCCTTGCCCATGACGTCGAGCAACACGGGCCACTCTCCGTTCATCAGCTGCCGGTCGATCAGGCGCCGATTGCCCGCGGCCCGTTCGTAATTGGCGTCCATCATCGCCTTCAACTCTTCGGCGTCCAGCCCCAGTTCCTTGCCGCCATCCGGCTTGGTCTTCTGGCTGGCGAATTGCTTGAGGCGATTCAGCTCATCGAGGTCGCCCCGCGCCTTCGCGTCCAGGATGCGCGATCCAGCGCCTTTCTTGTCGAACGGCCCGTTCCGCAATTTGTTGAGCCTGAGGCCGTTGAGGCCGTTGTCGAGAATGTCCCCGGGGCCCAGTCCGTTGGCCAGCAGGGCGATCAACCGGATCGCCAGGGACGGAAGCGACGGGCTTCCCTCGCCCGCGGCCGCGACGCGTTCGATCGCGGCGGTGGCGTCGCCGATCGTGGCGGTCCTGTCGGATAACATCCCCTGCGCGACCAGCGCCCGGAGGAACGGACAGGGATTGTTCGGGGACACCTTGGGTAACGGCTTCTTGTCCATGACGCACCTCCGGGCCGGGTGGATCGATTGTAAGCACGGGCGGCGCCGCACCGCCGCGAGAAGCGTGCGACCGTGCCGATGGCGCGATGACGTTGCCGAACGCACGCTTCGCACGTGCACGCGCTACCCTGTCATCGACATCAGCAAGGACACCGTCACGATGACCCTCATCGCTTTACTCGTCGTCATCGCCGTGGTTGCGATGTGCTGGCAGCCACGGCGATCGAAAGCGAACCTCGCGCCGGCCGGCCCGATGTCTCCGGAATCGGACTTGCTGCGGCTGTGCCACGGCGATGCAGCGAAGATGCGGCGCCTGATCGCGCTGGAGAAAAAGGCGGCGCCGTCGATCGCGCGGCATGTCGCGATCGAGCGCGCCATCGATCGGCTTCGCCGAGACCATCGCTGAGGGACACACTCGACATGATCGACCGCAGATTCCGGAAACGCATGGCGCGCTATCTCGCCGAACGCGAGAAGCGGTCTCTCGAGGAACTGGAAGATCTCGAGATCGAGGAATGGTTCGACTTCTGGCACCTGCACCCGGACTTCAAGATGCGTGGCAACCGGGTGCGTCCCATGGTCGCGGCGCTGACCTTGCGACTTCTTGAAAAGGCCGAAAGCCTCGTGGCCGGTCGTCGCGATCCCATCCAGGCATGGGCTCAATTGTGCGAGAACACCGGCTATACGGCGATCTACCTGCATTCGCCCAATCCGAACGGAACCGAGTATCCCCATGCCTTCGATGGCGTGGAGTGGGGTATCGCCGAACCGGAAGAACTGCGTGGGCTGATCCCGCCCACGCATGAGCTTGGCCTGCAGATGTGGGATGGCGAGAAGATTCACGTCATCCGGAAGCGCGACTGATCGTCTGCCTCGCCGCCACCAGGCATCGGCTTCATGCCGACATCAAACGCCTGCGCTGTCATGTCCGGCATGCAGACTGCATCCGTTTCCCTTCACGCCCGAAAGCACTCTGCGACACGATGGCCTGCGGCACTGCTCGCCATCGCCATCGGTGCTGCGCTTGCGTTCGCGATGCATCCGGATACCACCGACGACGCCTTCGAGCGCGGCACCGGCCTGCGATTGCCGCCTGGCGTCCACGTCGTCGGTCATGACCGGACGATGCACGACAAGCTGCTGCATGTCGGCGATCGCTGGTGGTTGTCGGGGCCACCGCGCGATCTCGTCGGATTGGTCGACGGCACCGGCTTCGCCGTCTCGACCGAGGACGCGAGATGGCTGCTGCCGGCGCAGGATGACCGCGGACACCGCTGGACGCCGGACGACGTGCGCGTCGGCTTCGAGCACGATGCGCGACGGAACGACTGGTATCTGATCCTCGGCGACGGAACGACGGCGCTGTACGAGGACAACTGAATGCGCGCGCCCCGCTTGGGGCGCTACGATCTGGCCTCCCGCCATCGAGCGCCCCGCATGGACCCCGAACGCAAGCGTGCGCTGAAGAAGCTCGGCAAGGCCGAAGTGCAGCGACAGTCGGACGAGGTCCGGCGGATGCTGGACGAGGCGAACCCCGCGGATGCGACAGTCGATGCGCGGATGAAGGGCCACAAGCTCGGCATCGAACGCGAGCGCTGGCTGCGCAAGCGGTTGCCGACGCTGCACCGGCCGCAACTGGACGAACTCTTCGTGGTGTGGCCGTACGCCGGTGGCGGCTGGGTGCCGACGCCGGACGGCTACGTGCAGTGCGAGGACTGCGGCTCGGCGCTGCCATCGATGCGGCCGAAGTCGTGGCTGTACGGCACCGGTTGCCGCTGCGGGAACATCACGTGGTGGGAATTCCTGCGCTGGCGGCGGATCACCGTGCGCCGACCCGATCGCGTCATCGCGATCAAGCTGGCGGGGCGCGGCTAGGCGCCTGTGGAGACAGTGGCCGCGCGCCGCGCATTCCCCCGTTGCATTGCCCGATAGCCCGCGTTTGACCCGCTGTCCGCGTCGTGCTATCGAGGATGTCGGGCGTGGAGATTGCCCGAAAAAAACGAGATTTTCCGATTGAAATCGTCAATAGGGAGATGGCGCATGGCTACCAAGAAGACCACGGCTTCGACGAGCGTGAAGACCTCGCGCACGGTGGCGAAGTCGCTCGAGCAGTTGCAGGCGGACGGACGCAAGGTGCAGGTCATCGGACGGGTGAAGGGTGGCAAGCTGGAAATCGACCACGCCAGCCTGGCCGAAGTACTGAAGAAGTTCCCGGATGCGAACCTGTCGTTCGTGGCGGTGAACGCCCCCTTCGATCCGGTGCGCGACGCCGCCTGATCACTTTCCTCCTTTTCCGGGCAGGACGCCGCCATGGACGACCACGACGTCCGGCAAGGTTCGATCGAGACGTTGCTGCACGCCCCCGCGGAGCGGGGGCGTGTCGGCCTCGTCGCGCGCGCATCGCTTGCCGGCCGCACTTCCGATTCCGCCTTCTCGCGCTATCTCGCCGCCGTCGACACCGCCGTCGACGCGCATCCGCCGCCGTTCGACGCGCCCCGCTATTCGGCGATCTACGAACAGGCCTCCGCGGACGGGCATTGGCTCGCGATTTCGCTGATGACCAATGCCGAGCGCGAAGGCGACGGCGCGAAGCGGCTGTGGTCGCTCGCTGCCTGCGCCACCGATTCCGCACAACGCGCGCTGCTGAAGAAACACGCCGTGGACGAATCCCGCCACGCGCTGGCCTACCTGACCTTGCTGGACCTGGTCTTCCCCGGCGCGGTCACGCCGGAGTTCCGCGCCGAACTGGACACGCTTTCGCCGAAGTTCTCCATGAAGCAGGACGTCGAGGCCGTCCCGGGTTCGCCGTATGCGCGCGTGCCGGAACTCGACGACTACGTGCAGATGAACATCGCGGAGATCCGGACCACGCTGCACCACCTCATGCAGCGCCACGCGCTGCAGGCACATTGCCCGGAAGTCCACTGGCCGCGGGTGCAGCGCGTGCTCGATTCCCTGCTGCAGGACGAACTCGACCACGTGGGCTACACCGCGGAACTGATCGAGTCGCTCGGTGGCGCGGACACGACCGGGACCGATCGCATGCGCGCGCTGTACGCGAAGCGCCTGAACGATTTCAACGCGATCACGCGGGACGAACTTGAACGGCTCGTCTTCGACTGATCCGTTTGCAGAACCCAGCCTGCGCCAGGTCCGGGCCTGGACCAGGGCTGCCGGCCTGTCGCCGTCAGCCTTCGCGTCGCTGTATCGCGGCGCGCTGCGCAAGGCGATGTCCAACCTGGTCCAGGCCTTGTGGCGCGAACGCCTCTGTCCTTGCCTGGAAACACCGGAAGGACTGGCCCTGGGCGAAGCCGGTGCATTGTGGGCACCCGCGCAGACCGACCTGCCGTTCCGCCGGCTTCGCCTGATCGGCTGGCCTGCGTGTCGCGACGGTAGCGACGAAGAGCGGTCGCTGCGCAGCGCGGGGCCGTTCCTGCGCGTGCTGGCACCGCTGGTGCCCGACTGGACGCAGGACGATTTCTGCCGCCTTCGCCGCGATTTCCACAACAGCCTCGCGAACCTCGTGCTCAACCGTGCACTCGTGCGCCTGCGTCCCGACAACACGGTCGCGCTGGAACCGGCATCGGATGGCCACCAGACGTTCCCGTTCCCCGGCCTGCGCGTCGGCCCGTCGCTGTCGGCCATCGTCGCCTGCAGTCCGCTCAACGCGCGCCCGGTCGGGATCCCGCTGGTGGAAGTGGGGACGCTGCTGCGCATCGAAGCCGAGGACGGCGTGCAGGCGCGGGACTGGCTGGGGGCACACGCGACGGAAGCGCTGGCGGCGCTGGGGATCGAGGGTGCGGTGCTGCCGGTCCATCCGTGGCAACTGACGTCGTCGTCCGGCCTGCGCGCCTTGTTCGATGCGGGACTCGTGCGCTTGCTGCCGGTTTCGCTGCCGGCGGTGCCGCTCGCCTCCCAGCGCACGTGCCACCTGCTGGACACACGCTGCGATCTCAAACTCCCGGTCGATGCCGCGCTGACCGGCGAATACAGACTGCTGTACCGGCTGAACTGCGAGAACGCGGTGGCGGTGTCGTCGGCAATCGAGGCGCTGATCGCGAAGGAAGGCTGGGCGGACACGCTGGGCGGGCAGTTCGACCGGACCGCGCTGTTCCACCCGCTGGAGGCGCTCTCACCCACGCTGTCGGCGATCGTGCGCGCACCGATCGCCGGATACGGGCGCACCTGCATTCCCGCGATCAACCTGTGGACCGGGCCGCGGCTCGCGCTCGCCCGCCTGCACGACCGCTCGCACGCAGAACGGTTCTTCCATCGCTACTGCCACGTGCTGCTGGAAGGCCCGCTGCACCTGATCGGCGCCGGCATGGCCACCGAGCCGCATCTGCAGAACGCACTGATCGACTTCGATGCGGAAGGCCTGCCTGCACGCCTCGTGCTGCGCGACCTCGACGCCACCGTGCTGGACCCTGCGCGTTGGCGCGATCCGCGCACCACGCCGGTGCCGCTGCCACTGGCGGAGGGCACCTGGGCGCACATGCCGGCCTTCGCCGACGGGTGCCGGCGCACGATCTACGCCGCCCACTTCGGGCATCTGGGCACGGTGATCGACACCCTCCGCAGCCTGTTCGGTCTGCCCCTGTCGCGATTGATGGCGGCGATGGACGCCGTCTGGCAGGACCTGACGACCGCCGCGCAGGCGCCGCTTCCGTTCGACGCATTGCGCCGCGACCGGGATGCCGTCCGGGTCTGCCTGGCCAACCGCATCCGGCGCGATCCGGGGCTGCGTTTCACGGCCTGAACACGGCCGCGAGACGCGCCCGGGCGTTCAGGCCCCCACGCGCCGGCGCACGGCGTCGAAATCGCGGACCGGGCGGACTTCGACCGCACCGTAGCGGCTCCACGGCCAGGCTTCGGCCATGCGCACGGCCTCTTCCAGACTGTCGGCCTCGATCAGGCTGTAGCCGGCGAGAAACTCCTTCGTCTCGGCGAACGGCCCGTCGGTCACCCGCAGCGCGCCGTCGCGCACGCGCAGGGTGCGCGCGGTCGAGGCGTCCTCCAACTGCTGCGAGCCGATCAGGCGACCTTCGGCCTCCAGCGCGTCGGCGTGGGTGATGCAGCCGTGCATCAGACGGTCGAACTCCTCCGCCGGCAGCGCGGCCATGAGCTCGGGATCGGTATGGATCAGCAGGAGGAAGCGCATCGCGGGTCCCGGGGGCGGCCTTGGCAGCGTGGATGATGCCCCGGATCGGCGGCCGCGGCGTGTGCCATCCGGCGAATCGCCCGATGCGCGAAAAAAATTTTCCGCCGCGTGTCGATTCCCGCCGCGTCGGATCGTCGTACCCGATGAAGCCCCCGCTTCCGACCGAGGAACCGACATGAAAGTGATGGCGATCGTGAAGGCCACGCCCGACTCCGAGGCCGGCCGCCTGCCCGACCCGGCGCTGTTCGAGGCCATGGACCGCTTCAACCACGCACTGGCCGACGCCGGCGTGCTGCTGGCCGGCGAAGGCCTGAAGCCGTCGGCGGCAGGCGTGCGCGTGCACTACGACGGCCCGCAGCGGCACGTCGTCGACGGGCCGTTCGCCGAGACGAAGGAGCTCATCGCCGGCTTCTGGCTGTGGCAGGTGCGGTCGATGGAGGAAGCCATCGTCTGGGCGCGCCGCTGCCCCAACCCGCGCCACGGCCCCTGCGTGGTCGAACTGCGGCCGCTGTACGAGGCCGACGACTTCGGCGAGGCCTTCACGCCCGAGCTGCGCGAGCGCGAGGAACAGCTGCGCGCCCGCCTCGATGCGCAGCCCTGATCTGCTGCCCGCACCTTCCCCGCCCCCGCCCCCGCCCTGCCCACACCACCGGAGACCTCCGCCATGCAAGCCATTCCCTACCTGAACTTCGACGGCCAGTGCGCCGAAGCCTTCGCCTTCTACCGCGAGGCGCTCGGCGGCGAGATCGTGTTCTCCTCGCGCTACGGCGATTCGCCGATGTGCGACCAGATGCCGGCGGACACGCACGACCGCATCATGCATTGCCACCTCGTCGCCGACGGCGCGGAGATCATGGGCGCCGACGGTCCGCCGCCGCACGACGGCCACGGCAACACCTGCATCAACCTGATGGTCGGCAGCATCGAACAGGCCGAACGCATCTATGCCGCGCTGTCGGCCGGCGGCACGGTGTTCATGCCGCTGCAGGAAACCTTCTGGGCACATCGCTGGGGTTCGTTCACCGATCGCTTCGGCAAGCCGTGGATGGTCAACTGCATGAAAGACCCCGCGTGACCGCGCGCCGCCTCCATCGCTTCCCGCAAGGAACCCGTCCATGCCCCGCACCCTGTTCATCAGCCTGCCCGTCGCCGACCTGCCGCGGTCGATCGCGTTCTTCACCGCGCTCGATTTCCCGTTCGATCCGGCGTTCGCGAGCGAACAGGGCGCCTGCCTGGCCATCTCGGAACACGCGCGGGTGATGCTGGTCGCGCGGCCGGTGTTCGCCGGGCTCACCACCAAGCCGATCGCCGATGCACACGCGGTGACCGAAGCACTGCTCGCACTGTCGTGCGACAGTCGCGACGCGGTCGACGCGCTGGTCGCGCAGGCGGTGGCCGCCGGCGGTTCCACCCCGAACGCGGCCGAGGACCACGGCTTCATGTACGACCACGGCTTCGAGGACCTCGACGGCCACATGTGGGGCGTGTTCTGGATGAACGATGCCACCGCCTCGCCCACCGGTGCCTGACGCGCCGCCCTTCCCGACACGGAGATTCCCGCCATGACATACGACACTGGCACCGTCCGCTTCCATCGCGTGCTGCGTGCGCCGCCCGAGCGTGTGTACCGCGCCTTCCTCGACGCCGACGCCAAGGCGAAATGGCTGCCGCCGCACGGATTCACCGGCAAGGTGCACCACCTCGACGCGCGCGTCGGCGGCGGCTACCGCATGAGCTTCACGAACTTCTCCACCGGCGCCAGCCACAGCTTCGGCTGCACCTACACCGAGCTCCTGCCGAACGAACGCATCGCCTACACCGACCGCTTCGACGATCCGAACCTGCCCGGCGAGATGACCGTCGAGATCGACCTGCGCGCGGTGTCCTGCGGCACCGAGCTGAACATCGTGCAATCCGGCATTCCCGCCACGATCCCGGTCGAGATGTGCAGCCTCGGCTGGCAGGAATCGCTGGTGCTGCTCGCGCAGCTGGTCGAACCCGCAATCCCCGACGGCGCCTGAGCGCGTCGACCGACGAGGACCTCCGCCATGACCGACACCGCAC
This sequence comes from Lysobacter sp. DMC104, assembly GCF_056313665.1. NCBI lineage: Bacteria > Pseudomonadati > Pseudomonadota > Gammaproteobacteria > Lysobacterales > Lysobacteraceae > Lysobacter > Lysobacter sp. DMC104. The sequence goes on along the minus strand of NZ_JBQUZW010000016.1, from coordinate 86,641 downwards.
TCGAAACGCGACGGACGCTGCCGTTCCCGCCCGACGCGATCTACGCCGCCTTCGCCGATCCCGCCTGCCTCGCGACCTGGTGGGGGCCGGACGGCTTCACCACCACGTTCGACGTGTTCGACTTCGCGCCCGGCGGGCGCTGGGACCACGCGATGCACGGCCCCGACGGCACCGACTACCCGAACCGCAGCGTGTTCGCTGCGCTGGAACCCGGGCGCCGCGTCGTGATCGAACACGTCAACGCGCAGCTGTTCACGCTGACCGTGACGCTGCGCGACGCCGACGGCGGCACCGACCTGCACTGGCACCAGGACTTCCGCGATCCCGCCGTCGCCGAGGCGCTGCGCGCGGTGTGCGAACCGGCGAACGAACAGAATCTCGATCGCCTCGCCGCCGCGCTGCACGCGCGGCACCCCAGCGCCGGTTGACGCCGGCCTCCCCGGGAAAGCGAGGACAACGCAGATGGCCTACGTCGATGGTTACGTGGTTCCCGTGAAAAAGGCGAAACTCGACGCCTACCGCAAGCTGGCGCGCAAGGCCGGCAAGGTGTGGACGTCGCACGGCGCGCTCGAATACGTCGAGTGCGTGGCCGACGACGTGAGGCCCGGCAAGTACACGTCGTTCCCGCAGGCGGTGAAGCTGAAGGACGACGAGGTCGTGGTGTTCGCATGGATCGTCTACCGATCTCGCGCGCACCGCGACAAGGTGAATCGGCTGGTGATGGCCGATCCGTTCTTCACCGGCATGCCGCCAGCGGACATGCCGTTCGACGGCAAGCGCATGTTCTGGGGCGGATTCAGGGAGATGGTTCGCCTGTGAGCGTGCAGGATGCGGGCCGCCGCCGCAGCGCTTGCGCGCGGCCGGTGGCGATGCTGTCATCGCCGCGATGAGCGACGACCGCCTCCATCGCATGCTCGACGCGCTGTGGCGCATGGAAGCGCCGCGGCTGGTCGCGCGGATCGCGCGCATCGTCGGCGACGTGGGCATCGCCGAGGAACTCGCGCAGGACGTGCAGGTGGCGGCGCTCGAACGCTGGCCCGCGGACGGCGTCCCCGACAACCCCGCCGCATGGCTGACCACCGCCGCCAAACGCCGCGCCATCGACCACGTGCGCCAGCGCACGCTGCACGCGCAGCGACTGGGCGACTACGGCGCGGACCTGGAGGCATTCGGAGCGCACATGCAGGAGGATCGCGCCGCGGACGCAGCGGACGACGCCATCGGCGACGACCTGCTGCGGCTGATGTTCGCCGCCTGCCATCCCGTGCTGCCACGCGAATCGCGGGTCGCGCTGACCCTGCGCCTGCTCGGCGGCCTGACCACGACCGAGATCGCGCGCGCCTTCCTGCAACCGGAACCGACCGTCGCGCAGCGCATCGTGCGCGCCAAGCGCATGCTGTCGGAGAAACAGGTGCCGTTCGAGGTGCCGCCGCGCGCGGAACTGCGCGAACGTCTCGATGCCGTGCGCGAAGTCGTCTACCTGATCTTCAACGAAGGCTATGCCGCCAGCGCCGGCGAGGACTGGATGCGGCCGGCACTGTGCGAGGAAGCGCTGCGCCTCGGTCGCGTGCTGGCCGGTCTTTTGCCGGACGATGCCGAGACACTCGGCCTGCTCGCGCTGATGGAATTGCAGGCCTCGCGCGCGAAGGCGCGGGTGACCGCCAACGGCACGCCGATCCTGCTGCCCGACCAGGACCGCAGCCGCTGGGACCGGCTGCAGATCGCGCGCGGACTGGCGGCGCTGGATCGCGCGCAGCGGCGCGCCGTGGCCGCCGGCGAAGCGCCCGGCCCGTACGTGCTGCAGGCCGCGATCGCCGCCTGCCATGCGCGCGCACGCCATGCCGTCGACACCGACTGGGCGCGGATCGCCGCACTCTACGGCGCGCTGGGCCGGCTCGCGCCTTCGCCGGTGATCGAACTCAATCGCGCCGTGGCCGTCGCGCAGGCGCAGGGCCCGGCCGCGGCGCTGCCGCTGCTCGATGCCTTGCTGGACGCGCTGGCGCTGCGCGACTACGCCCTGCTGCACGCCGCGCACGGCGACGTGCTGCTGAAGCTCGGACGCCACGACGAGGCCCGCGATGCCTTCGAACGCGCCGCAGCCCTCGCGGGCAACGCGCGCGATCGCGCGCTGATGCACGAGCGCGCCCGCGCCTGCATCGCCGATTGACCACGAACCAACGATTTCCGAACGCCCGGCTCACGCTTTCGCAACGAATCCGCCGCCGGATGCCGTCGCTGGCGCCGTGCAGCTTGCCCGGCCACGTGCGCCCGGCGACACTCGGCGCATGCGCATCCTGCTCATCGAAGACGACGAATCGCTTGGCGAAGGCGTCCGCACGGCGCTGCGGCGGGCCGCCTTCACCGTCGACTGGCTGCGCGACGGCGCCAGCGCGCTGGCGGCACTGCGCGACGGCGGCGTCGACCTGGCGGTGCTCGACCTCGGCCTGCCGCAACTGGACGGCATGGAAGTGATCCGCCAGGCGCGGCGCGCGGGCGTGGTCGCGCCGATCCTGGTGCTGAGCGCGCGCGAACGCGCCGCCGACCGCACCCTCGGGCTGGATGCCGGCGCCGACGACTACCTCGGCAAGCCGTTCGATACCGGCGAACTGCTGGCCCGCGTGCGCGCGCTGCTGCGTCGCACCGGCGGGCGCGCGTCACCGACGCTGCGCATGGGCGCGCTGGAACTGGACCCGGAGCGGATGGAGGTGATCTGGCGCGGCCGCAGCTTCGACCTGCCGCGGCGCGAGTTCGCGCTGCTGCGGCTGCTGATGGAGCAGCGCGGCCGGCCGATCTCGCGCGAGTCCGCGCAGCAGCGGCTGTACGGCTGGGACGAGGACGTCACCAGCAACACGCTCGACGTGCACATCCACGCGCTGCGCAAGAAGCTCGATCCGGCGCTGATCCGCACCCTGCGCGGCGTCGGCTACGCGCTGGACGAGCGCGTCGCTCGCGACGCCGCCGACGGCGACACCCCGGCATGAGCGAACCGGCGAAGGACGCCCGCACCACGCCCGCCCGCCGGATCTCGATCCGGCGCGCGCTGCTGATCGGCCTGCTCGGGCCGACCACGCTGCTGCTGCTCGCCGCGGTGGCCGTGAGCTACCACACCGGTCTGCAGGAAGCGGGGGAACTGTTCGACGCCAAGCTCGCGCATTCCTCTCGGGTGCTGATGAGCCTCGTCGACGAACCGCTGGCGCACCTGGACGATACGCCCGGCGACCGCCACGAACACGCGCTGCGGGTGCAGGTCTGGCGCGGGCAAGTGGACGGCGTCGGCACGGTGCTGGCGAAGACCGAAGGCCACGCCTACGAGACCAAGCTGGCGTTCCAGGTGCGCGATGCGGGCGGCAAGCTGCTGCTGCGCTCCGACAGCGGTCCCGACCAGTGGCTGGCGCCGCTGGCGCCGGGCTTCGCCGACCGCATCATCAATGGCCAGCACTGGCGCACCTTCACCCTGCGCGCACCGTCCGGACACTGGTACCAGTCCGGCGAACTGGCCGCCATCCGCGAGGAGATCGCCGAGGACATCGCGCTCGGCACGCTGCTGCCGCTGCTGGTGGCACTGCCGCTGATCGCGCTGCTGACCTGGGGCGTGGTCGGCTGGGCCAGCCGCAGCGTCGAGACCGTGTCCGACGCGGTGGCCCGGCGCGAACCGGAGCATCTGGAACCGATCGAGACCACGCGCGTGCCGCGCGAGGTCGATGGCCTGGTGCAGGCGGTCAACGGCCTGCTCGATCGCCTGCGCCGCGAACTCGCGCGCCAGCGCCGCTTCACCGCCGATGCCGCGCACGAACTGCGCACGCCGATCGCCGCGCTGCGCGTGCACGCCTACAACCTGCGCCACGCCGGAAACGACGACGAACGCGCGCAGTCGCAGACACACCTCGATGCCGGCATCCGCCGCATGGAACAGCTGGTGGCGCAGCTGCTGGCACTCAGCCGGATCGAAAGCGCCGGCGCCACGCGCACGCACGTCCCGGTGGATCTGGTCGCGCTGGTGCGGCAGCACGAACGGGACTTCGCCGCGCTCGACATCGCCGCCGGCAAGCAGCTGCGGCTGGACCTGTCGCCGGCGACCGTCTCCGGCGACGCCTCGGCACTGGACGCGCTGGTCCGCAACCTGATCGACAACGCGCTGCGCTACACACCCGCCGGCGGCGCCGTGCTCGTGCGCACGGCGCGCGAACCCGGCGGCGTGGTGCTGACGGTCGAGGACTCCGGCCCCGGCATCGCCGAAGCCGCGCGCGAACGCGTGTTCGAACGCTTCCACCGCGAACTCGGCACCGGTGTCGAAGGCAGCGGTCTGGGCCTGGCGATCGTCGCCGAGGCATTGCAGCAGCACGACGGCCGCATCGCGTTGGACACCTCGCCGACCCTCGGCGGATTGCGCGCAACGGTGACGTTGCCGACGGCGTGAACGCCGCGCGTCGCGCACGGAGTCAGGGCGACGGCGGGGTGCGCAATCGCTCGGCCTTGCGCCATGCCTCGACGTAGGCCTGCGCCGAGCGGAACAGGGGATCGAGCTCCTCGTCGGTGATGCCGGTGGCGCGCATGTCGGCGATGAGATCCGGCAGCAGCCCGATGTGCGCCAGCCCGTCGGTGTTGAAATCGAACGTGCGCTGGCCGCTGCGCTGGCGATCGAACACGCCGAATCCCGGCAGCGTGAAGGGATAGGCCAGGCGCCCGCCCGCACGCCGCTGCGCCGCCCATTGCGCCTTGTCGCCACCGCAGCCGTCGTCGCCGAATCGCGGCCCGACATGCGGGGCGAAGCCGTTGAAGTCGCTGCCCAGCGCGACCGGGCCGCGCATGGTCTTGATCGCATGGAGATAGTTCTGGGCGAAGCTCTTCGACGAGTGCAGGCAATCGTTGACGTAGGTGCCACCACCCGGGCGCTCGATCTCCGCGCCGCGATCCAGTTCATCGACGGTCATCACCGACACCGGGCCGCCGAGCTCGCGCAGCGCATCCAGTTCCGCGCGCGTGCGCATGCGCTCATGGCGATTGCCCGCGCGCTCGTACAACTCGGCGAACAGGCCGTGCCCGACCGACAGCGGATACCCGCCCCGGGCGCGCGACAGCGCGATGGTGTCGTCGATGGCGCGATGGGACATGTGGTCGATGTCGATCATCATGCCCGCGTCCATCAGCTGGCTGATCAGGTCGACGCCGCCCGGCGCCAGGCCGCGCACGTTGCAGCCGGGGCGCGGCGGATAGGCCGGGTACGGCACGTTGTTGCTGCGCTCGATCAGATTGAAGACCGGGCCGATCGCGAACGAGGCGAAATCGGGGCTCGGATGGAAATCCGAGGTGTCGCAGGCAGCGACTTCGTACCACTGGCGTTCGATGATGCGGTTGCCGGCATTGAGGATGTTCATCCACACCGCGGTGCCGACCAGTCCGTTGTCGAAGTTGTGCACGGGATAGACGTGGCGCACCCCCAGGTCGCGGTATTTCGCCACCTGCTGCGCGGTGTACTGCGGCGTGCAGGGCGCATAGGCCCGGCAATCGAACAGGCTGTCGGTCTCGATGCCCAGCACCACCGCCAGCTTGCCGGCACGGATCGCACGCTCGGCTTCGTCCGGCGTGCGCACGATCACGAACCAGCCACCACCGCGCCGGGCATTGATCCAGCGCTCGAAGTCCTTCGCCGCCTGCAACTGCGCGTCGATCGCGGGCATCGACTGTCCGCAGTCCGTGCCGCGCACGTGCTTGGATGTCTTGCACAGCACTTCGTTGTTCACCGCCAGCATGACCATGAGGCGCAGGCCGCCGCGCCAGGCGCGCTCCAGCCAGCGGTAGTAGACCTGCTGGTGGCTGGTGGTGTGCCAGGTCGGCCAGCCGTTGAACAGCGGCGCGCCGAAGTTGGAGCGGGTGTCGTCGCCGGTGCCGAGGCCGGCGGTGTCGTCGACGAATCCGACGTGATCGCCGTGCAGCACCACGCGCCCGCAGCCCGGGATCGTCGACGGGCACGTCACCGGCGGCAACTCCGTACCGGCGAAGGACACCAGGTCCAGGTCGGTCGCGTAGTCGGCCTTCAGCGCGCCGGCCGCGCCGGCCTGCGGGTCGTAGGGTCGACCGGCGAGCACACCGCCGCCGAAGGCAAGGTGCGAGAACATGTGCACGTGAAGGTCGGCGTAGCCGCGCATCGGCGACGTGCGCGGCAGCACGGTCGCATCGATCGACGGCTCCGCCATGCGCGCGAGCGGATCACCGCACGTGCCGCTGGAACCGAAGCACTCGCCGGTGCAGCCCGGGATCTCCACCAGGCGCACGGCGCAGGCGCGCCCATGCAGCGTGCCGGCCTGTTCGCGACGCTCGTCGAGCGCGCAGGCGCGCTGGCCGCGACCGCCGCAGGGCGTCTTCGCGATGCACAGGCCGCGGACGGACGCGAGCCCCGCGTCGCAGGCCGTCAACCGCTGGGCCAGCGTGCAGACGGGTTGATCGACAGCGCCGCAGCCCGGCGAGGGGCGCACGCAGCGACCGGCGCGCTCCACCAGTGCGTCGTCGCAGCTCGGTACGCGCTCGACCACCAGACAGGGCCGCTCACCTTCACGACCGCACGGCGGATGCGTGCAGCGTCCCGCGGTCTCCACCAGCCCCGCATTGCAGCTGGGCGGCAGGCGTTCCCACACCGGGCACGCGCGCTGGCCATCGCCGCCGCACGGCGTGGGCGGGCTGCAACGGCCGTTGATCTCGACCAGGTCGTCGTCGCAACTCGGCACGCGGAGGTTGAGCGTGCACGCGGCTTCGCCTTCGCGACCGCAGGCCGGATGCACGCAACGACCGCCGGATTCGACCAGATTGCGGCTGCGGCAGCTCGGGATGTTCTCCCACACCCGGCACGCACGCTCGCCTTCGTTGCCGCAGGGCGTCGGCAGACCACAGCGGCCGGCATTCTCGACCAGCCCCTCGTCGCAGCTCGGCACGCGAATGTTGAGCGTGCAGGCGCCCTCGCCCTCGCGACCGCAGGCCGGGTGCACGCAGCGACCGCCGGATTCGACCAGATTGCGGCTGCGACAGCTCGGGATGTTCTCCCACACCCGGCACGCACGCTCGCCTTCGTTGCCGCAAGGCGTCGGCAGACCGCAACGGCCGGCATTCTCGACCAGCCCCTCGTCGCAGCTCGGCACGCGAATGTTGAGCGTGCACGCGCCCTCGCCTTCGCGACCGCAGGCCGGATGCACGCAACGACCGCCGGATTCGACCAGGTTGCGGCTGCGGCAGCTCGGGATGTTCTCCCACACCCGGCACGCACGCTCGCCTTCGTTGCCGCACGGCGTCGGCAGCACGCAGCGGCCGTTGCGCTCGATCAGTCCGTTGTCGCAACTCGGCACGCGGACGTTGAGCGTGCAGGCGGCCTCGCCCTCGCGACCGCAGGCCGGATGCACGCAGCGGCCGCCGGATTCGACCAGGTTGCGGTTGCGGCAGCTGGGGATGTTCTCCCACACCCGGCAGGCGCGTTCGCCCTCGTTGCCGCACGGCGTGGGCAACACGCAACGGCCGGCGACCTCGGCGAGGTTGATGTCGCAACTGGGAAGCCGCACGTTGACCGTGCAGGCACTTTCGCCCTCGCGACCACAGGCCGGATGCACGCAACGGCCGCCGGATTCGACCAGGTAGGGATCGCAACTGGGGAGGCGCTCCCAGACCCGGCAGGCGCGCTGGCCTTCGGCGCCGCAGGGCGTGGGCACGCCGCAGTGGCCGTTTTGCTCGACCAGCCCGTCATCGCAGCTCGGCACGCGCTGGAACACGGTGCACGCCGCCTCACCGTCGCGCCCGCAGGCCGGGTGTACGCAACGCCCGCCCGATTCCACGAGCAACGCATTGCAGCTCGGCACACGCACCCAGATCGGGCAGGCATTCTGCCCTTCCGCGCCGCAGTTCTGCGCCAGCGCCTGGCCACTGCACAGCAGCAGCACGATCCAGAGCAGGCCTTGCATCCACCACCCGCTTCGCCGGCGAGCCTGCGGTGCCATTGCGCGATCGTTCGCTTCCACGCCCCTCATGTTCCTCTCCCTTTCCCCGATCACGGGACCCGCACGACGGGCATCAGGGCCCGAACAGATTCCTGAAGAACTCGGAAACCGCATTCACCGCATTGCCGACGAACGTGCCGATGTCGTCGACCACCTTGTCGACCGTGCGCCGCACGCCGTTTGCGAAGTCGGTGATGGTCTTGGCGAAATCGGTGTTCGAAAACAGCAGTTGCGCCATTTCCAGCAACAACATGCCGCCCAGCGCGGCCGGCGGCAGCCGCGATGCGCCCGCCGCCGCCGCGACGGAGGCCACGCCGTCGGCCAGGTACCCCATGAAGGCATCCGGGCTCCAGGGATCGGCGCGTTCGACATCCGCGGGGGCCGGCAGCGGCTCCCGCAGGAGACGATCGAGATCGACCACGCCTGCACCGAAATCGCGCGGCCAGCCGCGCCCGCCGGCGAGGTTCGCCGAGGTGCGCTTGAGCAGGGTGCGGAACACGTCCTGCAGCGGAATGCCCGGGTAGCGCGCGAGCAGCGCCGCACGACCATGGAACGCCAGCCACACGGCAGCGGCACCGGCCACGGCGGGCGTCGCGAATGACGTGCCTTCGCCCGGCTTCACCACCGTCGTCCAGACGTTGTTGATCTGCGCGACGTCGGCGATCCACACGCCCTGCGCCGGTGCCGAGACATCCACCTGGGGGCCGAACGACGAACCGTAGAGCGCACGCCACGGCTTGCCGTCGGGCTGCGAACCGGCGCAGGCGATCGCTTCCGGATACGCCGCCGGGAACACCACGAACGGCGTGAGATTGCCCGCGGCCGCGCAGAAGACGATGTTCCTGCTGTTCACCGCGTACGCCAGCGCCACGTGCAGGATCGGACTGGGCACCCCGCCGAGGCTCATCGTGATCACGTCGACGTTCTGCTGGCAGGCGTACCACACCGCCTGCGCGATCTCGACATCGCCGGTGAGCATCACCGAATCGGTGCAGCGGACCGGCACGACGCTGACCCCCGGCGCCACGCCCACCACTTCCGCATCGCCCGGCAGCCGGTTGTCGCCGCCCGCCGTGGACCACGTCTGCGGGCCCGCGGCGGTGCCGGTGCCGCTCTTCAGGACCGCCCCCGGCGACAGCGACTGCGGATCGGGCGGGTAGACCACGCCGCGCGAGGCCAGCACCGATGCCGTGGCCAGTCCATGGCCGTGGAAGATGTCGGCCGGCCCGGTCTGCGGATCGATCGCATCGTTCGCGAGCTCCAGCCGCGGCGGGAACACCGCGACCGACAGCATGTTCTTCTGCCGCGCCTGGTCGATCAGCCCGGGTTCGAGCTGGGGATGCGGCAGCCAGCCGGTGTCGAGCTGGCCGACCACGATGCCTTCGCCGCCGGCGGGACGCCCCTGCGACGCCGCGAAGGTCCGTGCCTCCGGCACCTTCATCTGTCGCAGCGACCACGCCATGTCGCCCGGCGCCACCGCCGACGCGCCGGCGGACAGCGGCTTGAAGCGATCGCCGAAACTCTCCGGGTAGGCGAGCTCGACTTCCTTCACGTCGCGCGCGATCTGGTAGGCGATGTCCCACATGTATCCGAGATCGCGGCCGCGCACCGCCGGGAAGCCCAGCACGAAATAGGACCACAGGCGGTAGGGCGTCTTGATCGTCGCGCCCGGGAACGCCTGTTCGATCGTGAAATCCCAGCCGACCGCCTGCTTGTCGAGTTGCGGCGGCACGATCCGGGGATATGCGGCCTTCGCGGAGGCCACGATGGCCCGCTGGAGCGTCGCCATGTCCAGCCCCCTGCGCCCGGCGCGGAACGACAGCGGCGAGAGATTGCGATCGAGCCGGATGACGAGCCGGAAGCGGAGGTTCTCGACCAGCCTGGGCGTGGTCGGCCGCGGATTGATCGGCGGAATCGGCCCGGGACCGACCGGCGGCAAGCTGATGACGGGCGGCATGACACGGAATCCTTTCGCAGGAGAGCGTTCTGCGGACAACGGCGCGTTTCGCCCCGACCGGCCAATCCTGCCGCGAATGCCCGTCATTCCCGCAAGGCGAAGGCCTCGTGCCGTTCGCTCATTCCGTCATGCCGCCGCACGTTCGCCATCGGCGTCCGTGCGCGAACGGGCTTGCGTCAGAGCCTGTAACCCGTATGGATCGCCACGATCCCGGCGGACAGGTTCTTGTACGAGCAACGCTCGAAGCCGGCGGCGTCCATCATGCCCTTGAGCTGGTCCTGCGGCGGATGCTTGCGGATGGACTCGGCGAGGTACTGGTAGCTGTCGCTGTCGTTGGCGAACAGTTTGCCCAGCCGCGGCAGCACCTTGAACGAATGGAAGTCGTAGATCGGCTTGAACCAGTCGGCGGTAACTTCGGAGAACTCCAGCACGCGGGCCTGGCCGCCGACGCGCAGCACGCGGTGCATCTCGCGCAGCGCGGCGTCCTTGTCGGTGACGTTGCGCAGGCCGAAGGCGATGGTGACGAGATCGAAGCTGCCGTCCGGGAACGGCAGCTTCTCGGCGTTGCACTGCACGTACTCGAAGCCGCGGACGTTGCCGCGATCGGTCATGCGGTCGCGGCCGACGCGCAGCATCGCGCCGTTGATGTCGCCGAGCACCAGTTCGCCCTCGTCGCCCACACGCTCCTTCAGCAGCGCGGCGATGTCGCCGGTGCCGCCGGCGAGGTCCAGGACGCGGTCGCCCGGGCGCACCTGCGCGGTGGCGACGAAGTAGCGCTTCCAGACCCGATGGATGCCGAGGCTCATCAGGTCGTTCATCAGGTCGTAGTTGCCGGCGACCGAGGAAAAGACCTCGCCGACCAGCTTCTGCTTCTCGGCGACGGGCACGTCGCGGAAACCGAAGTGGGTGGTCTCGGGGGCGGCGTCGGCCGCGGGATCGCGTTCGGGGCTGTTCATGGCGGCAGTTTACCGCGCCGTCTGCGGCATGCCTGCCGGTCGCTCGCGGAGGCGCCGTTACGAAGCCTTGCGGCCATCGGAACATGTCGCATTCAACCCATCCCCACCCCGGCCCTCCCCTTGAAGGGGAGGGAGAACCGCGCGTGACCTCCGGATACGCACGCCACGAACGGCAGAAACGGCATTCGCCTTGAAGCCCTCCCCTTCAAGGGGAGGGTTTGGGTGGGGATGGGTTCGCGCGCATCGCCGCACCAGTCCGCCTCACGCATCGCTGGCGAAGCGACGATGCCGGAAGCTCACGCCGGCTTGTGCACCATCAGCCAGAAGATCGCCATCACGCTGAGGAACGCCGGCCAGCCCAGCCAGAACCACCACCGCATCGCCCGGAAGTAGGCCGGCGGCAGTGGCGTGCCGGCCGCGGCCGCGGCGCGGGCCAGGTCGCGGGCGCGCAGTTGCAGCCACAGCACCGGCAGCCAGCAGGCGCCGACCACGAAGAACAGCACCAGTGCGGTCTTCAGCCAGAACATCGACAGCGGCAGCCCGGCCATGTGCGCCAGCCACAGGCCGCTGGCGAACTGCACCACCACCGCCGGCGCAGTGAAGCAGGCGTCGGCGACGACCACCGTCGACGCGGTGGCGGCGATCTCGCGCGCATCGCCGCGGCGGTGCGCCATCCACAGGAAGAACGCGATGCCCAGGCCCGTGCCGAACAGCAGGGTCGAGGACAGGATGTGGATCCATTTCAGGGTGAAGTAGTCCATCTCATCTCCGGTCGGACAGCACCCACAGCGCTGCCAGCGCGGGCAGCACGACGAGGTTCTTGGCGAGGCCGCCCAGCGGGTCCAGCCACTGCGCCGGCAGCAGCAGGCCGAAGGCCAGCGTGTAGGCCAGCACGCTGGCCAGCATCAGTACGAGACAGGCACGGGGCCGCCAGCCGCTGGCCAGCCACAGGCCAAGGACGAGGTCGAGCCCAGCGCCGCCGCGGGCCAGCGCGACCGGCATGGCGTCGGCCAGCGGCGAACCGGCGGCAAGGCGCGCGATGTCCGCGGCCGGCGTGGCGAACCCGGCCCACGCCGACAGCAGCCACACCCCGACGACGCCCGCCTTCAGCAGCGGCACGACCGGATACAGCCGCGCATGCCAGCGGTCCTGCACCTGCGCGGGATGCGCGGCAAGCACGGTGTCGAGCGAGCGCGGCTCGAAGCCGAAGGCCTCGCGCAGTTTCGGCAGGGCATCGTCGCCGGCGACCACGCCGCGACGGAGCATGCGCCAGGTCGTGCCGCCGATCGGCCCGCTGCCGACGGCCTCGCCCAGCGCCACGCCCAGGCCGACCAACCCCGCCGGCACGCCCCAGACGCGGGTCCCGGGCAGGCGCAGCCAGCGCCGCCACGCCAGCAGATAGTCGCGCAAGGACAAGCGCTGCGGCCCGCCGACGTCGAACGTGCCGCAGGCCTCGCCCGCGACCGCGCGCGCCACCAGCGCGCCGAGGTCTTCCGCGGCCACCGGCTGCTGCGGCCAGAGACCGTCACCGGGCACCAGCACGCCGAACGGCAGCGCCGCCAGCGCGCGCAGCAGCGAGGTGCCGCCGTACGAACCGGCCGGCGAATAGACCAGCGCCGGTCGCAGCACCACCGATGCCAGCGGCAACGCGAGCAGCGCCGCATCGAAGCGGTGCTTGCTGGCGACGAAGGCGCCGTCGGCCGGATCGCCGACCGACGAGATCTGCACGAAGCGGCGCACGCCGGCGTCGACGCAGGCGCGGGCCAGCGCCAGCGGCGCGTCGACGTGGATGGCGTCGAACGTCTGCCGGCCGGTCTCGCGCAGGATGCCGGCGGCGTTGACCACCGCGTCGACGCCGACGAGCGCGTTGCGCCAGTCGCCGGGGGCGGTCATCGCGGTGAAATCGCAGATCCGCTCGTCGTCGTGCAGCGGCCGGCCCGGGTCGCGGACGCCGCGCAGCACGCGCCAGCCGTCACCGCGCAGGGCGGCGATCACGTGACCGGCGATGAAGCCGTTGCCGCCGAGCACCAGGACGGTGCCGGCGGAGACAGACGCGGGGGGCGACGACATGCGCGCACGCTACCGGTCGCGGCGCGCATGCGCCAGCCCGGATGCGCGCGAAGCGCGTCCGGGCGCGCGATCACTGCATGCGCGGCTTCGCGGCGTCCTGCTGCGCGGCATCCTGCGCCGGCTGCGCGAAGGTCTGCGCCTGGCCGTTGGGCTGCGGCGTGTCGATCCTCGCCACCGCCTGCTGCATGTCGGTGCGCAGCGCGTCGTTGACCGGCAGCGGCGTGGCGATCTTCGCCGAGGGGTCGGACAGGCTGCCCTGCACCGCGATCAGGTCGGTGCGGCGATCGTTGAACACGACGTGGTCGGGCGTGATGCCCTGCGCCGAGGCATGCGCGGCGATGCCGGCGGCGACACGCTGGCGATCGGCACCGAAGGCGTCGGCGGGGATGTTCGGCGAACGGTCGAGCGCGTCCATGGCGTGGCGCACGGCCGGGTGGTCGCCTTCCGGTGCCCGCGCCGGCGCAGGCGGGGCCTGCACTTCCGGCATCGTGATCGGCACGTGGCGGTGCGTGGTCGCGGTGTGGTCGAAATTGCCCGGCGTCGGCGGGGCCGTGCCGGTGTTGACGTACGGCTGGCGCCCGCCGGCCGCGCCGAGGTTCAGGCCGTTGCGCTCCAGCTGCGCCTCGCTGATGCCCAGCGTGGCCATGTTGAGTTCCAGCTGCGGGCTGTGGCCCGCCGCGGCATGGTTGGGCGCGTTCGCACGCTCGACCTGCACCGCGAAGCTGACCAGGTTCGTGGCGTAGTAGTTCTGGTAGTTGGAATCGCCGTTCGCGCCCAGGCGCGCCGTCGCGGCCGGCTGGTCGAAGTAGTGCCGGCCCATCGCCTCGGTGTTGGCGGCGTTGATCGGCAGGCTCATGTCGGCACTGGCGGTGAGGCCGGGGCGCAGCGCGTAGGTCGACGTCGGCGTGCCCGGCGTGACCGCGATGAAATCCTGCATGCGCGACGGATTGGCGCGGTAGATGTCTTCCAGCGACGGATTGGCGTTGCCGTTGGCGCGGACCATGCTGACGGTGGCGTTGTAGCCGGCGATGTGGGCGCTGGCCTCGTCGGCGCGGTTGGCGGCCAGTCGCGTCGCCAGCACGGCGGTGTAGTCGTGGTGCGCGGAGGCGCTCTGGCCGATGCGGTTGCCCTCGGTGGCGAGGGTGGCATCCGCCGCCGCCTGCACCGGGCGGTTGATCGCGTGCTGGATCTCGTGGCCCATCACGAAGGTCAACTCGCCGGCGTTGTAGCGGCCGCCGGCGGGCGTGCTGATGATCGACGCCGGCAACTCCATGGTCCGCGCGGTCGGGTTGTATTGCCCGCCGGCGTGGGTGCCGGCCGGCAGCAGTGAGAACCCGCGCAGGTCGCCCGAGGCGACGGCGGTGTTGATCTGGTCGACCAGCGCCGGGGAATGGCTGAGGGCGTTGGCGAAATTGGTGCGCTGGTCCGGGGTCAACGAGGTGTTGAACGCATCGACCTGTGTCTGCGCGGCGGCACTGAGCGGCATGACAGGGTTCCTCCTGGAGGCCGGCGCGGATCATGGCGCGCCGGCGGAACGGGGTCGGGAGAGCGGATCGGCAGGGCCGCGCTTACTCGGCGAAGACGGTCTTGACGCAGGCGTGCGCGATCTTCCCGGGGCTGTCGTCGTTCTCCCCGCGGGTTTCGACGGTGACCTTCAGCGCATCGCGCGTGAACGTGTCGTGGATCACCCGGTTGTGCTCGCCGCGGTAGGTCTCGCGCTGGAAACCGGCGGCCACCAGGTCGGCGGCGAAGCGGTCGAAGTCGAGCGCGCAGATGTCGCTGGCGGACGGATACGCGTTGGGATCGGCGGGGCGGAAGCCGAATTCGAAGCGCGGGCCGTACGGCGCCTTCGGATCGAGCTCCATCGAGGTCCACCAGTCGGCGGTGACCTGCTCGCCGAAGCCGAGGCGGCCGTCGTGGCTGGCGAAGTCGACGCCGAAGGCGCGCTTCAGCGCGGCGCCGTCGATGTCCTCGATCCGGTGCGCGCCGCGCAGCAGGTCCAGCAGCTTCTGCAGCGCCTGCTCGGCATCCAGCTGTGGCGATACCTGCTTCGCAGCCTGGGCTTGGGGCGACATGACGGTTTCCTCCTTGGCGGAACTGGGGGCGGGGGGCGCGGACGGATGCGCGCAGGCGGACAGGGCGAACGCCAGCGCGCAGGCCGGGGCGGTGGCGGCGAAGCGGCGCGGCGGGGACGATCCCGGCATGGCGGCCATCCTTGCGTGGGGGACACGGCACTATACGTCGAAGCCCCGTGCGCCCGGCCGCGCGTCCCTGAACGCGCGGGCGACAGGTGCTTGCCCGGCTTCGATAGCCCGGGCCCGTCGCGAGGAACCGGTTCGATGGCCTGAACTGATCGCCATCAAGTGACAACATGAATGGAACTGCGATACTGGCGTCAGGCTCTCGGGGGGGAAGCCGCCATGCCATCCGATTCATCCGTGCTCGCACGACCGCTGCTGATCGACAGCGACACCGCGCTCGACCGTTATCTCGAAACCTACCCGCAGGTGCCCTTCGTCGACAGCGAAGCCGGCGCCGGCATCGACCTGCCCGGGTGGCAGGCGCAGGGCGACGACGCCGTGGAACAGAGTTGGCGCACGGCGCGGACCCTGGGGGTGCCGCTGGTGCGGCTGTCGCGGCTGCAGCCCGACCCCGCGGCCGTGGCATTGATCGGCCCGGAGCTGGCCCGGCAACTGCGCGCGGTCCCGCTGCGCGCCCACGGCAGCATGATCGCGGTGGCGATGGAGGACCCCGGCACGCGGCAGACGCAGAGCGTGCTCGACTTCATCAGCCGCCTGCACGTGATCCCGCTGATCGGCTCCCCGCGCGAGATCCGCGACGGCATCGCCCGCTGCTACGACCGGGTGGAGGACCGCAACGTCGCGCGCCAGCTGGGCATCGATCCAGAATCCCTCGCCGACGACACCAACCCCGCCGAAGCGCAGCGGCTGGCGAAGGAACAGCCGGTGGTGCGCATCGTCCACACGCTGATCGCCGACGCGGTGGCGCGACGCGCGTCGGACATTCACCTGCGCCCCGGCGAGCACGGCACCGACGTGCTGTACCGCATCGACGACGAACTGGTGCCGGTGCGGCAACTGCTGCGCGCGCTGCACCCGGCAGTGGTCGGCCGGATCAAGGTGCTGGGGCAGATGAACCTCGCCGAGCACCGGCGCCCGCAGGACGGCCGCACCAGCTTCCCGCTGGAGGACGGCCGTCACGTCGACCTGCGCATCTCGGTGCTGCCGGCGGTGTTCGGCGAGAGCGTGGTGATCCGCCTGCTGGACCCGGACGAAAGCCTGTGGAACCTCGAACAGCTGGGCCTGAACGCTCGCGACCGCGAGCGGCTGGACGACGTGATGGACACCAGCCACGGCATGTTCCTCACCACCGGGCCCACCGGCTGCGGCAAGTCGACGACGCTGTACGCGATGCTGCTGGAGATGCGCAAGCGCCGGGTGAACATCCTCACCATCGAGGACCCGGTGGAGTTCCACATCGAGGACATCCAGCAGATGCAGGTGAACCGCGCCGCCGGCTTCACCTTCGCCGGCGCGATGCGCAACTTCCTGCGCCACGACCCGGACGTGATCATGGTCGGCGAGATCCGCGACCACGAGACCGCAGGCATCGCGGTCGAGAGCGCGCTCACCGGCCACCTCGTGCTGAGCACGCTGCACACCAACACCGCGGCGACCACGATCACGCGACTGCTCGACCTGGGCGTCGAGGCCTACCTGCTGCGCGCCTCGCTGCTGGCGGTGATGTCGCAGCGGCTGGTGCGCGTGACCTGCCCGCACTGCCGCATCGTCGAACCGGTGGTCCCGCACGTGCGCGAACGCCTCGGCGTGGGCATGGACGAGGTGTTCCACATCGGCCGCGGCTGCGAACACTGCGAAGGCCTGGGCGTGCACGGCCGCCGCGCCGTGTACGAGCTGATGACGATCACGCCGCGCCTGCGCCGGCTGATCGTGCCCGGCGCCGAAGCCGACCTGCTGCACGACGCGGCCGTCGAGGACGGCATGGTGCCGATCACCCAAGCCGCCGTCGCCCTCGCCCGCACCGGCGCGATCGCACTCGCGGAGGCCTGGCGGGTACGGGTGGAGTAGCGCGCCACCGCGTCGTCTCCGCGAACGACGCCGGTAGAGCGGCCTTCAGGCCGCTGCTTTTCCCGATCCCTTCCCGAAAGCAGCGGCCTGGTCTTCAACAGCCGAATGGCTGGTCAGGCCGCTCTACCGGGAAAGGTCGGCAAAATCCGGCACCCGGCACGCTTCCCGTGTCATTCCGAGCCGCAGGCGAGGGACCTGCTTGATCTCGATGCACCCTTTCTCCCGTCATCCCGGCGAAAGCCGGGACCCAGCTTTTCCATTGGTGGCGCTTGTTTCCTTGCTTCCGCCGCAGTTGCGAGCAAGACATCCGGAAAGTGAAAAGGCGCTCAAAGCTGCGTCCCGGCTTTCGCCGGGATGACGGGATTTTTGGCATCCGGCTGCGCCGTGACCCATCGACCCGGATGACAACATCGAAAGCCGGCCGAACTGCGGCGAGCACGAACGGGAAACCGGCCGCGCGGCGAGCGCCCTACCCCTTCCGCTTCGCCCGCGGATGCGCGCCGTCGTAGACCTTCGCGAGGTGCTGGTAGTCGAGGTGCGTGTAGATCTGCGTCGTGGCGATGTCAGCGTGGCCGAGCAGTTCCTGCACGCCGCGCAGGTCGCCGGAGGATTCCAGCACGTGGCTGGCGAAGGAGTGCCGCAGCAGGTGCGGATGCACGCGCTTGAACAGGCCCTGCCGCTGCGCGAGCGCGCGCAGGCGGATCTGCACCGCCCGCGGGGTGATCGGTTTGCCACCGCGGCCCGGGAACACCGCGCCGTCGGGCTGGCCGGCGGAGTCGCGGCGCCAGTCTTCCAGCGCGCGCGCGGCGTGCGAGCCGACCGGGACCGTGCGCTGCTTGCTGCCCTTGCCGAGCACGGTGACGAAGCCGTCGGCCAGCGCGAGGTCGCGCCAGCGCAGCGCGCACAGTTCACTCAGACGGAGGCCGGAGCTGTAGAACAGTTCCAGCATCGCGCGATCGCGCAGGCCCAGCGGCGCGTCGGTCGGCAGTTCGACCAGTTGCACGGCCTCGTCGACATCGAGCACCTGCGGCAGCTTGCGCGGCGCCTTGGGCGCGCGCAGCGCAGCGGCCGGGCTCGCGGCGATGCGGCCGTGCTTCAGCAGCCACGCATAGAAGCTGCGGCAGGCCGACAACCGGCGCTGCAGGCTTTTCGGCGACAGCCCGCGGCGATGTTCGGCGGCGACGAACGCGCGCAGGTGTTCGGTATCGAGGACGGCGAGATCGTCGACGCCCTGCGCCGTCGCCCACGCCGACAACGCATCGAGATCGCGGCGGTAGGCATCGAGCGTGTGCGCGGACATGCGCCGCTCGACCTGCAGGTGCGACAGGAATTCAGTGGCTGCGGTGCTCACAGCTGCGCCCAGCGCTGGACCAGGCCGACCGCGTGGGTCAGGCCGAACGCGAGGCAGATCAGCGAACTCCACACCCAGAAGCGGCGATTGGCGGCGCGCCCCGAGGCGGCGACCACCAGCCCGGCCACGCCGCGCAGCGTGTACACGCCGGCGATCAGGCACAGCGCGGTGCGCAGCAGCGGGAAGCGCGGCAGCACGCCGGCGCCGGACAGCGCGTACGCTGCCCACGCCGACAGCACCAGCACGATCACGCTCGTGATCAGCGTCGGCCGCCACTCGCCGCGTTCGGCCATCTGCGCCATCTGTTCACCGGCGCCGAAGAAGCGATACCACGGCGCGCCGAACACGATGCAGCCGACATGCAGCAGCGCCGCCGTCGCGCTGAGCGCAGCAGCGACGACGAGCGCGAGGTTGACGGACTCCGGAGCCATCGTCGCCCTTGGCCTCAGCCCGCGAAACGACCCATCGCGGCGACGAAGGCGTCGCCCATCATCCGCAGGAACAGCGTGCCCATGCCGGGGAAGAAGCGGTTGGGATCGCGGCTGCCCACGGCGATCAGGCCCGTGCCCGGAAGCGGCAGCAGCGCGCTGGACTGCACGTCCTCGGCGCGATCTGCGTACAGCACGACGTTCTTTTCCGGTTGCAGGCGACCGCAGATCGGCTCGCCGTCCTTCAGGCAATCGCGGAACGGCGCCAGCCGCAGGTCGTCGGCCGCGAGCGTGCGCAGCCACTCGGCGTCGTCCAGCCCGGCCACCGGCGCGTGCAGCACCAGTCGCACGAGGTCGCCGTTGAAATCCTCGGCCAGGCTCGCGGCCATCGCCCGCGCCGTGTCGGCGGCGGTGTGCTGCTTCATCAGCGCCAGCGTCAGCTGGTGCGTGCGCACGGCGAGGCGCTCGTTCTCCTGCGCGTTGCCGAACAGGTCGTGCAGGCGCCGGGTCAGCTCGCGGTTCTTGTCGCGCAGGATTTCCAGCTGGTAGCTGGCCAGCGAGGCCGCCGGTCCCTGCTCGCGCGGCACCACGAGCGTGAGTGCGAGATCGGGGAACTGCTGGAGGAAATTCGGATGGCGCCGCAGCCAGGCCGCGATCTCGTGCGCGCCGATCTTCTCTTTGTCGTGCATGGCCGGCTCCCGTGCCTGCTGTTCGTGTGCTTCGTTCGGATGCACGCCATCGTGCGTGCCGCTCATGCCCGCCACTCGCCCTCGAACACGAACGTCGCCGGGCCGGACATCGTCATCGGCGCAGCGTCGTCGGGCCAGGCGATGCGCAGCGTGCCGCCGGGCAGTTCGACCGCGATCTCGCGATCGACGCGACCGCGCCGCATCAGCACCGCGGCGGCCGCGCAGGCGCCGCTGCCGCAGGCCAGCGTCTCGCCCACGCCGCGCTCGTACACGCGCAGGCGGATGCGGTCGCGCGCGACCACCTGCGCGAAGCCGACGTTGACCGAATCGGGGAAGGCCGCATGCGCCTGCACCGCGGGGCCGAAGCTCGCGACCGGTGCGGCATCGACATCATCGACCTCGATCACCGCGTGCGGATTGCCCATCGACACCGCGCCGAGTTCGACGATCTCGCCGCCGAACACCAGCGGATACGCGTCGCGCACGTCATCGAAGCCCAGCAGCGGGATGCGCGCCGGCGCGAACTCGGGCCGGCCCATGCCGATGCGGTAGTGGTGCTGGTCGAGGACGTCGACCGGATGCGCGCCGGCAGGGCTG
The DNA here is from genome assembly GCF_056313665.1 of Lysobacter sp. DMC104. Classification (NCBI taxonomy): domain Bacteria; kingdom Pseudomonadati; phylum Pseudomonadota; class Gammaproteobacteria; order Lysobacterales; family Lysobacteraceae; genus Lysobacter; species Lysobacter sp. DMC104. Next base: position 66,508 of record NZ_JBQUZW010000016.1, on the reverse strand, counting down.
TCGAGCACGAAATGATCGACGAGGCATCGTTCGGGATCGACCTGCACGCTGTCGCGCAGCACCCAGGCGGCGACGCAGCGCGCGCCGTTGCCGCATTGGCCCGCGGCCGAGCCGTCGGCGTTGCGGATGCCGTAGGCCGCGGCGGCGCCGGGCGTGCGCGGGGGTTCGATGGTCAGGATCTGGTCGCAGCCGACGCCGACATGGCGATCGGCCAGCGCGCGGCAGAGCGCGGCGTCGGGCATCACCGGCGCGGAACGGCCGGCGTGCGGCCGCAAGTCCAGCACGACGAAGTCGTTGCCGGCACCGTGCATCTTGGTGAATCGCAGGGGCGCGCCCGGCCCGGACATGGCTCAGCGCGACGGCGGGGTGGCGTTGCCGTCCGTGGCGGCGGGCGTCGCGGGCGCAGCGTCCGCAGGCGTCGCGGCTGCCGATGCCGGCTCGGCGGCGGGCGGTGCCGCGGTCTCCTGACCGGGCGCGTCGGGCAGCACCAGCGGCCCCTTGTTGCCGCAGCCCGACAGCGACAGCGCGAGCGCGAGGAGGACGGAAGCGGAAACGAGGCGTCGGTTCATGGGCGCAGTGTAGCCGCGGCGCGGGCCGGACGGAATGCGCCGGGCTCCGGGACGGCCTGCTCGAGGCAGCGATCGGAACATCAGAACAACGGCAAAGCCTTCAGCGCTGGATCCCGGCGTGACCAGCCATTCGGCTGTTGAAAACCGCCGGGATGACGGCGCATTCGGACCTCCCGATCGCGATCACTCGACGCGCGCAGTCGCCCCCAGCTGGTCCAGCAGGAACGCATACATCTGCGCCTGCTCGCGGTAGCGGCGGAAGCGGCCCGACTTGCCGCCGTGGCCGGCGTCCATGTTCGTGCGGAACACCACCGGGCGATCGGACGTATTCAGGTCGCGCAGGCGGGCGACGTACTTCGCCGGCTCCCAGTACTGCACCTGCGAGTCCCACAGGCCGGTGCCGACGAACATCGCCGGGTAGGCCTGCGCGCGCAGGTTGTCGTACGGCGAGTAGGTCAGCATGTAGTCGTAGGCCGCCTGTTCTTCCGGATTGCCCCACTCGTCGTATTCGTTGGTGGTCAGCGGGATGGTCGGGTCGAGCATCGTGGTGACCACGTCGACGAACGGCACCTGCGACAGCATCACGCGGTATTTCTCCGGCGCGAGGTTCGACACCGCCCCCATCAGCAGGCCGCCGGCGCTGCCACCGTAGCCGGCGACGCGGTCCTTCGCCGCGTAGCCTTCGCGCACCAGGTAGTCGGTGACGTCGATGAAGTCGGTGAAGGTGTTCATCTTGTGCATCAGCTTGCCGTCGTCGTACCACTTGCGGCCCATCTCCTGGCCGCCGCGGATGTGGGCGATGGCGTAGACCATGCCGCGATCGAGCAGGCTGACCGCAGTGAGGCTGAACTCGGGGTCGCTGGTCAGGCCGTAGCTGCCGTAGGCGTACTGCAGCATCGCGGCAGTGCCGTCGCGCTTGAAGCCCTTGCGATACACCAGCGACACCGGGATCTTCGTGCCGTCGCGGGCCGGCGCCCACACGCGCTCGGTGACGTACTGCGCCGGGTCGTAGCCGATCACCGGCTGGCGCTTGAGCAGGCGGCGCTCGCCGGTGCGCACGTTGAGTTCGTAGGTGGTGTCCGGCGTGGTCATCGAGGTGTAGTCGTAACGCAGCCACTCGGTGTCGGGCTCGGCGTTGGTCTCGAGTTCCATCGCGTAGGCCGGCTCGTCGGCCTTCACGAACTCCTCGCCGCCGGCGCGCAGCAGGCGGATGCGCTGCAAACCTTCGGAACGCTCCTCGATGGCGGTGAAACCGTCGAACAGCTCGTAGCCGTCGATGAACACGTCGTCGCGGTGCGGCACCCATTCCTGCCACGCGTCGCGCGAGGTCGCGCCGTCGGGCGCGGTCATCAGCTTGTAGTTCGGCGCCGGCCGCCCCTGCGCGTCGGGCGCGTTGGTGTGGATCACCCAGCGGCCGCCGAAATGATCGGCGTCGTATTCCACGTCGCGTTCGCGCGGGGCCAGCACGACGAAATTTTCGGGGTTCGACGCTGGCGCACAGCGCACTTCGCTGGAGACGGTGCTCTCCACGCCGATGCACAGGTAGGCGTCGTCGCGGGTGCGACCGATGCCCATATAGAAGCTGTCGTCGTGCTCTTCGTAGACGACCGGATCGTCCTTCGCCGGCGTGCCCAGCACGTGCTTCTTCACGCGCACGGTGAGCAGGGTTTCGGGATCGTTCTCGACGTAGAACAGCGTGCGGTTGTCGTCGGCCCACACGAGGTCGGGCGACACGCCGTGGATGGCGTCGGCGAAGATCTCGCCGGTGTCGAGGTCCTTGAAGCGGATCGTGTACTGGCGGCGGCCATTGGTGTCCTCGGCCCAGGCCAGCAGGCGGTTGTCCTGGCTGACTTCCCAGTCGCCGACGCTGAAGTAGTCCTTGCCCTTCGCCATCGCGTTGACATCGAGCAACACGTGCTCGTCTGTACTACGGCTGCCGTCGGCGGCGGCCTTCGCGCGCAGGTAGACCGGATAGTCCTGGCCGCTGGTGAAGCGGCTGTAGTACCACCAGCCGCGCTCGCGGTACGGCACCGAGTCGTCGTCCTGCTGGATCCGCCCGACGATCTCGCCGTACAACGCGTCCTCCAGCGGCTTCAGCGGCGCCATCACCTTGTCGGCGTAGGCGTTCTCGGCCTTGAGGTAGGCCAGCACCGCCTTGTCCTTGCGCTTGTCGTCGCGCAGCCAGTAGTAGTCGTCCTCGCGGACCGCGCCGTGTGGCGCCTTGACCTGATGGGGATGCTTCGCGGCATCGGGCGGAGCGGGCAGATCGGCGGCGGACGTGGACAGGGAGAGGGTCATGAGCAGCGTGAGGACGGAAAGGGAACGGAAGGACATCGGGGGATCCTGGGCGATGCCCGGAGCCCGGGCGGAACCGCGGCAGACCGCGACGGAACGACGACGCACGGCACCGGGCATGAAGCGTTCCCGGATGTCCGTGCAAGAGAGCGTTTCGCGTTTGTGCTGCCGAGGATAACGATTCCGGACGCGCATCGCAGCCGTCCGGTCATGGACAGGCCCGTGCAGGGCCCACGACAGGGACAACGAAGATGGCCGAGCACTTTCCGCAGTCGAAGTCGCCGTCCGCGGAGACGACCACCATCAAGGTGAGCCTGGACGAATGGGCGATCGTCGATCGCCGCGCCGCGGCCAATGCCGAGCTGATGACCGACGGTCTGTCCGGCTGCGTCGCCGTGGCGATCCGCACCGGCGACAAGCTGGCGCTGACGCACGTCTACAGCGGCGCGCTCGACACCTTCGCCGACTACAAGGTCCCGCTCGCCGAATTCGTGGCGAAGGTCGGCTCGAAGGCCGAGATCACCGACGTCCACATCATGGACAACGGCAACGCGGTGACGCCGAAGTACGGCATGAACCTGTCGGACATGATCCAGCGCCACCTGGTCGACGGCGGACTGGTGAATGCGGATGCCGTGCACCGGCATCGCGACAACGGTTGCACCCTCGCCGAAAGCGGCTTCTATGCCAAGGCCCGCGACAACGCGGCGATCTATCTGGGCGGCTACACCAACACCGCGCTGGACGGCATGCCCGAGCCCCGCACGAAGCACCTGCACGATGCGCTGGACCATGGCGGTTTCGCCCATTCCAAGGACTATCGCGGGCCTTCGGACGTGGACGCCCCCGTGCGCTCGGGCATGGACGCGGCGCACGACGAACGGGCGAAGTACGTGCCCCAGGCCTCCGTCGCCGCTTCGTCGCACGAACCATCGGGGCCCCGCGCCTTGGCGGGGCACGAGACTCTGGTGCAGGACATCGCCGGCCCGCTGGGCACGAGCAGGCTGTTCGGACTGAACCGCATGGCGGTGTCCGTGGAAATCGCGCGCCAGGCCTATGACGCCGGAGTCGAACGGGTGGAGAACGTCAAGGTCGGCGACGGCGGCAAGCTGGTGAGCGTGATCGGCAGCGGCCACGAACTGGAATTCGCCGTCAGCGGCCGCACCGTGGCCCTGCAAACTTCGCTGCCCCTACAGGCGGTGCCGCCCTCCGCCCTGCCGGCCTCGTCGTCGGCATTGCCGCTGTCGTCGGCATTGCCTTCGGTCGCGTCGTCGTCCGTCCCGCCGCCCACGCCGTATGCGCAGGCGCTCGCTGCGCTGGAGCCGCATCGCGAGGCGCTGAAGCTGCAGGACCCGGGCCATGCCAGCGAGGCGGCCCGCGAGATCGCGTCGCAGGCGGTGCGCGACGGCCTCACCGCGATCACGCGGCTGGAATTGGTTGGACAGGGCCAGGGCACACCGGCACTGGTCGCGCACCAGGACGGGCCGGCGGCGAAACAGTCGCAGCCGATGCCGGTCGAAGCGCTGCAACAGCACGTCGGGGTCGCGACACCCGCGCAAGCACAGCCGGGCCCGGACAAGTCGCATTTCCCGATCATGTAGCGTGGCGCGCACGCCCTCATGGCACCGCGCCCGATCCCAGGAGACCGCATGGACGACACCTTCACCCTCAGTCGCGACCTCGGCCAACGCGCCGTGCGCCTGATCACGCACCTGCACGCACCCGACGACCTGTCGCCAGCGGCCATCGAGCGCCACTTCGGCCTGCCGGTGGGCTACCACCCGCAGGACGCCCGTCGTTTCGGCTGCGGACGCGTGCTCGATGCACGCTGGATCTGCAATCTCGGTGCCCTGCCCGACCGCGAACGCGACGATGCGCCGCCACGGCTGCTGTTCTCGTTCGACGATCAGACCGGCGCGCACGACGACTGGTCCGCAGTCTGCGGGCTGGATTTCGCCGAGGTGTCCGCGGCGCTGACCGCCGCCGGCTACGTCGGCACGCCGCTGGTCGGCCCGCGCGACGCCTTCTCCGGCGTCCGCTTCCGCCGCGGCCCGATCGCGGTCGACGTGGACGTGCGCAGCGAGAACGCGCAGCACCCGGACCACCTCTGCGTCGCCCGCATGCTGATCCAGGCGGAGGCGACGGACGTCGCCGGCAACGATCGCACGGAGGCCGACCATGCCCTCGCTTAAGCAGGCACTCGCCGGCTACCAGCTCACCGTCACCGACGTCGACGACCGCCGGTTCTACGGCCGCGAAACGTTGTCCGCGGTGATCGACTCCTCGCCCGCGCTGAAGGCCAACATCGAACTGGCCCTCGCCCGCGGCGACATGCGCGGTTTCTCCTTCGACAAGGCCGAACTGGCCGGCGCGGGCGGCTCCTACAACAGCCAGACCGGCCTGGTCGACATCCCGCGCGGCGCCTACCGCAACAGCGCGGAGATGGTGTTCGTGCTGGGCCACGAGACGCAGCACGCGCTGAGCCTGCGCGCGCAGCCCGAACAGCCGTACATGACCCGGCTGAAGCAGGACATCGACGCGGTGCAGGCGCCGCACGTCCCGCCCCGGCTGAATGCGGACGATCCGGATCCGCGGGTGCAGCCCTCGCCGCACGGTGCGCCGCGCGACTACACCCAGGCCGTCGCGCATTACGTCGAAGGCGTACGCGCCGAGGAGGCGCAGGCGCACATCGGCGGCTTCAACGCGCTGGTGTCGTACGTCGCGCGCAAGAACCACGGCGCGGTGCCGACGCCGCAGGACCTGTACGAAGCGTTGCCCGGGCGTATGGGCGACTTCATCGAACGCCGTGGGGTGTCACCGAACGAGACGTACCAGATGAAGGCCGGCCTGACCCGCGCCGAGGACGGCACGCTCGCGTTCACGCCGCAGAACGTGGAGGCGATGAAGCACCATTACGCCGACAAGTTCCCCGGGTCGTTCGGCGAGAACGGCCTGCTCGACTACCGCCACCAGGCGATCCAGACCGCGTGGAAGGTCATCCAGCACTCGGAGGCGGACATCACGCGCACGGCCAGCTTCGAGCACCAGCGCGACTTCTACGTCGGCCGCACGCCCGGCTACGTGCCGGTGGACAACGCCTACAGGATCGATTTCGCCGCGCTCGGCACCAACCCGGCGGTGATGCGATTCCCGCCCGACGGCCTGCTGCGCACGGTCGACAGCTTCGCCGGACACAAGGCACTGGACGACATCGGCGCGCCCGCCAACGACCCGCGCCGCGCGCAAATCGACGACAGCGTCGACCTCACCCGGAACGCGGTGCGCGACAGCGATCAGGCGACGCGGCTGCTGCGCGAGCAGGGCGTGCTGCCCAGCACGTTCGGGCAGAGCGTGTCCCACCTTTTCCGCTCCGCGTTCAGCGAGCGCAATCCCGACGATCCGATCCCGAACCGGGCGCAGGCGCCGATGCAGGTGCCGCAGCCGGTGGTGGTGGAACCCGCGCTGCTGACCCAAGCCCGCGACGCACTGGGCCTGGTCAGCGGCGCCGGCGACCTGGGCGACCGCGTGCGCTTCGAGAACGTCGCCGCGGCGCTGGCACTCCAGGCCAAACACGACGGCTTCGACCGCATCGACCAGGTGCTGATGAGCACCCACGGCGACAAGCTGATCGCGGTGCAGGGGCAGGACCCGGGCGCGCCGGAATCGCGCCACGCGGTGATCGAGATCGCGCAGGCGGCGCAACAGCCCGCGCAGCAGAACACGCAACTGCTGCAACAGGCGATGCTGGCGCAGGCGGATGCGCCGGTCCCGCAGCAGCAGGTGAAGATGCTGATGTAGCGCCGCGGCCGGGTGCGGCGTCCGGGCTCAGCCCGCGACCAGCCGCACCCGCGCGAAGTTGCGCTTGCCGACCTGCAGTACGCCCTCGAAGCCGGGCGCGAAGACAGTAGCGGGGTCCTCGACCACGGCGCCGTCGACCTTCACCGCGCGCTCCTTGAGCTTGCGGCCGGCTTCGGCATTGCTCGGGGTGATGCCGGCCGCGGTCAGCAGCGCGGCGATGCGCAGCCCTTCCGCAGGAATCCGCACCTCGTGCAGCGGCAGCAGCGAGGTATCGCCCTGCCCGGTCACCGCGGCATGCCAGCCGGCGATGGCGGTCTCGGCGGCAGCCGTATCGTGGAAGCGCGCGGCCAGCTCGCGGGCGAGGCGCAGCTTCACGTCGCGCGGGTTCAGCACGCCACCGGCGACGTCCGCCTTCAGCCGCGTCGCCTCGGCGATGCCGATCTCGAAGCTCAGCAGGTCGATCCAGCGCCACATCAGCTCGTCGCCGATCTTCATGGTCTTGTTGACGATGTCGATCGCCGGCTCGGCGATGCCGATGTAGTTGCCCAGCGACTTCGACATCTTGTTCACGCCGTCCAGGCCTTCCAGCAGCGGCATGGTCAGCACGATCTGCGGCTTCTGGCCGTGCGCTTCCTGCAAGCCGCGGCCCATCAGCAGGTTGAACTTCTGGTCGGTGCCGCCCAGTTCGACGTCGGCTTCCAGCGCCACCGAATCGTAGCCCTGCACCAGCGGGTAGAGGAATTCGTGGATCGCGATCGACTGCTGCGCCGCGTAGCGCTTGGCGAAGTCGTCGCGCTCGAGCATGCGCGCCACCGTGTGCTGCGCGGCGAGGCGGATCATGTCGGCGGCGGTCATCTTCCCGAACCACTCGCTGTTGAACCGCACTTCGGTGCGGTCCTTGTCGAGCACCTTGAACACCTGCTCGGCGTAGGTTTCCGCGTTCGCCAGCACGTCCTCGCGGGTCAGCGGCTTGCGGGTGACGTTCTTGCCGGTGGGGTCGCCGATCATCCCGGTGAAGTCGCCGATCAGGAAGATCACCTGGTGGCCGAGGTCCTGGAACTGCCGCATCTTGTTCAGCAGCACGGTGTGGCCGAGGTGCAGGTCCGGCGCGGTCGGGTCGAAGCCGGCCTTCACCCGCAGCGGGCGGCCGAGCTTGAGGCGGGCCTCCAGCTCCTCGCGCTTGAGGATTTCGTCGGCGCCGCGGGCGATGAGGTCGAGGGCGGCAGGATCGAAGGCAGGGCTGGACATGGGCGGGCCGGACGGTCAGGGGGGCGGGGAGACGGAACGAGGTGGAACGAAGCGCAGGGAAACGACACGGATGGCGCGGGAACGTCGGGCAACCCGCACGCTTCCGCGGCGGACATCCGGGGCACGCACTGTAGCGGCCCGGCGCCGGAAGCTGAACCCGGAGTTAAATCGAGGTTAAGCGCATCATCCCAAAAAACCAATCCAGTCAAGGATTTGACGCACTCTTTTCGACTAACTTATGGTACTGCCTTGGCCGTCCCGTCTGGGGGAATCCGTTCGATGTCGACTCCGTCGAATCGCGCGTTGCGCAACCGCCTCATCCGCTCGCGCAACCTGCACCTCGCCACCGAGCAGGATGCCCGGCAAACCCCGTCCGATGCCGCGCCGCCGTTCCGCGGCCGCTGGACCCGCCGCCAGTGGGCGCAGGTCAGCCTCGTCGCCAGCATGGTGGCGCTGCTGGGCACGCTCGTCCCCGGCTTCTCCAGCATGCTGCAGCCGCCGGGCAGCACCCCGATCCAGACCCTGTCGCTGAAGCTGCCGCCGCTGTCGCTCAGCCGCGCCACCGGCACCTTCGGCGACAGCTGGCATACCGTGACCGTGCGTCGCGGCGCCTCGCTCAAGCACATGTTCGCGACCCTGGGCATCCCCAAGGCCGACCTCGACCGCGTGCTAGCGCATCCCGGCGTGAAGGACGCGATCGGCCAGATCACGCCGCAGACCCAGTTGTCGGTCGACCTGCCGGTCAACGGCAAGCTGCGCGCGATCCGCTTCGTGCGCGCCGACGGCCAGCGCGTGCAGCTGGACCTCACCGGCAAGGCCATCAAGGAAACCCTGGTCAAGCGCGACGTCGACGTGCGCACGGTCGTGCTCAGCGGCAAGGTCGGGCGCTCGCTGTTCCGCTCCGCGCGCCAGCTCGGGCTGTCCGGGGCGCACCTGGACCAGCTGACCGACGAGATGTTCAAGTACGACATCGACTTCGACTCCGACCTCGATGCCGACGACCGCTTCAGCGTCGTGGTCGACCAGATGTGGGTCGACGGCGAGCTGGAACGCACCGGCGCGATCCTCGCCGCCGCCTTCACCGTCGACGGCAAGCTGCACACCGCCTTCCTGCACAACCGCAACGGCAAGCCGGAATACTTCACCTCCGACGGCCGCCCGCTGAAGCGCGCCTTCATCCGCATGCCGATCCCGTACGCGCGGCTGAGCTCGAGCTTCGGCAACCGCTACCACCCGGTGCTGGGTCGCATGCGCATGCACAAGGGCGTGGACTACGCCGCGGGCACCGGCACGCCGATCCAGGCCGCCGGCGACGCGCGCGTGAAGTTCATGGGCTGGCAGAACGGCTACGGCCGCGTGGTCATCCTCGACCACGGCCACGGCTACACCACGCTGTACGGGCACATGTCGCGCTTCGGCAACATCCGCCAGGGCCAGGCCGTGGGCCAGGGCACGACCATCGGCTACGTCGGCATGACCGGCCTCGCCACCGGCCCGCACCTGCACTACGAATTCCGCATCAACGGCGTGCACCGCAACCCGCTGTCGATCACGATGCCGCCGCCGGAGCCGCTGCGCGGCGCCGAACTGGCCAGCTTCCGCAACGAGACCCTGCGAGCGATGACCAAGATCCGCACGGTCGAGAACATCGTGTTCCCGCGCTCGATGGAGCCGCCGCAGCAGGCGCTGGCCTCGGCGCTGGCGACCGGCAAGCCCGCGGCGAAGCCGAAGAAGGGCTGATGCCATGTCCGCGACCGCACTGCGCAAGGCGGTGCGGTCGCGTCTGGTCCCGGCGCTGATCGCCGAGGATTTCCTGCCGCTGGCGGAGGCCGACGGCACCCTGCGCTTCAACCGCCCCGCCGCCGCGGTCGTGCACCTGCTGGAAGTCCAGTGGGACCACCACGACCGACCGCGCTACGTCGTGAACTACGCCACCTGCCCGGCCGACGGCTTGCGGGTCGGCGAACGACAGTTCGCGCCGGACGCGGTGTTCGCCGGCTGGCTGCCCGACAGCGGCCGGCTGCAGCCACGTCCAGGGCCGACCAGCGCGGCATGGTTCCGCGGCGATGTGGCCTGGCCGCTGCGCTTGCTCGGACGGCGCGCGCCCGTACCGGACCGCGTGGTCGACGCCACCGTCGCCCTGCTGCCGGAACTGTGGCGCTACTGGCGCGACGGCCGCCCCGGCCCGCACATGCATGCCTGCCCGCCGGCGCCGTTGCCAGCGTAAGCCGCATGCCATTGGCGCGCGTGGCGCCATCGCCGATCATGGCGCGATGACCGACCCCGCTTCCGCGCTGTACCTCGGCATGATCTCCGGCACCAGCGCCGACGGGATCGATGTCGCCCTCGCCCGCTTCCACGACGCCGCCGACGGCGCGCCACCACGCGCGGAGCCGCTCTTCGGCCGCACCTGTGCCTGGGACCCGGCGCTGCGCGAACGCATCGTCGACCTCGGCCAGCACGCGCCTTCGCTGACCCTGGACGAGATCGGCGAACTCGATGCACGCATCGGCGCGGCGTTCGCCGAGGCCGCCGAGGCCGCGATCCGCGACAGCGGCGTCGACCGGCGCGAAATCGGCGCGATCGGCTCGCACGGGCAGACCCTGCGCCACCGGCCGCATGGCCCGCACGCCTTCACCCTGCAACTGGGCGACGCCAGCCGGATCGTCGAACGCACCGGCGTACGCACCGTCGCCGACTTCCGTCGTCGCGACGTTGCCGCGGGCGGCCATGGCGCGCCGCTGCTGCCGGCGCTGCACGCCGCGCTGCTGTCCTCGGCGGACGAGGATCGCGCGGTGCTGAACCTCGGCGGCATCGCCAACCTCACCCTGCTGCCGGCCGGCGACGCCGCGGGCGTCCGCGGCTTCGACACCGGCCCGGCGAACGGGCTGATGGACGCGTGGTGCCTGCGCCACGTCGGCGAAGACTTCGATCGCGGCGGCGCGTTCGCCGCCAGCGGCCATGTCGATGCCGCGCTGCTCGACCGGCTGCTGGACGATCCGTGGTTCGCGCTGCCGCCGCCGAAATCGACCGGCCGCGACCAGTTCCACCTCGGCTGGGTCGATGCCCGCCGCGCCGGCACCGAATCGCCCGCGGACGTGCAGGCGACGCTGCTCGCACTCACCGTGCGCACGGTCGCCGACGCGCTGCGCGCCACCCTGCCCGCAGCCGCGCGCGTGATCGCCTGCGGCGGCGGCGTGCACAACCCGGTGCTGATGCAGGCGCTGGCGGACGCCCTGCCCGGCGCGACGGTCGAATCCACGGCCGCGCACGGGCTCGATCCGGATCACGTCGAGGCCCTGGGCTTCGCCTGGCTGGCGCGGCAGACGGTGCTGGGGCGACCCGGCAACCTGCCCGGCGTCACCGGCGCGCGTGGCCCGCGGGTGCTGGGCGCGATCCACCTGCCCTGAACTCGACGCCTGACACGCGACGCCGAATGACGTCAGTCGACGCGCCCCAGCGCGTTGCCCTTCGGCACGCTGTCGAGGAAGCGTTCGATCTCGTCGCGGTCGATGCGACCGGCAACCGGCCGCGGCTCCTCGACGGGCGCCGCGGTGCGGCCGATCAGCGAGAAGCCCGGATCGTTCGGCACCGTCTCCAGCGCCGCGATCACCGACTGCATCACGTCGGTCTCCGAACTGTCGAACCGCAGCGCGCCGCCCTCGCTGGCGAACAGCCCGCGCTCGATCAGGTGCAGGATCGTCTGGTGCAGCGTCCAGCCGTTGGTCTCGGCGACCTTGCGGATGCGCGCCGCCAGCTGCGGCTCGATGTCGCGGAGGACGAGGTCGGTCATCGCCTCATCCGGTCACCGGCTGCGACGCGGGCGCCGGCTTGCGGGCGACCAGCACCAGGCACAGCAGCAAGGCCGGGATCCCGGCGAGCGCGGTCCCGGTGAAGAACAGCGCATAGGCGTCGAGCAGCGTCCGCCCGGCTTCGAGCTGCTCGACTGCGACACCGGAGAAGCCCTTGAGCACCTTGCCCAGCAGCGCATAGAACGAACTGAGCAGCGCGTACTGCGTCGCGGTGTAGCCGGCGCTGGTCAGGCTGGACATGTAGGCCACGAGCGCGGTGCCCGCGAACCCGGTGGAGACGTTGTCGATGACCATCGCGATGGTGAAGTTGGCCATCGTCGGGTCCTGGTGCGCCAGCCACGCGAACGCGACATTGGAGCCCGGGCCGAGGATCGCCCCCGCCAGCAGCGTCGGGATCAGGCCGAACCGCACCGCAGACAGGCCGCCCGCCGCGATGCCGACCAGCGACGCGACCAGCCCTGCGGTCGCGCGCACCTCGCCGACCATCTCCTTGGTCAGCCCGAGGTCCTTGTAGAAGGGATTGGCCATCGGGCCGAGCACGAAGTCCGGCAACCGGTACAGGCTGATCGCCAGCAGCATCAGCAGCGCCCATTTGCCGTGGGTGCGGAAGAACGAGACGAAGGGGCCGATCACCGCATCGAACAGCCCGCGCGCGGTCCACAGCGTCGCCGTCGCCGTTGCCGCCGCGCGCTTGCCGACCGGCTCGCTCGCCAGGAACACGGCCAGCACGCCGATCCCCATCAACAGCGCCATCACCCAGTACGACAGCGACCAGCCGATGTGGGCGGCCAGGATCAGGATCAGCGCGTCGGTGACCAGCAGCGCGGTGCGGTAACCCAACTGCGAGCCGGCACTGAGCAGGCCCATTTCCTCGCCGCTGTCCGAGATCTCGATCCGCCACGCGTCGATCACGATGTCCTGCGTGGCCGAGGCGAACGCCGCGACCAGCGCCATCGCCCCGAACACCACCAGCCCGCCCTCGGGCTGCAGCACGGCCATGCCAACCAGTCCGGCCGCAATCACCATCTGCGACGCCAGGATCCACCCGCGGCGATGTCCCAGCCTGCCCAGCACCGGGACGTCGGTCTTGTCGATGACCGGCGCCCACAGGAACTTCAGCGTGTAGGCCAGTCCCACCCACGACAGGAAGCCGATCGCCGACAGTTCGCTGCCGCCGTCGCGCATCCAGTAGCCCATGGTGTTGCCGACGAGGTACAGCGGCAGGCCCGAGGAGAATCCGAGCATCAGCATCGCCAGGACCTTCCGCTGGCGCAGCGCACGCAGCACGTCACGCCAGCCGTAGGTGCGCTTCGCGGCCACGGTCGCGCTCATCGGGCGCCCGCCTTCTTCGCGCCGGGGTTCGCACCGGTTTTCGCGGCGGCGTCATCACCGACGGCGTAATCCACCACGTAGGGCGCGTGATCGGAGAAGCGCGGGTCCTTGTGGATCGCGCAGGCCGTTACCCGGTCGCGCAGGCCCGGCGTGATGAACTGGTAGTCGATGCGCCAGCCCACGTCGTTGGCGCGCGCGGCGCCGCGCTGCGACCACCACGTGTAGTCGGTGCCTTCGGGCTTGAGCACGCGGTAGCTGTCCAGCCAGCCGTGCGCGGGCGGCGTGGTGCCGTCGCCGCAGGCGTCGGCGATCTGGCCGTTGAGCCAGGCGCGCTCATCTGGCAGGCAGCCGGAATTCTTCTGGTTCGAGGTCCAGTTCCTGATGTCGTTGCGGGCGCGGACGATGTTCCAGTCGCCACACAGGACGTAGTCGCGGCCGCTGCGCAGCCACTCGTCCATGATCGGCTTCAGCCAGCGCATCACCTCGTACTTGAACGCCTGGCGCTCGTCGCCGGACGTGCCTGACGGGATGTAGAACGAGACCACGCTGAGGTTGCCGAAGCGGGCCTCGATGTAGCGGCCCTCGTCGTCGAACGGCGCCCAGCCCAGCGAGGTGCGCACTTCGTCCGGCGGGCGGCGGGCGTAGATGCCGACGCCGCTGTAGCCCTTCTTGGTGATCGCGTCCTTGAAGAAGGCGCGGTAGCCGTCGGGCCGGAGTTCGGGGGCGGCGAGCTGGTGTTCCTGGGCCTTGGTTTCCTGCACGCAGAGGACGTCGGCGTCCTGCCCGCGGAACCAGTCGAAGAAGCCCTTGGTGGCCGCGGAGCGCAGGCCGTTCGCGTTGAAGCTGATGATGCGCATGGAGCGGGAGAGGTCCGGAAGGGGGCGGACGAGGGCGTCGTGCAGCGCGCGGTGCGGGGCCGCCGACAGTGATGCCAGTCACGCAGCCTATCCGATCGCGCCCCGGTTGGCATCCGCGCAGGCCGGGCGGGCATTTCGACGGCGCCGGGATTACGATGAACGCCCCGATGCCACCGACGCGCGGTTCCGACGCGCGCCTCCGCCGTGACCGACCACCGCTCCCGCTTCCTGCAACTGGCCCTGCGCGCCGAGGCGCTGCGCTTCGGCACCTTCACCCTGAAGTCCGGCCGCGAGAGCCCCTACTTCTTCAACGCCGGCCGGTTCGACTCCGGCGCCGCACTCGCCGGGCTGGCCGCCTGCTACGCCGACGCCGTCGACGCCGCGGGCGTGGACTTCGACCTGCTGTTCGGCCCGGCCTACAAGGGCATCCCGCTGGCGACCGCGCTGGCCTGCGCCTTCGCCGGCCGCGGCCGCGACCTGCCGCTGGCATTCAACCGCAAGGAAGCCAAGGCCCACGGCGAGGGCGGGATGCTGATCGGCGCGCCGCTGGCCGGCCGCCGGGTGCTGATCGTCGACGACGTGATCACCGCCGGCACCGCCATCCGCGAGGCGCTGGGCCTGATCCGCGAGGCCGGCGGGATACCGGCAGGCATCGTGATCGCGCTCGATCGCCAGGAGATCGCCCCCGATGGCGGCGGTCTGTCGGCAGCCGAGGCGGTGACGGCGGAGAGCGGCATTCCCGTGATCGCGGTCGCAGGACTGGACGATCTGCTTGCATTCGCCGGCGAAACCGCCGAACTTCAGGACCAGCGCGCGCGCCTGGAGGCCTATCGGGCCCGGTACGGCCGCGCCACGTCGCAGACCGATGCGTCCGTCGGGGGAACGGGGACGACATGACCACACCACGCCATCGCCGTCGCGTTCCGGCCCGCCTGCCGCTGGGCCTGCTCGCGCTCGCGCTCGCCGCACCGGCCGTGCTGCCCGCACAGGACGCCAACGCGCCCAAGCCCAAGCTGTACTGCTGGGAGGAAGGCGGCAAGCATGTCTGCGGCGACGCTTTCCCGGCCTCCGCCGCGGGTCGCGCCCGCACCGAGTTCGATACCCACACCGGCAATACCGTGAACCGCGTCAGCCGCGCGCTGACCGCCGAGGAACGCGTGCAGGCGGCGGCCGAGGAAATGGCACAGAAGGCCCGCGAGGACCAGGCGCGCCGCGAGATGGCGATGGTGATGTCCTACCAGACCGAGGCCGACCTGCAGCGCGCCTTCCAGAACCGGGTCGACTTGATCGAGGAATCGCTGAAGGGCTCCGAGCTGGCGCTGGTCAACCTGCACCGCAGCCTGATCAGCCTGCTCCGCCAGGCGAACGAGCTGGAACTGCAGTCCAAGCCGGTCGGCAAGGTCCTGCGCGAGAAGATCCACACCCAGCATGCCGAACTGCTCGCCCTGCGCGCGCTGAAGATCCGCCAGCAAGCCGAACGCCAGGCGCTGGGCACCGAGCTGCAGGAAGCGCTGTCGCGTTACCGCACGCTCAAGGGCCAGACCGGCGGCACCGCGCTGGCATCGCCGGCCGCGCCGGGCGGCTGACGCCGCCGGGGCGCATCCGGCGCCCGCCCTGCTTCCGGTCGATCCGCCCCGTCGATCCGCCGTCCGACGAACCGTCTCCGGGCCGCGCCGATGCGCGACCCGGCGTGCCGCTGTCCGCTCAGAACGGCAACGGCAGCGTCGGCGCCAGTTCCAGCAGGCGCGCGCGGAACACGCCCTGGATGCGCGCCAGCGCCTGTTCGCTGTCGGCGTCGAAGCGCAGCACCAGCACCGGCGTGGTGTTGGAGGCGCGCACCAGGCCCCAGCCGTCCGGCCAGTCCACGCGCAGGCCGTCGATGGTCGACATCCGCCCGCCCTCGAAGAACGCACCCTCGCGGAAGCGCTCGACGAACGTGTGCGGATCGCCGTCGGGCGCGTCGACCTTGATCTCGGGCGTGGACACGCCCTTGGGCAGCGCGCGCAGGACCACGTCGGGCTCCTCCGCCGCGGTGGCGAGGATCTCCAGCAGCCGCGCCGCGGAGTAGATGCCGTCGTCGAAGCCGTACCAGCGCTCGGCGAAGAAGAAGTGGCCGCTCATCTCGCCGGCCAGTTCGGCGCCGGTCTCGCGCATCTTGGCCTTGATCAGCGAATGCCCGGTCTTCCACATCAGCGGGCTGCCGCCGTGGCGCAGGATGTGCGAGGCGAGGCGGCCGGTGCACTTCACGTCGTAGACGATCATCGCGCCCGGGTTGCGCTCCAGCACATCCGCCGCGAACAGCATCAGCAGGCGGTCGGCGTAGATGTTCTCACCGTCGCGGGTGACCACGCCCAGGCGGTCGCCGTCGCCGTCGAAGGCGATGCCGAGGTCCGCGCCACGGCGCTGGACCATGTTGATCAGGTCGACGAGGTTGTGCGGCTCGCTCGGGTCCGGATGGTGGTTCGGGAAGTTGCCGTCGATCTCGCAGTACAGTTCCTCGACCTCGGCACCGATGGCTTCCAGCACGCGCGGGCCGATCTCGCCGGCCACGCCGTTGCCGGCGTCCACCACCACGCGCAGCGGGCGACCCAGCTGCACGTCCGAAGCGATGCGCATGACGTAGTCGGCGCTGATGTCGCGCTCGCTGTGGCGGCCGGGCACGTCGGCGGTGTGCAGCCTGCGCTCGGCGATGCGCGTGTGCAGGTCGATGATGGCGTCACCGGCGAGCGTCTCGCCGCCGATCACGATCTTGAAGCCGTTGTAGTCCGGCGGGTTGTGGCTGCCGGTCAGCGACACGCAGCAGCCGGTGCGCAGGTGGTAGGCACCGAAGTAGGTCACCGGCGTCGGCACCATGCCGATGTCGATCACGTCGATGCCGGCCTTGCGCAGGCCGGCGGTCAGGCCTTCGACCAGTTCCGGGCCGGACAGCCGGCCATCGCGGCCGACCACGATCTCGCGCAGGTTCTGGCCCTGCATCACGGTGCCGATCGACTGGCCGATCAGCTCGGCGACGTTGCGGTCCAGCGTGCGCCCGACCACGCCGCGGATGTCGTAGGCGCGGAAGATGCTGCGGTCGACGATCACCGGCGCGGGCTTCGGCACTTCGCGGATCTCCAGCACCGGTGCATCGGCCGGCGGTTCCGGCGCGTTGGCGACGGCGTCTTCCAGCGTCTGCACCTCGCCGGGTTCGTCGGCCGTTTCCCGCAGCGACGACAGCCGCCACGCCAGCACGGCCAGGCCCAGGCAGCCGACGGCGAAGATCAGCGACAGCACCGGGCCGAGGTCCAGCGCCTGGCCCGGTGGCGAGGCCGTGCCCGCCACCACGCGCAGCCCGGTGTCGCCGACCTGCACCGCCATGCGCTCGGCGCCGTCGGCGTAGACCTGCTCGCCGCGCTCCCACAGCGACACGGTGCCCTGGCGCAGCGCCAGATAGCCGTCGTCGACCGTGGCGAGGGTGTCCAGGCCGGCGGTGAGTTCGGTGATCGGCAACTGCGCGTAGACCGCACCCACCAGCTTGCCGCCGGTCTTGGCCGGCGCGGCCACCGTCAACTGCGGCTTGCCGGGGCCGGTGGTGATCCAGGTGCGGACGTGGTTCTCGTTGAGCGCGGTCTCGATCACGGCCAGCCGGCCGTAGCCGCCCTTGGGCAGCTCGCCGTAGGCGGCCTCGAGATCCGGCGGCAGCACCTGCAGCCTGACGAGGTTGGGCCAACCGGCGCCGATGACCTTCCCCGCCGTGGCCAGGTCGCCCGCGGCCAGCGCGGTTTGTGCATCGTCCTCCGCCAGCCCCTTGGTCAGCCGCTCCTGCTGCTGCTTCAGCGCCTGGTGGGTCAGCTGCACGGCGCTGTCGCGCACCGCGCCGAGATCGGTGACGCGCGATTCGTAGAGGAACTGGGCGACGCCGGTCCAGCCGAACCACAGCGCGAGCACCACGCACAGGCCCGCCAGGGGTTTCATCCCGGGGCGGAGCGGAAGGAGCTGCTGACGGAGGCTGTCTTTCATCGAATGCGGTCTCTGGCCTGTGGCGATCGCCCGCCGGCGCGCGGCCGGCAGCGGCGGAAGGGTCGGCGATGGATCAGCGCACGCCGGTGTGGCCGAAGCCGCCGGCGCCCCGGGCGCTGTCCTCGAAAGTATCCACGACCTCGAAGGTCGCGCGCACCACGGGAAGTATGACCAGCTGCGCGATCCGGTCGCCCGGGGCGATCGCGAACGCCTCCCGGCCGCGGTTCCAGACGCTGATCAGCAGCGGCCCCTGGTAGTCGGCATCGATCAGCCCGGTGCCGTTGCCCAGCACGATCCCGTGTTTGTGGCCGAGTCCCGAGCGCGGCAGGATCACGGCGCACAGGCCGGGATCGCCGATGTGCAGCGCCAGCCCCGAGGGCACCAGCGCCGCATCGCCGGGCGCCAGCACCAGCGGCGCATCCAGCGCGGCGCGCAGGTCCATGCCGGCGCTGGCCGCGGTGGCGTAGGCCGGCAACGGCCATTCGCCGCCGAAGCGGGGGTCGAGGACTTTGAGTTGCAGCGTTCGGGTCATCGGCACGGCATCGGACGGCGAAACCCGTGCAGTATCGCGGCAGCCGGGGGTTCGCGCCAAACCCGCGGCGCGGCGCGGATGCTGCAAACGTTCGCAGCGGCACCGGCCGCCGGATTTCCGGCGCCTGCTACCCTTGTGCGATGCAGGCGTCCCCCACCGACCTGCTGCGCCGCGTCTTCGGCCACGAAGACTTCCGCGGGCCGCAGCGGGCCATCGTCGAACACATCGCGGCCGGCGGCGACGCCCTCGTGCTCATGCCCACCGGCGGCGGCAAGTCGCTGTGCTACCAGGTGCCCGCGCTGCTGCGCGACGGCGTCGGCGTGGTGGTGTCGCCGCTGATCGCGCTGATGCAGGACCAGGTCGACGCCCTGCGCCAGCTCGGCGTGCGCGCCGAATTCCTCAACTCCACGCTCGACGCCGCTGAGGCCGCGCGCGTGGAGCGCGCGCTGCTCGCAGGCGAGCTGGACCTGCTGTACGTCGCGCCGGAACGCCTGCTCACGCCGCGGTTCCTGTCGCTGCTCGACCGTGCGCAGGTCGCGCTGTTCGCGATCGACGAAGCGCACTGCGTCTCGCAGTGGGGCCACGACTTCCGCCCCGAATACCGCGAACTGACCGTGCTGCACGAACGCTGGCCGGACGTGCCGCGGATCGCGCTCACCGCCACCGCCGACCCGCCGACCCAGCGCGAGATCGCCGAACGTCTGCAGCTGGAACAGGCGCAGTGGTTCGTCAGTTCGTTCGATCGCCCGAACATCCGCTACACGATCGTGCAGAAGGACAACGGTCGCCGGCAGCTGCTCGACTTCCTCAAGGACCATCGCGACGAGGCCGGCATCGTCTACTGCCTGTCGCGGCGCAAGGTCGAGGAAACCGCCGAATTCCTCGCCGGCCACGGCTTCAAGGCACTGCCCTACCACGCCGGTCTTGACGCCGCGGTGCGCGCCGAGCACCAGCGCCGCTTCATCCGCGAGGACGGCGTGATCGTCGTCGCGACGATCGCGTTCGGCATGGGGATCGACAAGCCGGACGTGCGTTTCGTCGCGCATGTCGACCTGCCGAAATCGCTGGAAGGCTACTACCAGGAAACCGGCCGCGCCGGCCGCGACGGCGACGCCGCCGACGCCTGGCTGTGCTACGGCCTCGGCGACGTGGTGCTGCTCAAGCAGATGATCGAACAGGGCGAAGCCGGCGAGGAACGCAAGCAGCTGGAGCGGCGCAAGCTCGACCAGTTGCTCGGCTACTGCGAGACGCTGCAATGCCGTCGGCAAGTGCTGCTGGCCGCGTTCGGCGAAACGTATCCACACGAGTGCGGCAACTGCGACAACTGCCTCACGCCGCCCGATCGCTGGGACGCCACCGACGCCGCGCGCAAGGCGCTGAGCTGCGTCTACCGCACGGGCCAGCGTTTCGGCGTCGCGCATCTCATCGACGTGCTGCGCGGCGGCGAAGGCGAGAAGATCCGCCAGTTCGGCCATGATCGCGTCAGCACCTACGGCATCGGCGCCGATCTCGACGCGAAGGTGTGGCGCGGCGTGTTCCGCCAGCTCGTCGCGATGGGCCTGCTGGCGGTGGACGCCGAAGCCTACGGCGGCCTGCGCCTCACCGACGCCAGCCGCGCCGTGCTCACCGGCCAGCAGCGCGTGTCGATGCGCCGCGACCTGGCCGCGAAACCGCGCCGCGACCGCTACGACGGCCCGCGCACCGGCGTGCCCGTCGCCGCCGAGGCACTGCCGCTGTTCCGCAGCCTGCGCGACCTCCGCGCCCGCCTCGCGAAGGACCAGAACGTCCCCGCCTACGTCATCTTCCACGACAGCACCCTGCGCGAGATCGCCGAACGCCGCCCCGACTCGCTGCACGCCCTGTCGCGCATCCCCGGCATCGGCGGCGCAAAACTCGCCCGCTACGGCGATGCGGTGCTGGATGTGGTGCTGGCGGAGGGGTGAGGGGCTGCGGTTTCGTCGACACCGCAGCCCCGATCTTGTCATCCCGAACGTAGCGAGGGACCTGCTTTTCAGACGCTCCCGCTCACGCCCGAAGGATCTTCTCCATTGCCCTGCCCTTCGCCAGTTCGTCGACGAGTTTGTCGAGCTGGCGGATCGTGCGCATCAGCGAATCCTTCACCGCTTCCACGCGCACGCTGCAGACCGCGCCGGTGATCGCCTCGCGGTTCGGATGTAGCGCAGGTTGCCTGCGCGAAGACAGTCGCGAGGTCAACCTTGGCTTCGAAACTGCAAATGGGGTCACATAGGGGCGGCTTGCAGTCATGGGGCGCTACTCACGGCAGACGCGAAGACCATCAAATTTAAAAAAACCATGACACACTTGAATGCGTTCCATCAAAATCAATCGCCCCGAAAAAATCATTATATTGCAGTCAGGCGCAAGACTCCGACATGATGCTCTGATGTCGCATAACGAAGCACAATATCCTTAGGTCTGCACTCGTTCGAATGAAAGAACACGCCGGCATTATGGCATTTAGAGACATTCATTCTTTCCACCGGATCAAATGAAAAAACAGTGGTGAACGCACACATTCCCTCATCTTCGATGGCCAATTTATTCGACTTGATTGTCTTTGAGACGCCGTGATCGTCCCAAGTTATCTCGAACTTGATCGAAAAAAATGTCTGGTTGATTTTTATTTTACCAGATAACTTTTTTCCTCTTTTTTTGTCATTGGATTGAAAATCAATCCGGAAACATTCCACTCCCCATCCATGTTCGGAGCGAGAACAAACCAACCATGCAAAAATGGCAGTTTCCAAAGCCACTTATCAAACACCCAGACACACGCACCGAGAGTAGATGCGACCAAAGTTGTTTTGAGTAAAACAGAAGCGTCAATCTGACGGCCCTCGGCAAAAGATAGCGCCAGATACAAAGCAAGAACCAAAAATACCAAAGCAATAGTATGCACTCTCCTCATAACTCCCCCTTAGAAAAGACAGCGCCTTCCTCATCTGCATCTAGAAATTCCGCGCCGCCTGCAGCAGCTCGATTTCGTTTGCATTGGGCATCCTGTTCCCCTTTCTTTACGCAATCAGGGCATCGCGCCCGCCGGAAATTCCTTGATTGAAAACCGATCGAGCGGAATTGCGCCGAAATCTTCGACGGATCGTCGCTTTCTTGCCGCATTTCCCGTCGCCCGATCAGCACCTCCCTCTTCGATCGACACCAGCATCCACATCGCATCCTTGCGCGAATAGTCGAATCGGAACGTCTGTGACCACAGCTCGCGCGAGCCCCCTTCGAGCTTCAGCACGAAGCCGCTCTTGTCGATCGAAATGCCCTGCAACGGATCGCCCATCATGCCGCCGCAGCGTTCGCAGGGGATCGCATCGGGATTGTCTATTGCCTTGGCGAACTTGCCGTCGGCGCCGCGCAGCAGCACGAGCAACGTGCGCGGGTCGAAGCGTGCGTCCGCGCCAGGTCGTGGTGCGAGGACGAGCAGGACATCCTCGTCGCCGTCGCCATCGAGGTCGCCACGGCGCTCCATGCGGATGCGGGAAGAATCGGAAGCGAAGCGCGCCCACTCTGCCGCACCGGAAGATGTGGCGCCCTGCGAGGCAGCCGCGGATGGAGGAGAAGGTAGCTGCGGGTCGCGGGCAGCGCAGGATACGGTCGCCAATGGCAGCGCCATGAACAGACATGCGATCGACGACACTCTGGCCATGCGCGTTCCTTCGGCGACGATGCGGTTGATGCTATCGACGAGCACATGGAGCGGCAAGACACGAGACGGGATTCTCCCGCGCCCCCCTCACCCAGCGCTCCGTCACATCGCCGGCCTGCACCCCAACGCCGACAACACCCCATGCAGCGCCGGTACCTGCATCAGCCACGGCGCAGCGATGGTGAGGGCGCCGGCAAGCAGGACGAAGGCGCCGGCGGCGGTGCGCAGGCCGCCGCGTTGGAGACGCTGGCCGAGGCGGGCGCCGCTCCAGGTCAGCGGCAGCATCACCGGCAGCGTGCCGAGGCCGAAGGCGGCCATCGTCAGCGCACCGCCCGCGGCGCTGGCCTGCAGCCACGCGGTGGCGAGCAGCGTCGCGCTGAGCCCGCAGGGCAGCCAGCCCCAGAGCAACCCGACCGCGATGCGTTTGGCCGCGGTGTCGGCGGGCAGCAGCGCGCGCTGCAGCGGTTGCAGGTGCTGCCACAGCGCGGCGGCGGGCCGCGCGAGCGGATTGAAGCGGCCGGTCGGATCGAGCAGGCGGAGCGCGACGATGATCATCATCGCGCCCACCGCGACGCGCATCGCGAGCGCGAGGGTCGGCGTCTGCGCGACGGCGACGAGGCCGTGGCCGAAGCCGCCGACGATGGCGCCGGCGACGGTGTAGCCGAGGATGCGGCCGAGGTTCGGCTGCAGCGCGTGCAGCCACTGCGCCGCGGGCGACGCAGCCTTCTGCCCGAACGACAGGCTGGTGGCGATGGCACCGCACATCGCGGCGCAGTGCACGCCGCCGAGCAGGCCGCTGAGCAGCGCGGCGGAGAGGACGAGCCAGTCGAGGGTCATGGCGAGGCGCGACCCGACATCATTGTGGGAGCGGCGTGAGCCGCGACTCGCGTCATCGCCACCCTCGCCTGTCGTCGCGGCTCACGCCGCTCCCACAGCCGGGACACGCGTTCAGGCGTCGCGATCGCCATGCGTCGGCTGTGCGCCGCGGGCCGCACGCGGACGGTCGTCGTCGACGAGGATGTCCAGCGCAGGCGTGTCGAGGTCGTCGTACTGGCCCTTGCGCACGGCCCAGGCGAACGCGGCGATGGCGAGGCCCAGCAGGATCAGGCTGATCGGGACGAGCACGAGGAGGATGTTCATGCGGCGCAGTCTACGCGGCGACGGCGCGCCCCGGTTCTGAGCCGGGTCAATTCCGGGCCGGTTCGATGCGGGCCGCAGGTACGGCGCCACCGGTGGTACGGCCCTCGGACGACATGTTCAGCCGCAGCGCGTTCAGGGTGACCAGCAGCGAGGACAGCGCCATGCCCAGCGCCGCGATCCACGGGGTGACGTGGCCCGAGGCCGCCAGCGGCAGCGCCAGCAGGTTGTAGCCGATCGCCCAGGCGAGGTTCTGGCGGACGATGCGACGGCTGCGGCGGGCCAGCGCCAGCGCCTGCGGGATGCGCACCAGCGCGCCGCCGGCGACCACGAAATCGGCCGCGCGCTGGGCCAGCGCGGCGCCGTCGGCCAGCGCCAGCGAGACATCGGCGCCGGCCAGCACCGGCGCGTCGTTCAGGCCGTCGCCGACCATCGCGACGATCTCGCCCGCGGCCTGGCGCTCGCGCACGTAGGCGAGCTTGTCCTCGGGCGTCTGCCGGGCACGCACGTCGTCCGCGGCGATGCCGACGGCCCCGGCCATGCGCGCCACCGGCGCTTCGGCGTCGCCGCTGCACAGCGACACGCGCAGGCCCTGCGCACGCAGCGCACGCAGCGCCTCGGCAGCGTCCGCGCGCGGCGTCTCGCGCAGCACGAAGCGGGCGATCGCGCGCGTGCCGTCGCCCAGCCACAACGCCGCGTCGTCGTCGCGGCCGGCGGCCCACGGCGCGCGGCCGAGCCGCCAGTCGCGACCGTCGATGCGCCCGGTGATGCCGTGCCCGGGTTCGGCACGCACGTCCTGCGCCGACGCCACGGCAACGCCTGTCGTCGCCGCGGCGAACGCGGCCGCCAGCGGATGGCCGCTGTCGCGCTCCAGCGCGGCGGCAATGGCGAGCGCGGCTCCACGATCGACGCCGTCGAAGGTCTCGACCTCGGCCAACGCGGGATGGCGATCGCTGAGCGTGCCGGTCTTGTCGAACACGATGCGCTCGGCGCGCGCCAGCGTGTCCAGCGCCTCGCCGCGCAGCGCGAGCACGCCGAGCTTCGCCAGCCCGCCGTGCGCCGCAGCCAGCGCCGCCGGCACCGCCAGCGACAGCGCGCACGGGCAGCTGACCACCAGCACCGCGAGCGCGACCTCGAACGCGCGCGACGGGTCGTGCATCCGCCACCAGACGTACACGCCGGCGGCGGCGAGGATCAGCAAGGTCACGAACCAGCCGGCGATGCGATCGGCGGCGCGCGCGATCTGCGGACGCTGCTCCTGCGCGCGTTCGACCAGCCGCGTGAGCTGCGACAGGCGCGTGTCGGCGCCGGTGCGCACGACCTTCAACCGTGCGGGGCGTTCGCGGCAGACACTGCCGGCCCAGGCCGGATCGCCGGCGACTTTCGCGACCGGTTCGGCCTCGCCGGTGAGCAGCGCTTCGTCGAAGGCGGTGTCGTCGCCGATCACTTCGCCGTCGGCGGGCACGCCCTCGCCCACCGCGACGCGGACGATGTCCCCGGCGGCGAGCGCGTTCAGCGGCACCTGTTCGGCGCTGCCGTCGTCGCGTTCGCGGGTGGCGAGCGCGGGCCGTGCGCGTGCGAGCGCATCCACCTGCGCGGACGCAATGCCGCGCGCGCGCTGCTCCAGCATGCGCGCGACCAGCAGCAGGAACACGAACATCACCGCGGCGTCGAACCACACGTGCACGCCGCCGCGCACGGTCTGGTAGAGGCTGGCGAAATACGCCAGCAGCGTGGAGCCGGCGACCAGCGTGTCCATGCCGAGGCGGCGGCCGCGCAGTTCGCGCGCCATGCCTTCGAGGAACGGCCAGCCGGCGTAGAACACCACCGGCGTCGACACCAGGAACGTGATCCAGCGGAAGAAATCGCGCGTGGCCGGCGACATCTCGCCGGCGGTGTCGAGGTACAGCGCTTCGGCGTACATCATCGCCTGCATCGCGCCGAGGCCGGCCACGCCGAAGCGCAGCAGCCAGCGATTGCGCTCGCGCCGACGCTCGCGTTCGCGCGTCTCGCCGGTGGCCAGCGACGGGCGATAGCCCAGCGCTTCCAGCCGCGACAGCAGCGTCGACAGCGGCGTGCGCGCGGCGTCCCAGACGATGCGGATGCGGCCGGTGATCGCGTTCGCCGCGACTTCCTGCACGCCTTCCTCGCGGGTGAGTGCGCGGTCGATCAGCCACGCGCAGGCGGCGCAGCGCATGCCGTCGGTGAGCAAGGTGATCTCGCGACCGCCGTCGACGGCGACGCTGTGCTCGGCCAGCAGGTCGGCGCGATCCCAGCAGGCGTAGTCGGTGGTCTCGGTGCCGACGCGCGCGGCGTCGGTCTGGCGCAGGCGGTAGTAGTCGCCGAGGTCGGCATCGGCGATCCAGCGCGCGGCGGCGGCGCAGCCGGTGCAGCAGAATGGCCGTTCGTTGCCGGACACGCGTTCGGTCACCGGCTGCGCGGGCAGCGGTTCGCCGCAGTGGAAGCAGGTGGTGCCGGTGGCCGTCGTGCTCATGGCGCCGATGATGCCAGAGCCGGCGGCGGCGCCCGCATTCACAGCCAACGCCGCACGCGTGCGCGGTAGGCGCGCCAGTCGTCGCCAAAACGCGCGGCCAGCGCGCGCTCCTCGGGCAGGATCTGGAATCGGGTGATGTACAGCACGAACGCGACCGCGCCCAGTGGCGCCAGCGCATGCGCCAGCCACAGCGCCCACGCGGCGAGCAGCAGCGCCTGGCCGACATACATCGGATTGCGGCTGAACCGGTTGGGGCCGACGACGACCAACTGCGTTGCGGTATCCGGCTTCAGCGGATTGACCGTGGTGCGACGACGGAAGAACAGCGCCGCGGCGGCAAGTTCGATCGACAGCGCGATCGCGGCCACGGCGATCGCCAGCGGGATGCGGGCAGGGACCTCGATCGCGAGCGCCGGCAGCAGGCGCGCGGCGGCCCAGACGATGGCGCCGCACGCCAGCATCACCAGCGGCGGCGGCAGCTTCGCGTCGAAGCGCGTGGGCGACGGCGACACGGCAGGCGCCAGGCTACTTCGCCAGCGGCTCCGCCGCGTCGTCCTGCTCCAGCGACGGGCGCAACAGCGTGCCGCGCTGGCCTGCAGGCAGGCGCCCGCGCAGGCGCCAAGTCTCGCCGGCGTCGTTCAGGCGCAGGCGCCAGTCATGGCTGGCGTCGAGCGTCTGTTCGGCGCTCCAGCCGCGCGCATCGGGCTGCAGCGTGAGGGTGATGTCCTTCGCCGCTTCGATCGGATGCTGCAGCAGCAGCGTCACCGGCCTGGTACGGTCGAACTCGCCGGTGGCCACGAGCACCGACACGCGGCCCTCGTCGACGCTGAACACCGCCGCCAGCTTGCGCTGCGCGGCGGCTTCGTCGGCGCCGAGTTCGACGGTCTGGATCTGCGCGGTGCGGCGCACGTCCTCGGGGATGGCGTCGCTGCCGCCGGAGCGGATCGCGATCACCAGCGTGGCGATGCCGGCGACGACCGCCGCCAGCGGCAGGCCGATCATCAGCCATACCATCGGATTGCGGCCGGACTTCGCGCCCGTTGTCTGCTCGGTCATGGCGCGGGTCCGAAGAAGCTGGTGTCGACTTCGCGACGGGTCTTGCCGTCCTCGCTCTCGACGATGAATTCGATCTTGCGCTTGCCGCTGATCTCGCCGGTGGCGGTGACGGTCAACGGCAGGCTCAGCACCTGCTCGGCGGCGGCCGGCACGGTGGTCTGCGTGCCCTTGGCCAACGCCAGCCCGTCGGGCGCCTCCAGCGAGATGCGGTAGGTGTGCGGCTGCTGGGTCTTGTTGATCAGCTTCAGCGTGTAGTCGTTCTGCACGCCCTGCGCGGTCTCGCGGTACAGCGCGTTGCGGTCGCGCAGCACTTCGGCGATCAGTTCGCTGCGGTGGGTCACGCTCCACGCCCAGCCGCACAGCAGCGCCAGCAGCAGCAGGCCGTAGACGATGATGCGCGGGCGCACCACCTGCGACGGCTTGCCGTCGATCTCGTTCTGGGTGGCGTAGCGGATCAGGCCGCGCGGGTAGCCGACCTTGTCCATCACCTCGTTGCAGGCGTCGATGCAGGCGCCGCAGGCGATGCACTCGTACTGCAGGCCGTTGCGGATGTCGATGCCGGTCGGGCAGACCTGCACGCAGATGGTGCAGTCGACGCAGTCACCGAGCTGCTCGGGCTCGAACTTCGGCAGCGGTTCGGCATGCAGGCCCGGATCGGCAATCGCGGTGTTGCCGCGTGCAGACACCAGGTTGTCCGCGGCGGTGTGGTGGTGCGCGGCACGGAAGACGTAGTCGTAGGCGGTGGCCTTGTCGATCAGGCCGCGGGCGCGCTCCAGCACGCTGGTGATCTTGCCCTTCTTGCGCGCGCCGCGCGGCTCGCCGCGCATGGGGTCATAGGCGATGATCAGCGTGTTGCGGTCGAACATCGCGCTCTGGAAGCGCGCGTAGGGGCACATGTACTTGCACACCTGCTCGCGCAGGAAGCCGGCGTTGCCCCACGTGGCCAGCGCGTAGAAGAACACCCAGAACGTTTCCCATCCGCCCCAGGCGAACGGCACCATGCGGTGCGCGAGATCGCGGATCGGGGTGAAGAAGCCGACGAAGGTGAAGCCGGTCCACAGCGCGAACACCAGCCACAACACGTGCTTGCCACCGCGGCGGCGGATCTTCTCGCCGGTCCACGGCGAGGCGTCGAACTTGATGCGCTTGTTGCGGTCGCCTTCGGCCCAGCGCTCGATCCAGATGAAGACTTCGGTCCACACCGTCTGCGGGCAGGCATAGCCGCACCACAGGCGGCCGGCCAGCGCGGTGAAGAAGAACAGCGAGAGGCCGGCGATGATCAGCAGCATCGCCAGGAACACGAAATCCTGCGGCCAGAAATTCAGCCCGAACACGTAGAACTTGCGGGCCGGCAGATCGAACAGCACCAGCTGGCGGCTGGTGTTGCCCGTGTGCCAGGTCAGCCACGGGAAGACGTAGAACATGCCCAGCAGCACCCACACGGCGACCTTGCGCAGTCGCTGGAACCGGCCGTCGACGTCGCGCGGATGGATCTTCTTCTCGCTGACGTACATCGATGCCGGTTCGTCGGCGACCTTGATCGGGATCTGCTTGTTCATGGCGGCGTGGACACGATGGGGGGCGTCGCCGGCCGCGGCGCGCGCGACGGCAGACGCATTATATTAGAAAAAACTGAAATAATCCCGCGACGGCTACGACTTCAGCGCGTGATTGAAGCGGCTGGCCGGGCGCAGCAGGATCCACGTGAACAGGCTGGACGCGGCCGTCGCGACCCAGAAGGCGAAGAAGCCGATGGCGTAGCCGGTCTCGCGGCTGATCTCCAGATGCGGGAAGGTCATGTCGCGCAGGGTCAGCGGATCCAGCAGCGCGAAGCAGACCATGGTGGAGACTGCGGCGGCGAAGAAGCTCGGCCAGAGAATCGCCCCGAGCCGCTGCGAGAGCGACCGGGGCGGGTGATCGAACGGCAGCGGTGCGGACACCGGGGGCGCCGCGGGAACCTGATCGGGATCGTGGTTCTGGCCTTGATCTTGATCGCGGGTCATCGCGGCGCCTCCTCTGTGTCGGGTGAGAACCTATTGTGCCCCACCCGCCGTCGCCGCATCGGCCGGCGACTTGTGCGACAGCGACCACACATAGGCAGCGGCGAGGCGGGCGCGGGTTTCACCCAGGATCGGGGCATGCGCCGGCATCTGGCCGTTGCGGCCCTGGCCGATGGACTGCTGCAGGGTCGCGAGGCTGTCACCGTAGAGCCAGTAGTCGTCGGTCAGGTCGGGCGCGCCGACCGCCTGCATGCCCTTGCCGTCCGGGCCATGGCAGCTGACGCAGATGGTCTCGTACTTGTTCTTGCCGATGCTCACCAGCGACGGGTCGGCCTTCAGCCCGTGCAGCGACTGCACGTACACGGCGACCGCGGTGACGCCTTCCTTGCCACCCAGCGCCTGTTCCCAGGCCGGCATCGCCGCCTGGCGGCCGTTGAGCACGGTCTCCAGGATCTGGTCGGGCGAACCGCCCCAATGCCAGATGTTGTCGGTGAGGTTGGGATAGCCGACGGCACCCTTGGCCGAGGAACCGTGGCAGGCCGCGCAGGTGTTGGAGAAGATCGCCTTGCCCAGCTTCAG
Source organism: Lysobacter sp. DMC104 (assembly GCF_056313665.1). Classification (NCBI taxonomy): domain Bacteria; kingdom Pseudomonadati; phylum Pseudomonadota; class Gammaproteobacteria; order Lysobacterales; family Lysobacteraceae; genus Lysobacter; species Lysobacter sp. DMC104. The sequence continues at coordinate 37,124 of NZ_JBQUZW010000016.1, read as the reverse complement.
CGCCTTCGGGTCCTGCGCGATCACGTCGATCGGCTTGCCCGCGAACGGCGCGAAGGTGGCTTCCAGCTTCTTGTCCTCGGTGGCCTTGTCGGCATCGTGCTGCTTGGCCGAACTCCAGCCGCTGTAGCCGGCGAAGGCGCCCAGACCCGGGAACCAGGCCAGATAGCCGATCGTGAAGACGATGGTGAGATAGAAGAGGTTGTTCCACCACTTCGGCAACGGCTTGTTGTACTCGGTGATGTTCTCGTCCCACACATGGCTGGTGTCGGTGGGGCGCGGATCGCCCGGGCGAACCTTCGCCGTCCACCAGATCAGCCACACGCAGCCCACGACGTTCAGCACCACCAGGGCGATGATGAAGGTCGACCAGCCCGCACTCATGGAGCCCGTGTTCATCGGGTCGTCTCCTCTTTCTCTTTCGATTCGTTCGTTTCAACGGCCAGCGGCACGTCGTCGCCCAGCGGCAATTGCGCGGCGGCATCGAATTCGCGCTTGCGGCGCGGACTGAAGACCCACACCGAGCCGACCAGGAAGAGCAGCAGCAGGAACGCGGTGATGATGCCGGAGATCATGGCTCAGTCTCCGCGGGGCGCGTGCTTGCCGAGGCCCTGCAGGTACGCGATCACCGCGTCCTGTTCGGTCTTGTCGCGCACCGCTTCCGCGGCGCCGTCGATGTCGGCCTGCGTGTACGGGTCGCCGAGGGTCTTCAGCGCCTGCATTTCCTTCTTCAGCAGCGTCGGGTCGATGCCGTTGTCGGCCAGCCACGGGAAGCCGGGCATGTTCGACTCGGGCACCACGTCGCGCGGGTTGTCCAGGTGCGCGCGGTGCCAGTCGTCGGAGTAGCGGCCGCCGACGCGGGCCAGGTCGGGACCGGTGCGCTTGCTGCCCCACTGGAACGGGCGGTCGTACACCGACTCGCCGGCCAGCGAATAATGGCCGTAGCGCTCGGTCTCGAAGCGCAGCGTGCGGACCATCTGCGAGTGGCAGTTGTAGCAGCCTTCGCGAATGTAGATCTGGCGGCCGGCCAGTTCCAGGGCGGGATAGGGCTTGACGCCCGGCAGCGGCTTGATCGCTTCGGCCTGGAACATCAGCGGAACGATTTCCGCGATGCCGCCGAACGACACCGCGACCGCGATCAGGATCGCCATCAGGGTGATGTTCTTTTCGACTTTCTCGTGAGCGTGGCTCATGGTCTTCGTCTCTCGTGCGTGTGGCGGTAGGTGGCGCGCGCGATCAGGCGCGCGCCTCCGTGGCGTCGGGGGCGATGACCGGATACTCGACCGGGCCCTTCGCCATCTGCCAGGTGCGGATCACGTTGAAGGCCATGATCAGCATGCCGACCACGACCAGCGCGCCACCGGCGATGCGGCCGAGGTAGTACGGGTACGTGGCGTTGAGCGCTTCGACGAAACTGTAGGTCAGCGTGCCGTCGCTGTTGGTCGCGCGCCACATCAGGCCCTGCATCACGCCGGCGATCCACATCGAGGCGATGTAGAACACGACGCCGATGGTGTGCGTCCAGAAGTGCGTGTCGATCAGCTTGGTCGACCACATCTCCTTCGTGCCCAGCAGGCGCGGCAGCAACGCGTAGATCGAACCGATCGAAATCATCGCCACCCAGCCGAGGGCACCGGAGTGCACGTGGCCGATGGTCCAGTCCGTGTAGTGCGACAGCGAGTTGACCGTCTTGATCGACATCATCGGGCCTTCGAAGGTCGACATGCCGTAGAAGCTGAGCGAGACGATCAGGAACTTCAGGATGGGATCGGTGCGGAGCTTATGCCACGCGCCCGAGAGGGTCATCATGCCGTTGATCATGCCGCCCCACGACGGCGCCAGCAGGATCAGCGAGAACACCATGCCCAGGCTCTGCGCCCAGTCCGGCAGCGCCGTGTACTGCAGGTGGTGCGGGCCGGCCCACATGTAGATGGCGATCAGCGCCCAGAAGTGCACGATCGACAGCCGGTACGAGTACACCGGGCGGCCGGTCTGCTTCGGGATGAAGTAGTACATCATCCCCAGGAAGCCCGCGGTCAGGAAGAAGCCCACCGCGTTGTGGCCGTACCACCACTGCACCATCGCATCGACGGCACCGCTGTAGATCGGGAAGGAGTGGGTCAGGTCGACCGGGATCGCCAGGCTGTTGACGATGTGCAGCAGGGCCACCGCGATGATGAACGCGCCGTAGAACCAGTTGGCGACGTAGATGTGCTTGACCTTGCGCTTGCCGATGGTGCCGAAGAACAGCACCGCGTACGCGACCCAGACCACGGCGATCAGGACGTCGATCGGCCAGATCAGTTCGGCGTACTCCTTGCCTTCGGTCATGCCCAGCGGGAGCGTGACGGCGGCGAGCACGATGACCAGTTGCCAGCCCCAGAACACGAAGGCGGCGAGCTTGTCCGAGAGCAATCGGACGTGTGACGTTCGCTGGACCACGTAGAGACTGGTCGCGAACAGGGCGCTGCCGCCGAACGCGAAGATCACCGCGTTGGTATGCAACGGTCTGAGGCGCCCGAACGACAACCAGGGCAGGTCGAAGTTGAGGGCGGGCCAATACATCTGGGCAGCGATGAAGAGGCCCACGAGCATCCCAACGATGCCCCAGACCACTGTCATCACCGAGAACTGCAGAACGACTTTGTCGTTGTAGGTATCCGCGGTGCGCATGGGTACTTCCTCCGGTTGCCGCGCATAGTATGGACCGCGTTAAGGGAACGTTTTGATCCGGATCAAGCGCAGGCCCCGGGCCGGCGGCGGCCCGGAACGGAAGAGGCCCGCCGAAGCGGGCCCCCGATCGATGACGCCTATGCGACCTTGGTCGACTAGACATCGCCTTCCGCCGCCGCCCAGCCCTCGCCGGTGCCGCGATTGAACACCGTGTCGGTGTCGAGCACCGTGCCGGCCGGATGCGAGTCGCGCCCGGCCAGTCGCGCATAGATCGGCACGAAGTCGGGGCGCGTGGCGTCCATCAGCTGCGCGTAGCTGTCGATGACGAAGTACGTCTTCTGGTAGCTGTCGATCCGATAGCGCGTGCACATGATCCGCTCCAGGTCGAAGCCGATGCGGTTGGGCGCGGCGCTTTCGAGGCAGTGGATGCTCTCGCCCTTGGAGCTGAGGATGCCGGCGCCGTAGATGCGCAGGCCGCCGGCCTCGCGGATCAGGCCGAACTCGACCGTATACCAATAGAGTCGGGTCAGGTTGACCAGCGCCTCCGGGCCGACACCGTGCGCCTTCACCCCGCCGCGGCCGTAGGCGGCCATGTAGTCGGCGAACATCGGGTTCATCAGCAGCGGCACGTGGCCGAACAGGTCGTGGAACAGGTCCGGCTCGGCCAGATAGTCCAGCTGCTCCGGCGTGCGGATCCACCAGGTCACCGGGAAGCGGCGGTTCGCCAGATGCTCGAAGAAGTCCAGCTCGGGCAGCAGCCCCTCCACGCCGATGATCTCCCAGCCGGTGGCGGCCCGGAGCATGCGGTCGAGATCGGCGAACTTCGGGATGCGGTCGGCGGTCATGCCCATCGCCTGCTGCGCCCGCAGGAACTCCTCGCTGGCCCGGCCCTGCAGCAGCGCCTGCTGGCGCTCGAACAGCGTCGCCCACACCCGGTGGTCGGTCTCGGTGTAGTCGTCCCACGGCTGCTCGACGACCGCCGTGGTGTAGACCGGCACGTAGCCCTTGTCGGTCATCTGGTGTTCGACACGCTGGGGGGCGGGGGTCATCACGGCCGGACTCCGGATTAGGCAAGGATGGGCCACTTTAGGCGCTCGTCCGCGCAATGGGCTTGCACGATTGCGCCGGAGCGCGGCTCCGGCGCAAGATCGTTGCGCCGAAACGCGAATCCGGAGCAATCCCGTGCCATCCGTCGACCTCGACCGCACCGACCTGCTACTGCTGGCCGAACTCCAGCGCGCCGGCCGCCAGACCAACGCCGAACTGGCCGAACGCGTCCACCTCTCCCCGTCCGCCTGCCTGCGCCGCGTCCAGCGCCTCGAACGCGAGGGCGTGATCGCCGGCTACCGCGCCGAAGTCGACCCCGAACGCCTGGGCCTCGGCCTGCAGGCCTTCGTCCGCGTCCAGCTGGCCCGCCACGACGCCGAGGCCGTCGCCGCCTTCGCCGCCTTCGTCAACGAATGGGAAGAAGTCGTCGCCTGCCACGCCCTCACCGGCGACATGGACTACCTCGTGCACGTCGTCGTCCGCGACCTCGACCACTTCTCCCGCTTCCTCCTCGACCGCCTGTTGAACCAGGCCGGCGTGGCGGACGTGAATTCGAGTTTCGTGCTGAGAACGGTGAAGGCGTTTCGGGGGTTGGCGGTGGGGAGGTGAGCTTGCGCGCGGTTTGATCGCCCTTGTCTATCGTTGCCGGCATTGCCATAGGAACGTCGCCCCGGCGAAGGCCGGGGGCCAGCCTTCAAGCTCTTTCACTGTCATCCCGAGCGGAGCGAGGGACCTGCTTTTCTGTGTATGCGTCCTTCCAGAAGCAGCCGAATCAACGCCGCGCAACACGAATATCAAGTTTTATGCGCCATAGACACCGGATAACACCTTCCACCTCCGGTACGTCAGCGCATGTGGCATCGGCAATCCATTGATTCGCGTGCGCTAGAGGCGTTGACGGTCACTTGGAGCGAGACGAGAATTGGCTTTATACCCAACTACTGGCCTGAGGTATTTTTGGCCATCCCTTTAGGAGCTTTTGTGAGCCATCCTGCGACAGTCTATGAAGTTATGATTGCCTCTCCTGGCGATGTATCGGCCGAGCGGTCTATTGTCAGAGAACTGCTCGCGGAGTGGAATATTGTCAACTCAAGAAAATCGCATCGAGTACTTCTTCCTGCCGGCTGGGAAACTCATGCCGTACCTGAAATGGGCGATAGACCTCAAGCAATAATCAACAAACAAGTTCTTAATAACTGCGACTTGCTTATCGGTGTCTTTTGGACGCGAATTGGCACTCCAACAGGTGAGTACGCCAGCGGGAGTGTGGAAGAGATTGAGGAGCACATTAAATCCGGAAAGCCAACCATGCTTTATTTCTCGTCCACTCCAGTTGTTCCAGACAGCATTGACCCAGAGCAATACGCAAAACTCCAGGATTTCAAGAGAACCTGCCAAAGCCGCGGATTGTATGAATCATACGCAGACCTCAATGAATTTCGAGCAAAACTCTACCGACAAATTCAAATCAAGCTAAACAATGACAGCTACTTTCATAAATCATCAGCCACATCCGGCGAAATTATAGAGCCCACGACAAAGATTGTCGGACTTTCAAAGGAAGCATCATATTTACTAAAAGAGTGCGCACTCGACTCATCAGGCCACATCATGAATTTGTCTTACATCGGAGGCCGCACAATTCAAGTTAACGGCAAGAATGTCATTGAAGATGGAAGCGATCGATCCCGCGCAACTTGGACATCTGCGCTTGAAGAGCTCGAGAATTCAGGGCTTATAAAAGCCTTGAACTACAAACGCGAGATGTTCCAAATAACCAAAGCCGGATACGACATGGCCGATTTTCTATCATAAATGGTCGCAAGGTGTATACGCAGGGCGCACAAGCGAAGCGTCATGCACTTTCTAAAGTCACTCGCCATTGGTGGCGTGTGACGGCGCATGACGCCTTCGGCTTATGCGCCTACGACGCTTTGCGCCCGTACTAGCGAAATCGCCTGCGGCTAGTCCTGCCTTGCGACGAGGTTCATTGTGCAATCGACAACCCGTAAGGCGGGTCAAGACCCGCCCTACGAAAGCTGGGGGTAGTAGGGCGGGTCTTGACCCGCCATGGTGTATGGCTGAGCCGCAAGAGGCTTCGCCGCCCGTGAAACGGTGAATTAAAGCCGCAAAAGCGCATTCGCAGAGCAGAACCCACGCAGCGATGCGACTCAAATGGCGAAGCTGGTCATTCCGCCATCAGCGACGAAGGTGGTTTCAGTGGCGGAATCGCCTGCGGCGGCTCCGCCTTACCAAAACCCTCATCGTGCAATCGACGGCACAGCCTTCGCGCCAATACAGTCTTAGAAGACCCAACGGGCGGCGCGCAGGACGCGCGCCGTTTTTCGACGAGGCAGGACGCCTCGTCGAAAAATCCCGGCCACATCTCCGGTGGCAGATTTGATCTGGACCTGAAAAGTTTTCTTGGGTTACTTTCTTTTCGCAAAAGAAAGTGACTCGCGCGCCAGCGCGAAAAGGATTCCGGGCTTTCGCGGGAGGCTGCGTGAAATCCAACGTCGTGAACGCCGCGATTCAGTCCGGCATCGCGGACACATCACCGTGCGATGCTTCGCCGGCTCCCGCGAATCACGCAAGCAACAGCATATCCCTCGCTGCGCTCGGGATGACAATGGAAAGGGCGACGGGCTGGACCCCGGCCTTCGCCGGGGCGACGGCAAGAGCAGCGGCAACGGCCAAAGCAGCGGCACCCGCCAAGGCGGCAAGGGCAACGGCTGAAGCAGGTCCCTCGCTGCGCTCGGGATGACAGCGGGGCGTGGGATGACAGCGAAACGAGGGATGACAGCGGGACGCGGGAGGACAGCGGGAAATCCGACGACCGAAGCCCGAAGATGCGCGGGACGCCGAAACGCCGCACCCGCCCCGCCTCAGCTCCCCCGATCCTTCAGAAACCGCGCCATCGAGACATCGCCCGTCTGCGGCACGAACTCCGCGGCGACGTCGACGAAGCCGCGCATCACGGCGATCTCGCGCGGGGTGCGGTTGAGGGCATCGCGGGCGGCGGGGTCGGCGCCGTCCTGCATCAGCTGGCGAGTGGTGCGCAGCAGGCCGTGCAGGGCGGCGAGGTGCAGCGGGCCGAAGCCGCGGGGGTCGCGGACCTTCAGGGTGGCGCCTTCGTCGAGCAGGCGCACCAGGCCGGCGATGACCACGTCCTCGTCGCAGGCGGTGCCGGGTTCGGCGCGGGCGCCGAGCAGCATCAGCAGCGGAGTGACGCCACCGGCCGCCTGGGCGTCGGGGTCGGCGCCGGCCAGCAGCAGAGCGTCGAGCAGCGCCACCAGCCGGCGGCGGTCGCGGGTGGTGAAGCCGTAGAGCGCGGCGCAGTGCAGCGGGGTGAGGCCCTGCGCGTCGGCGGCATTGATGTTCGCGCCAGCGGCGAGCAAGCGGGTGCAGACGTCGGGCAGGCCCAGCGCGGCGGCCAGCATCAGCACGGTGACTTCGCCGGGCAGGCGCTGTTCCAGCGTCGCGCCGGCGGCCAGCAGGCGGTCGACGATGTCGGTCTGGCGCATGCTGACCGCGGCCGACAGCGGGGTGGCGCCGGTGCGCGCGGCCAGCGCGGGATCGGCGCCGCGGGCGAGCAGCAGTTCGACCACGGCGCGATGGCCACCACCGGCGGCGCGGAGCAGCGCGGTGCAGCCCTGCGCGTCGACGGCGTCGATCGACAGGCCGAGGTCCAGCAGGCGGCGCACGGCGTCGGCGTCGCCCAGCACCGCGGCGGCGGGCAGGTCGGTGGCGCGCAGCGGGCGGCCCGGCAGCGGCCAGTGGCGCCAGTCCAGCCAGTCGGCAAGGTCGCGGCGGCCGCTGGACAGCGCGACGCCCAGCGGCGTCTGGCCGTCGGCGGCGCGCACGGCCGGCGAGGCGCCGTGGACGATCAGCTGCTTGAGCACGGATTCGCGGCGCAGCGCGGCGGCGAGGTGCAGCGCGGTCATGCCGCGGGCGTCGCGGCTGTCGAGCGCCACGCCGAGGTCGATCAGGCGGCCGATCAGCGCGCCCCAGCCGAGGCGCACGGCCAGCGCCAGCGGCGGATCGCCGGCGGCCGAAGCAGCGAACGGGTCGGCGCCGCGGTCCAGCAGGTCGAGGGCGAAGCGTTCCAGCCCGCGCTCGGCGCGATCGGCGGCGACGCAGGCGGCGAGGAAGCGCGCCAGCCCGCCGGCGCCGGCGGGCGAGACGCCGCGGCGCAACAGCGCCTGCATCGCAGGCACCGCGGCCGGACCCTGCGCCAGCCACGCGAACAGCGGCGTGTCGCCTGCGGCGTCGCGGGTTTCGGCAGCGGCGCCGTGGCGCAGCAGCCACTCGATCCGCGACACCGCGGCGGGCGCGCGGCCGTCGTGCAGCAGCGTCGCCAGCGCGGCGCCGTCGACCAGCGCGACCCAGCGCGCGGCGGCCGCGTCGTCGCGGGCGTCCAGCGCCTCGCGCAGCAGTTCGAGCGGCGGGCGATCCGGCGGCGGGGCGTCGGGTTCGACGGCGTCGCCGACGCGCGCCGGCAGCAGGTAGTCGGCGTCGATCGCGGCCACCAGCGCCCAGCGACCGGCGGCGGCGGCGTGGTCGATCGCGCGACGGCCTTCGGCATCGGTGCGTTCGCGGTCGATGCCGAGGTCCAGCAGCGTCTGGATCAGCGCCGGCGACGGCGCGTCGGCGCGGCAGGCCAGCACCAGCGCGGTGCGACCGTCCGCGTCGACGGCGTGCGGATCGGGGCGGCCGACCAGCAGCGCCTGCAGCGCTTGCAGATGCCCGCCGCGGGCGGCTTCGAGGAACGCAGTGCGCTGGGCGTGGTCGCGGGCGTGCACGTCGGCACCGGCGCCGAGCAGCACGCCGACGATCTCGTCGTGGCCGGCGAGCGCGGCCTCGTGCAGCGCGCTGCGGCCGCGGGCGTCGCGGGCATCGGCCTTCGCGCGGTGCTTGAGCAGCAGCTGCACGCCGGCCGGGTCGTCCTCGTCGCCGCCGGCCGCGGCCAGCAGCGCGGGCACGGCGCCGGGCAGGTCGGGCTTCGCACCGCGTTCCAGCAGGAAGCGCGCGAGCCGCCAGTTGCCGGCGGTGCAAGCCAGCGCGAGCGGGGTCAGGCCGTCGCGGTTGGGCGGATCGATCTCGGCGCCGGCGTCGCGCAGCAGCGCGGCGACGCCCGGGTCGGAGCTGCGCGCGGCGTGGTGCAGCGGCGTGTTGCCGTCGGCATCGGCGATGCGCGGGTCGGCGCCATTGGCGAGCAGGGTCATCACCGCTTCGGGGCGGCCATGCCAGCTGTCGCGGGTGGCGGAAATCAGTGGAGTGACGCCGGCGTGCGCGGCGTTGAGGTCGACGCCGTGGGCGATCAGCGTGCGCAGCAGGCGCAGGTCGGGCAGCACCGCGGCCAGCATCGGCAGGCTGCGCTGGTCGCGGGCGTCGGCGGGCGGCGGCGCATGCGGATGCGCGCCGGCATCGAGCAGCGCCAGCGCGCGCTCGACCCGGCCGTGACGCGCGGCGTCGTACAGCGCGGCTTCGAGATCCTCGCCCTGGCCGGCGATGGCGGTGGCGTCGGCGTCTTCTTCGTCCAGCGCGGCCTGCAGCAGGTCTTCGGCGCGCACCGGCGACGGCGACGGCAGCCGCAGCAGCGCACGATGCGCCAGCGGCCACGCCACTGCGCACAGGCCGGCGACCGCCCAGCGCACCGGCGCCGACAGCAACGCAGGCCACGCCAGCAGCACCGTGCCGAGCAGCGGCAGCGCCAGCAGCAGCGCGGCGCCGAGACCGCGCCAGTCGCGGGTGTCGGTGTCGACCAGCGCGCGCCAGTGATCGCGGAGATCGCCACCCTCGCCTTCCTGCCAGCGCCACAGCGGCCAGGTGCGCCACAAACCGAGCACGCCGCCACCGGCCACGGTGCTCACCGCCAGCGCGGCGCCCAGCGACCCGCCCTGCAGCAGCGACGACAGCGGCCAGGCCAGCAGCACGCCGACGGCGAGCAGCGCCACGCCCCAGAGCAGCGCGATCAGTCCGGCCTCGCGCGGATCGAGGCGGCCGCCACGCAGCCCCAGCGCGAACGCCGGCTGCGCCAGCAGCGCGCAGGCCCCGGCCAGCACCGCGCCGGCGATGCCGCCGACGACCACGCTGCCCGCGCCGGCGGCCAGGGTCAGCGCGACGCCGGCCGCGAGCGCACCCGCATGCACGCGCGGCGACCGCGGCGGCGTGGCGACGACCGCGGCCTCGGGGAGGTCGGCGTCGGAGGCGCGCAGGTCGGCGTCGGGGATGCCGGGATCAGGCATCCGTCCCCCAGTCGTCGGTCATCGGATCGACCGCCAGCGTCGGCGGGAACTGGATGTGGAAGCCGCGGCCGGCGAGGTTCTCGCGGACCTTCTCCGGATTCTCGCGGGCGAGGCTGCGCCCGGGCGTCAGCGCGACTTCCAGCACGAAGCGCAGCGTGCCCAGTTGCTCGCGCAGCGGCGGCGGCAGGCGCTCGAAATCGTCGCGCACCGCGAGGTAGACATAGGTATCGGCCTTCCGCTGGCTCTTGTAGACGTACGCTTGCATGGCCGGGACGGGACGCTGCCTTGGCGGGGAACGGAGACACCCCGACACCCCGCCGGAAGGCGGGGACGGGGACCTCGGCGCCACAGGCCCGGATGGGCCTGCCCCTGTCAGATCAGTCGCTTGCGCGCCAAACCTGCGGCGGATGCGTCCAAGTATCGCCCAACTGCCGGAGAACGTGGAGATTCCCGGCGAATTGTGCGGCAAGGCACGGTTTCGGGCCAGATGCGGCGGGACTTTTTTCGCGTGCCTCCGGCGTCACCTTGGCGGAGGGGTGGCCGCGCATGACCATCGGCCCGGCGACCCGCGGCAGTCGGACGCTTAAGCTCTGTCGTTTCCCGTCCGCCGGCGCCCGCCATGACCGTTCGTTCCGCGACCCGCAGGGTCCCGTTGCCGTTCCGCCTCTCGCTCACCGCCGCCGCGGTGCTGCTCGCTTCCGCCGCCGCCGCGCAGACCGCACCGCCCCCGGGCCCGACGCTCGACACGATCATGTCCGACCCGGACTGGATCGGCAGCGGCGTGGAGCGCGCGTGGTGGTCGTGGGACGGCAGCCGCGCGCTGTACCAGCGCAAGCGCGACGGCGCGACGATCCGCGACACCTGGGCCGTGCCGGTCGCCGGCGGCGCCCCGGCGCGCGTGGCCGACGCGGCGCGCGCGGACCTGGACGCGGGCGATCCCGCATTCGACGCCGCACGCGCTCGCATGGCGTTCGCGCGCAACGGCGACATCTTCGTGCGCGACCTGCGCAGCGGCGCGCTGACGCAGCTCACCCGCACCGACGCCGAGGAATCGCGCCCGCAGTGGGGCCGCGACGGCGGGCTGGTCTGGCGCGCCGGCAACGACTGGTACCGCTGGACCGCCGCGAACGGCGTGGTGCAGGCGTCGAACGTCGTCGCCGGCGACGATCCGGCGAAGGCGCCGCCCGCCGACGACCTGCGCGACCGCCAGCTGCGCCTGCTCGATACCCTGCGCGACGATCGCGCCCGCCGCGAGGCCGCGCGCGACCAGGACGCCGCGTGGCGCCGCGCCGACCCGACCCGTGCGCCGGCGCCGGCCTACCTCGGCAAGGGCGTGGAGATCCTCGACAGCGCGCTCTCGCCCGACGGCCGCTGGCTGCTGGTCGTCACCGCGGCCAAGGGCGCCGACGGCGGGCAGGACGGCAAGATGCCAAAGTACGTGACCGAATCGGGTTACGAGGAATTCGAGGAGGTCCGCACCCGGGTCGACCGCAACGCGCCGGTGCCGCACACGCTGTGGCTGGTCGACGTGGCGGCGGCGAAGGCCACCGAACTCAAATACGACGCGCTGCCGGGCATCGCGGCCGATCCGCTGGCCGCGATGCGCAAGGCGGCGAAGCAGGACCCGCTGAAGGGCAACCGCCCGGTGCGGATCGAGACCGACGGCGACGGCAGCGGCCCGGCGCTGCACTGGAGCGACGACGGCGCCCGCGCGGCGGTGCTGGTGCGCGCGGTCGACAACAAGGATCGCTGGATCGCGGTGATCGATCCGGCCGCGGCGACGCTGCAGGCGCGCCATCGCCTGCACGACGACGCCTGGATCAACTGGGATTTCAACGATTTCGGCTGGCTGCCGGACGGTCGCACGCTGTGGTACCTGTCGGAGGAAAGCGGGTATTCGCACCTCTACGCCAGCGACGGCGGCAAGCCGCGCGCGCTGACGTCGGGCAAGTGGGAAGCGTCGTCGCCGACGCTGTCGGCCGACGGCAAGCGCCTGCTGTTCCTGTGCAACCGCGCATGGCCGGGCGACTACGAAGTCTGCGACGTGGCGGCCGCCGGCGGGGCAGTGCGCGAGCTGACGTCGCTGGACGGCGTGGAGGACTTCGCCGAATCGCCCGACGGCAAGCGCCTGCTGGTTCGCCATTCCGACCACCACCTGCCGCCGCAGCTGGTGGTGGTCGAGGCCGGCGGCGGGAAGGCGACCGAACTCACCGACACCCGCACCGACGCCTTCAAGGCGATCGCGTGGACCGCACCGGAATTCGTGCAGGTGCCGTCGAAGCACGGCGCCGGCACGATCTGGGGCAAGTACTACGGCCCGAAGACGCCGGAACCCGGCCGCAAGTACCCGATCGTGATGTTCGTGCACGGCGCCGGCTACCTGCAGAACGTCACCGCGCGCTACCCGAACTACTTCCGCGAGCAGATGTTCCACGACCTGCTGGTGCGCAAGGGTTACATCGTGCTGGATCTCGACTATCGCGCCTCGGCCGGCAACGGCCGCGACTGGCGCACCGCGATCTACCGGCACATGGGTGAACCGGAACTGCAGGACTACCTCGACGGCCTCGACTGGCTGGTCGCCAACAAACAGGGCGACCGCGACCGCGCCGGCATCTACGGCGGCAGCTACGGCGGCTTCATGACCTTCATGGCGTTGTTCAAGTCACCGGGCACGTTCAAGGCCGGCGCCGCGCTGCGCCCGGTGGCCGACTGGTCGCAGTACAACCACGAGTACACCAGCAACATCCTCAACACGCCGACGCTGGACCCGGAGGCCTACCGCCAGTCCTCGCCGATCGAATACGCCGCCGGCCTGCAGGACGAGTTGCTGATCTGCCACGGCATGATCGACGACAACGTGTTCTTCCGTGATTCGGTGGTGATGACCCAGAAGCTGATCGAGCTGCACAAGGCGAAGTGGCAGATCGCGCCCTACCCGATGGAGCGCCACGGTTTCACCCACCCGGCGGCCTGGTACGACGAGTACCGCCGGATCATGGAACTGTTCGACCGCACCCTGCAGCCGGCGCGCTGAGCCGGCGCCTCCGGAACCCGGGCCCCGAGCCCGGGTCCCGGCCCGGGACGATGGCCCGGCAGGCCGTCACGCACCTGGCCCTTAACGAAACCCTCGCGTCGCCGGGCCCGGTTTCCTTCATGCTGGCATAAGTCTCCGACCGCATCCTGCCCCGATGTCTTCATCCCGCCCCTCCCGGCGCCCGCTGCTGCGCGCCAACACCGTCCTCCTGCTCGTCGTCGCCTTCCTGGTGGTGGCGGCCAACGCGCGCTTCTGGCACGTCGTGTTCTCAGCGCAGGACTTCACCGGCCTGCGTGGCGCCGGCGTGGCCGCCGCGGTGGCGGCGGCGCTGTTCGCGCTGACCACGATCATGCTGCTGCCGCTCAGCTTTCGCTGGACGTTCAAGCCCGGGCTGACGCTGGTGCTGCTGCTGTCCGCCGGCGCCGCGTTCTTCATGAGCGACTTCGGCGCGGTGATCGACCGCCACGCGCTGGCCAGCGTGTACGAGACCGACTCGCGCGAGGCCACCGAATGGATCAGCGCCAGCATGCTGCTCACGCTCGGCCTGCTCGGCGTGCTGCCCGTCCTCGTGCTGTGGTGGGTGCGGATCGACTGGCACTCGCCGCTGCGCGAACTGTGGTCGCGGATCAAGCTGGCGCTGCTCGTCTGCGCGCTGCTGGGCGTGTCGGCGCTGAGCTTCGGCAAGGACGTGGCCTCGCTGGTGCGCAACCACCTGGAGCTGCGCCACCTCGCCAACCCGTTCGCGCTGCTGGCGGCGCAGCTTTCGTACATGGACCACGCCCGCAACGACAACCGCCCGCTGGAGAAGATCGGCCTCGACGCGAAACGCGGCGCCGCGCTGCGCCCGGGCGAGCGGCCGACGGTGCTGCTGCTGGCGATCGGCGAATCCGCACGCGCGCTCAGCTACGGCAGCCTCGGCTACGCCCGCCAGACCGACCCGGCGATGCAGGCGCTGGGCCCGGTGAACTTCTCCGACGTGCACAGCTGCGGCACCAACACCGCGACCTCGCTGCCGTGCATGTTCAGCGGCCTGGGCCGCGCCGACTACAAGGACGGCGTCGCCAAGTACCGCGAGAACCTGCTCGACCTGCTGATGCGCGCCGGCTACGACGTGGTGTGGATCGACAACAACACCGGCAGCAAGAAACTCGCCGCGCGCGCCACCGAGAAGTTCCTCGGCGACGGCAAGGACCCGGCACTGTGCAGCGCCGAAGGCTGCTTCGACGAAGTGCTGCTGCGCCAGCTGAAGCAGGAGCTGCCGGCGGTGAAGCGCGACACCGTGTTCGTGATCCACCTGCTGGGCAGCCATGGCCCGGCCTACTACGCGCGCTACCCGGCCGAGTTCGCGAAGTTCAAGCCCGAGTGCCGCAGCAACCAGTTGCAGCAGTGCAACGACCAGCAGCTGCACAACACCTACGACAACACCATCCTCTACGCCGACCACATCGTCGCGAGCGCGGCCGCACTGCTGCGCGACGACCCGGCGATCGACCCCGCGCTGCTGTACGTCTCCGACCACGGCGAATCGCTGGGCGAACACGGCCTGTACCTGCACGGCGCCCCGTACGCGATCGCACCCGACCAGCAGACCCGCGTGCCGATGCAGCTGTGGGTGTCGGACCGCTTCGCCGCCCGCCGCGGCCTGGACGTCGCCTGCATCCGCGCCCGCGCCGGCCAGCCGATGTCGCACGACAACTTCTTCCACAGCGTGCTGGGCCTCGCCGACGTCGACACCACCCTGCGCAAGGCGCCGCTTGATTTCACCGCAGGCTGCACGGGCAAGGCGGCGGCGCCCTGACAGGTAGCAAGCAGCCCGGCAACCACGAACAACAACCCAATCGTCCCGATACGCGGCACGCACCCATCGCGGCATCCAGGAATCGGAGACCCGAAGGGCGGCGGACACGATGTCCGCCGTTTTTCGACGAGGCAGGACGCCTCGTCGAAAAATCCCGGCCACGGTCCCGACGGCAGATTTGCATCGGCACTGAGGAATTTTCTTTCGCCCCTTTCTTTTTGAAAAGAAAGGGGCCCGCGCGCCAGCGCGGAAAAGGATTCCGGGCTTTCACGAAAGACCAGCAGATCCCTCACCTTCGGTTCGGGATGACATTCGGATGCGGCTCGGGATGACAGCCGAAGTCGACCGCCGTTGCATCGTCCGCCTGTCGAACACGAAACAACCTCCAAGCACCGCTTGACGGCCGGATCCATCGGCGTAGCATTTCACGCAGGCAACGGGACAGACCCCGCGCCGACCACCATCACCGTGAGGGAGCCTCATGGAACGCAGCGACACCCGCGAGCGCGACGCGCTCGACTATCTCGTCTTCATCGGCCGCTTCGAGCCGTTCCACAACGGCCACGCCGCCGTCGCCCGCCACGCACTGGCGCGCGCGCGCAAGCTCATCTTCCTCGTCGGTTCCGCCGACACGCCCCGCACCATCCGCAACCCGTGGACCGTCGCCGAACGCACGGTGATGATCCAGGGCGCGCTCGCCGATGCCGGCGACCGGCTGATCGTGCGCCCGCTGCGTGATCATCTCTACAACGAGAGCCAGTGGATCGCCGCCGTGCAGCGCACCGTCGCCGCCGCGGTGAAGGCCGATGGCGGCGATGCCGACGCCCGCATCGGCCTGATCGGCCAGGACAAGGACGCGAGCAGCTACTACCTGCGCGAATTCCCGCAGTGGCCGCTGATCGACGTCGCCCAGACCGAAACGCTGTCCGCCACCGAACTGCGCCGCTACCTGTTCGAGGCCAACCGGCTCGACAGCCACGGCGGCCTGATGCTGGTGCGCGCGAACGTGCCCGGCCCGGTGTTCGACATGCTCGACGCCTTCCGCAGGAGCTCGCCCGCGTTCGCGCAGCTGGTCGACGAATACCGCTTCATCGAGCAGTACCGCGCCGCGTGGGCCGACGCGCCGTACGCGCCGACCTTCGTCACCGTCGACGCCGTCGTCGTGCATTCCGGCCACGTGCTGCTGGTGCGCCGCCGCGCCGCGCCCGGCAAGGGCCTGTGGGCGCTGCCGGGCGGCTTCGTCGGCCAGGACGAAACGCTGCTGCACGCCTGCCTGCGCGAACTGCGCGAGGAAACCCGGCTGAAGCTGCCGGAGCGCGTGCTGAAGGGCTCGCTGCGGCACGCGCACGTCTTCGACCATCCCGAACGCAGCCTGCGCGGGCGCACGATCACCCATGCCTTCCACTTCGATTTTCCGTCCGGCGACCTGCCCGACGTGCGCGGCGGCGACGACGCCGACAAGGCGCGCTGGGTGCCGGTGAGCCAGGCGCTGGAGATGGGTCCGCAGTTGTTCGAGGACCATCTCCACATCCTCGAATTCTTCCTCGGCCGCGGCTGACGCCACGACACGTCACGCGACCGCCCCGCCGGCGGACAGACCGCCGGTTCCCCCTCGACGCGAAGGAGCTTCCCGTCATGCATGCTTCCCACATCCCCGGCCTCGACAACGTCCTGCTCAACACGGACAGCTACAAGGCCAGCCACTGGCTGCAGTATCCGCCCGGCACCGATGCCGCGTTCTTCTACGTCGAATCGCGCGGCGGGGTGTACGACCGCACCGTGTTCTTCGGCCTGCAGGCCATCCTCAAGCAGCACCTCGGCCGACCGATCACCCACGCCGACATCGACGAAGCGCGCGAGCTGTATGCCGCGCACGGCGAGCCGTTCAACGAAGCCGGCTGGCGCGACATCGTCGATCGCCTCGGCGGCCACCTGCCGGTGCGCATCCGCGCCGTGCCCGAGGGCACCGTGGTGCCGACGCACCAGGCGCTGGTGACGATCGAATCCACCGACGCGCAGGCGTACTGGGTGCCGTCGTACCTCGAAACCCTGCTGCTGCGGGTGTGGTATCCGGTCACGGTCGCGACGATCAGCTGGCACGCGAAGCAGACGATCCGCCAGTTCCTCGAACGCACCAGCGACGACCCGGCCGGGCAGTTGCCGTTCAAGCTGCACGACTTCGGCGCGCGCGGCGTGTCCAGCGCGGAGTCGGCGGCGATCGGCGGCTGCGCGCACCTCGTCAATTTCCTCGGCACCGACACCGTGTCGGGCCTGCTGGCGGCGCGCGCGTTCTACCACGCGCCGATGGCCGGCTTCTCGATCCCCGCCGCCGAGCACAGCACGATCACCAGCTGGGGCCGCGAGCGCGAGGTCGACGCCTATCGCAACATGCTGACGCAGTTCGCGAAGCCCGGCGCGATCGTCGCCGTGGTGTCGGACAGCTACGACATCTTCCACGCCATCCGCGAGCACTGGGGCAAGACGTTGAAGGACGAGGTGATCGCCTCAGGCGCGACGGTCGTCATCCGTCCCGACTCGGGTGATCCGGTCGCCGTGGTGCACGAGTGCCTGGAGCTGCTGGACGAGGCCTTTGGCCACACCGTCAACGGCAAGGGCTACAAGGTGTTGAACCACGTCCGCGTGATCCAGGGCGACGGCATCAACCCGACCAGCATCCGCGCCATCCTCGAACGCGTGACCAGCGCCGGCTACGCCACCGACAACGTCGCCTTCGGCATGGGCGGCGCGCTGCTGCAGCAGCTCAACCGCGACACCCAGAAATTCGCGCTGAAGTGCTCGGCCGCGCGCGTCGACGGCCGGTGGATCGACGTCTGGAAAGACCCGGTCACCGACAAGGGCAAGCAGAGCAAGCGCGGGCGCATGACGCTGCTGCGCCATCGCGAATACGGCAGTTTCCGGACCGTGCCGGTGGCGCCGGACGCGGCGTCGCTGGCCGAGGTCGAGAAGCCCGCGGGCTTCGACGACGCGATGGAAACGGTGTGGGAGAACGGTCGACTGGTGCGCGACTGGACCTTCGACGAGATCCGCGCCCGCGCCGACGCCGAACGGCTCTGAGCGTGGATGCGAGCACCGTGGACGCCGTCGCAGGCCTGCCGCTGCGACGGCGCCTGCCGCCCGACGACGATGCGACGCGCTGGGTGTCGCACGTCATCGGCGGCCGGCAGCATCGGGTCGCGCAGCCCATCACCTTCACACCCTACGCAACGGCGCGGCCGTGTTCGGCGCGCTGCACGTTCTGCTCGGAAAACCTGCGCGAGACCGGTGCGGGTCGCGCGGCGGCGACGCTGCGTCCGGGCGTCGACTACTTCGATGCGCTGCGCGGCGCGCTGGTCCAGCTGCACGGCCTGCCGCTGTCGTATTCGCTGTCGGGCCTGGAAACGACCGATGACGCCGACTGGTGCCTGCGCATGCTCGACGCGCTGGACGCCGCCGCACGCGACGGCGTGCCGGTGGCCGAGCGCGTGCTGTACAGCAACGGCGCCGGTTTTGCGCAGGCGCACGGCGACGCGCTGGTCGATGCGTTTTCGCGTTTCGGACTGTCGTGGATCGAGTTGTCGCGCCACCATCCCGACACCGCGCGCAACCAGGCGATCATGCGCTTCCGGCCCGGCGAGCCGATCGCGGACGGCGATGCGTTCGCGATGGTCGCGCGTCGCCTGCGCGACCGCTTTCCGCTGCGGCTGGTATGCCTCGTGCAGCGCGGCGGCATCGACGATGCCGACGGCGTCGCGGCTTACTTGCGCTGGGCGGCGACGCTGGGCGCCGGTACCGTCATCTTCCGCGAGTTCTCGCGACTGGACGACGGCTATCGGGACAATGCGACACGGCGGCAAGTCGACGCCGCGCGCGTGCCGATGCCGGCGCTGATCGATGCCGTGCTCGCCTCACCGCTGCGCGCGGCGCTGACGCCGGTCGAACGCACCGCGGGCTACTACTTCGACAATCTGCGACTGCGTCATCGCGACGGTTTCGACGTGGTGTTCGAGGCGTCCGACTACGCGCGGATGCACGCACGGCATGCGTCCGGTGCGCTGTACAAGCTCGTGTTCCATGCGAACGGCCGTCTGTGCGGCGGCTGGTCGCCGGATCGCGACGTGCTGTGGGAGGCGGCAGCGACATGACCGCGCGCAGCTGGCTCATGCTCGAACCCGATCCGCCCGAACTGGCGCTGCCGGACGATCTGCGCGACCGCGATCCGCTGCACGGGCGCGACTGCGGCTGGGTCTCGCAGATGCGGCCGTTCGTGCGCGCGTTCTCGCGCCCGGGCGACGTCGTGTTCGATCCGTTCTGCGGCTTCGGCACGACGCTGCTGGCGGCGTCGCTGGAAGGACGGCGCGGCCTCGGCATGGAGATCGATCCGGACCGCGCGGCGCTCGCAAGTGAGCGCCTGAGGCGGCATGGCGTCGACGCGGAGATCCTGTGCGGCACATTGCCGCACCGGCGCTTCGATGCGCGCATCGACCTGTGCCTGACCAACGTGCCCTACTTCGGTTGCGACTGGACTGGCGACGCGCGCGTCGGCCAGTTGTACGCGACGCCGGACTTCGCGATGTACCTGATGGCGATGCGCGCGATCTTCCACGCCGTGCGCGACGCGTTGCCCGACGGCGGCCACTGCGTCGCGATGGTGCAGAACGTGCGACTCGGCGACCGCATGGTGCCGCAGGCGTGGGAACTGGCGCGGATCCTCGGCAGCCTGTTCGAGCCCTGCGAGGAACGCGTGCTGCTGTATCCCGCCCGCGAGGTGGCGTCATCGACGGACGACGATCCGGCGCGCACCGATCGCAGCCATGAATACGCGCTGGTGTTCCGCAAGCGCCGGCCGACGCTCGACATCGCCGGTGCGCGCGCGCTGCTGGACCACCTGCGCGACGAGCGCCACGATCTGCGCGTGCACGGCAGCTTCCTGCCGTGGCACGAGGGCGATCCGGCGCCGGGCACACCGCGACCGTCGGACATCGACGCGCACGTCACCGCGGACCCCGAACGTTTCCGCGCGTTGTTGCAGACGCTGGTGCGGCTCGGCTTCCGGTTGTCGCTGTGGGGCGATCCGGTCAACGCCGACGTGCATCCCGACACGGTGCGCCGGCATCACTACCTGCGCGCCGAGCGCCTGCATGGCGACGGTCGCTGGATCGGCCTCGATCTCTCGCCGCGCGACGCGGACTGACGCGTCGCCGATCAGCGGCCGTCGATCACGCGTGGCCGATCATGCGCGATCCGGCAGCCGCAACCGCACGCCCAGGCCGCGTCCGTCGATGCCCTCGCCCAGGGTCATCGTGCCTCCGCAAACTTCGGCGATGCGTCCGACGATGGCCAGGCCGAGGCCCGCGCCGTCGCCGGTCGCGGCATCGAGGCGGTGGAAGCGTTGCAGCGCGTCCGCGCGGCGTTCCGGCGGAATGCCCGGGCCGTCGTCGGCGACGTCGAGCATGGTCTCGCCGGCGTCGCGCTGTGCGCAGACGCGTACGCGCACGCCGTCGCCACCGTGGCGCAATGCGTTGCCGATCAGGTTGCGCAGCACGCTGTGCACGAGCTGCGGGCCGCAGCCGATTTTCAGGTCCGCGGGCATGGCAAGCTCGACCGAGGCACCGGTGCGTCGGATCACCGGCGCGAGTTCGGCGATCACGTCCTCCGCGCACGCACGCAGCAGCGCGTCGGCATGGCCGGCGTCGAGCACGCCCGCTTCCAGCCGCGACAGCGTGAGCAATTGTTCGGTGAGCGCGGTCATGCGGTCGCAGCCGGCGATCACCCCGGCCAGCGCGCGCTGGCGCTCGGCGTCATCGCGCGCGCCCTGCGCGACCTGCGCCTGTGCGCGGATCGCGGCCACCGGCGTGCGCAGTTCGTGCGAGGCATCGCCGATGAAGCGACGCTCGCGGGCGATGCTCTCGCCAGTGCGCGCGAACAGCGCGTTGAGCCGGTCCAGCAGTGGCCGCACTTCCTCCGGCGCACCGGCGTCGGCGATCGGCGCGGTATCCAGCGGCGCCCGCGCTTCGACCGCCTGCGCCAGCCGTTGCAGCGGCGACAGGCCGCGGCCGACCACGATCCACAGCCCGAATCCCAGCAATGGCAGCGCCAGCAGCATCGGCAGCGCCTGGCGATCGAGCGATTCGCTGAGGATGTCCTCGCGCGCCGACTGCGGTTCGCCCACCTGCACCCAGATGTCGTCCTGGCCGCGGGCGACGTAGACGCGCCAGGCCTTGCCGGCGACGCGCACGTCGGCGAAGCCGCGACGGAACGGCGCCAGCGCCGCGTCCGGCGCGTTGGCGCTGTGCACGCCCAGCCGCCCGTCGTTCCACACCTGCAGTGCGAGCCGCTGGTGCGCGTCGCCGAGGTCGGGCAGGTGCTCGAGCCGGATTTCCTCCAGATCGTCGGACGCCTGCGCGACCAGCAGCGCCGCGGACGTGGCCAGGTGCGCGTCGAGCAGTTCGTCCAGTTCGTGCCGCCCCTGCGCGTAGCTGGCGATCGACGCCGCCAGCCACACCACCGTCAGCGTGGCCAGCATCGCCGCCAGCAGCCGCGCACGCAGCGAGAAGGCGCGACGCGGGCCGGCGGCGTTCATGCCGGATCCAGCGCCTGCAGCATGTAGCCGACGCCGCGCTGGGTGAGGATCAGCGCCGGATCGAGCTTGCGGCGCAGGTGGTGCACGTGCACCTCCAGCGCGTTCGATTCGATGCCGTCGTCCCAGCCGTAGAGGCGTTCGGCCAGTTGCTCCTTGCTCAGCCAGCGCCCGGCGGAGCGCGCGAATTCCGTCAGCAGGTCGAACTCGCGCGGCGAGAGGTCGACCTGCGTGCCGCGCCACACCGCGCGCCGTGCCGCCGGATCGATGCTCAGCGCGCCGACCTCCAGCCGCGGACGCGGATCACCGTCGCTGCGGCGGATCAGCGCGCGCAACCGCGCGGCGAGTTCGTCGAGATCCACCGGCTTCACCACGTAATCGTCGGCGCCGGCATCGAGACCGCGTACCCGTTCGTCGATGGCATCGCGCGCGGTGAGGATCAACACCGGCGTGCGGTCGCGGGCTTCGCGCCGCTGCTGCAACAGTTGCAGGCCAGAGAGCCGCGGCAGGCCGAGGTCGAGCACCACGGCGTTGAAGTTCGAGGTCCTGAGCGCGGTCTGGGCGGCGATGCCGTCGCGCACCCAGTCCGCGGCGAACCCCCGCTGGCGCATGCCCACGCTCAGCGCTTCGCCGAGCAACGGATCGTCTTCCACCACGAGCAGGCGCATCATCGCTCTCCTTCCCGGGAACCCATTGTCGGCAGCGCGGGCACAGTCATCAATCGTCGTCTCCATCGTCGTCATCGGAATCACCGCCGGTCCGTCCGCCGGCCTGCATCTCGCCGCCCTCGCCCGCGTCCGCATTGGCCCCCGGCAGGCCGAACGGCAGTCGCTGCTGCGACAGCCCCAGCGCCCAGAACGCGGCAAGCGCCAGCACCAGCACGCCGCCGACCAACAGCGACGGGCGCGCG
Organism: Lysobacter sp. DMC104; assembly: GCF_056313665.1. NCBI lineage: Bacteria > Pseudomonadati > Pseudomonadota > Gammaproteobacteria > Lysobacterales > Lysobacteraceae > Lysobacter > Lysobacter sp. DMC104. Next base: position 14,837 of record NZ_JBQUZW010000016.1, on the reverse strand, counting down.
ATGCCGTCCTCCGGGCGCAGCCCGGCCTTGCGCCCGGTCACCATCGCCCGCGGCAGGTTCTCGCGATGCAGCACGCTGCCGGCCACCACGCCCAGCAGGTGCAGGCCGACGACGACCAGCATCGCCGTCGCCAGCGCTTCGTGGACCTCTTCCAGCGCCTCGCCGCCGCCGGTCACCATCGCGATGCCGACGCCGGCCGTCGCCAACCCGAGGCCCAGCAGCAGCCAGATCGCGACCGCGCCGGCCGGGTTGTGGCCGACGTGGTGCGCCGGGCGGCCCTGCGCCATCGACACGACGTAGCGCCAGGTCGCGCCGGGACCGCGGAGGAATTCGGAGAAGCGCGCGTAGCGGCTGCCGACGAGGCCCCAGACCAGCCGGAACGCCACGAGGCCGAACAGGCTGTAGCCGAACAGCAGGTGCAGCAGTTGCTGGCGTTCGCTGTCGGAGGTGAGCCAGGCGCCGGCGAAACAGACGGCGAGGCTCCAGTGGAAGACGCGGGTGGGCAGATCCCACACCAGCACCGGGCGGGCGCGTTCGACGGCATCGCCCGCGGGCGGCACATCGTGGACGGCGGTCATCATCATGGTCTGGCTCCAGCGGAAGCGGGGGACGACGCGCGCGGCAGGCGCACGTCGTGTTCGGAAAAGACGCCGCGCTCGGCGCCGCGATGGCAGGCGGCGCAGTTGGCGGCGGATTTCACCGCGGTCGAACGCCACAGCGGCGCCGGCACTTCGCGGTGCTCGCGCACGAACCACGGTGCGCGGGTGAGACGCAGCGGCACCGCGGGGTCGGCCGGTCGCGTGCCGGCACCGGCGAGCAGCCAGCCGCGGATCGCGTCGGCCTGCGCCGGGGCGAGCGAAGCGTCGTTGCCGAAATGCCGGTCGAGGCCGGCCATCAGCGCGCGCCACGACGACGCCGGCAGTCCGCGTGCGGGATATGGCACGTGGCAGCTGCCGCATTCCTCGACGTAGACCGCGGGCATCGGCGCACGCACGGGACGCCGGCCTTCGTCGTCCTCGTCGTCATCCGCGCGCACCGGCGCGGCGGCCAGCACGAGCATCAGCGCGAACGGCAGCGCCAGCAGGCCGCTCGCGACCGCGATGCGATGGCGGCGGCTCATCGCGCACCGCCCGCGCGCAGCGAGGACAACCAAGCGAGCACGTCGCCCTTCTCGACTGCGGTGCATTCGCGCCCGACCACGTCGCGGCAGTTGCGGCGGAACCATTTCTCCACCTTCGCCGCGTCGGTGAAGCGCGCCGGGTTCGCAGCGGGTGCCAGCGGGCGCAGCGTGCGACTGGTCACCGCGTGGCGGCCTTCCGCGGTCGGCGTGTCGGTGTGGCAACTGGCGCAGCGCCAGTCGTTGCCGTGGGTGGTGGTGAAGAAGCGGCGTCCGCGTTCGGCGGAGAAGCCGCGGAATCCCGGCGACGCGCTCGCCGCCTCGGCGGCATACGCGCGCTGCAGTTCCGCCGGTGTCGACGCCGGCGACGCGAACGTCGCCAGCAGCAGTGCGGCGGCGCCGAAACTGCGCGCCATTCCGCGGGTGATCGTGTGTCGCATGTCGAAGCCCTCGCATCGATGGATGCGGGCACGATGCGCGCCGGGACTTAAGCAGGCATTACGCGTCATGCGCGAATCCCTGCATGCGAAGGCCGCTGCACGCACACACGCGAACGTCCGCGGGAGCAAGCCCCGCGGACGTTCGCGTGCAGCGGCGTGCGTACCGGGTCAAACGCCGGACGGTTTCGGCGTGGCGTCATCGCGTTCCGGCAATTCGGGGTAATCGATCTTCGGGATCGGTGCGGTCAACGAATGCAGGAAGAGATGGATCTTCTCGGCTTCGTCAGGCGCCAGCGTCGCACCGAGCTGCGCGTCGCCCATGATCGTCACCGCCTCCTGCAGCTTCCACACGTTGCCGGAGTGGAAGTACGGCGCGGTCACGGCAATGTTGCGCAGCGGCGCGGCGCGGAACACGTAATCGTCGCCCTGCGACTTGGTGACGGCGAAGCGGCCGTGGTCGCCCGCCGGACGCACCGCATCGGCCGGCGCATGCACCACGCCGAACGGGAAGTACGCACCGCCGCCGAGGTTCACGCCGTTGTGGCAGCTGGAACAGCCCTTGTCCATGAACAGCTTCAGGCCGGCCTGCTGGTCGGCGGTGAGCGCACGCACATCGCCCTTGAGGAAGGCGTCGAACGGTGCGCCCGGGGTGATCAGCGTGGTCTCGAACGCTTCGATCGCCTTCGCCATGTTGTCGAAGCTGACCGGCGCGCCCTCGCCCGGGAACGCGGCCTGGAACGCGGTCACGTAGCCGGGCATCGACTTCAGCGTGGCCTCGACGACCTCCGGCTTGTTGTTCATCTCCACGCCCGCCTGCACCGGCCCCTTGGCCTGCGCCTTCAGGTCCTCGGCGCGGCCGTCCCAGAACTGGGCGACGTTGAACACCGCGTTGTAGACCGTGGGCGCGTTGCGCGGGCCCTTCTGGAAGCCGTGGCCGATCGAAGTCGGCACGCCGTCGATGCCGCCCATGCCGACGTTGTGGCAGGAGTTGCAGCTGATGACGCCGCTGGAGGACAGGCGGCCGTCGAAGTACAGCATCTTGCCGAGCGCGATCTTCTCCGGCGTCACCGGGTTGCCGGCGGGATCGGGGGCCTTGTCGGGGATCGGCTGGAACAGCGCCTGGGCCTGCTTCAGCAGTGCCGGGTCGGCAGCCGGGCCGGCCGGCGGCGTGGCGGTCGCCGTCGCAGGCGCCGGGGCGGGCGAAGCGCCGTCGGCGGGCGGCGCGGCCTCGCGGGCGCAGCCGGCGGCCAGCACGCCCAGCGCCAGGAGACTCCAGGGGGGAACGGGCAGGCGCATGGCGGAACTCCTCGGATGGGGCATCCACCCTGTGCCGTCAGCCTTAAGGCGGCCTTAAAGCAGGCCGGCCCCCTGCCGAACCGCACATGCCGCCCGCGGTCCCATGCCGCAGCCTGAAGCCTTGAATGCAGTCGCATGGCCCCCGATCTCCGGATTCCGCGTCTCCGATGGCGCCGCTGACGGAAAGCCGAAGCCATCATGTCGAGGCTTATTAGGTATGTCAGCACGTCCTGCGGCAACCGCAAATTGCTGTTCAAAAAGGAGTTTGTTACGCGGGGAGGTGCCGCTGGCAACTAGCGATGAGAACCGCAACTGACACGGCCAAGTGATGAAGTAGTGCAAACTGACAAGGCTAGGTGAGTATGAGTAGCCAAGCTGACATGCTTAGGCAGTTGCAATGAGGTACGCCGGATAGCGGTCGGCGTCGTAGTAACTCAAGCCGCACCCGTCTCGCCGCTCAGGGCTTCCGTCTATTCCTTCAGGATAGAGGTTGTTGATAGGGACTCGATGATTGATCAAGCCTATAGGCGGATTCGGCAACGATAGAATCCAACGCTGAGCCGGAGCAGGTCTGAGCGTCAACTCCACCGTGTTTGCTTGAAACTCCATAGAATGATGTGCTTTCATTCCCTTGGTAAGCCATAGGTTTTTGGCCGTCGGGTGACCAATCGTCATCTTGCTAGGACGCCTTTCGGGGGAAAGGGATGGAACCGCTCAACATTCGGCAGGTCGCGATTGGCGACCTCGTTCTCGACCCGCGCAACCCGCGGATCGCCGCGCTCACTGAAACCTACGCCACGCCGCCTGGTTCGGAACTGATCATCCTGATGCTGGGGCAGCATTCCGCGACCGATGAGGAGCGCGGCGCGTCCACGTCGTTCTCGAGCCTCAAGGCATCGATCCGGGCGAATCGGGGCGTCATGAACCCGATCATCGTCGTTCCATCCGAGGCGGAAGAAGGCAAATACGTCGTCATCGAAGGCAATACGCGCGTTGCGATCTACTTGATGCTCGCGAAGGAAGGGGCGGACGGCGACTGGTCGACCATTCCATCAATCCTCCATGCCAAAGGCGATGAGCGTGGCGAGCATGCCGTCCGCCTACAGGCGCATCTCGTCGGCCCGCGGCCATGGCGACCATACGCGAAGGCAAAGTACCTGCACGACCTCAAGTATGGCCAGCACATGGCGATCGAGGATATCCACGCCATCTGCGGAGGCAGTGGGCGCAAGCGCGAGATCGAGGAACTGATCGCCGCATACACCGACATGCAGGACTACTACATCCCTTTGCTGGAAGGCGCTCCTTTGGACCAATCTCGCTTCAGTGCGTTCGTGGAATTGCAAAAGCCTCCGGTCGTTGATGCGCTTATTCGACACGGTCATACCAAGACCGACTTCGCAAAATGGGTGGGTACCGCAGATCTGGACGCTAGGTTCAAGCCTCTGCAGACTGTTCGTGCATTGCCGCGCATCCTAGCCAATCCAGCAGCTAAACAAAAGTTTCTCGCCCGGGGCGCGAGTGAAGCCTTGCGTCTGTTGGAGCAGCCGGCGTCTACCGAGATCATCCGGGACGCTACGATCGAACAACTGGCGTCCGCCTTGGCGGTCAAGCTCCGCAAGCTTGAGCACCCGGACATCCGCGCCCTGCGCGAGGACCCCGAAGGCCGCACCAGCCAAGCCGTCTCCGATTGTCTGATCGAACTTCAGTCGCTGGACGAGCTGATCAATCCCAGTCGAGATGAGTGAAAGTGAAACCCACTCCCGACTGGTGGCTGCGACGCTACGCGCAGTCCACGAGTGGGCAGACGGCGCCACCCTCGATATCTGGGCGGATCATCCAGCGACGCGAGAGCATCCGGCACCCTTTGTCATCGGCCAATCCCAAGCCGATCTCATTGCCATCCGACGGGATACTCGATTCACCGTCATCGGCGAAGCCAAGACCCAGCGTGACGTTGACAATGCGCACACGCACCGCCAACTAGTGGAATACTACGAATTCCTATTGACCCAAACCGGCGGCCTGCTTTGGATCTCGGTTCCGTTCGGCATTGCGGGCACGGCGTTGCGCGTGGCCAAAACTCTCCGTCGCGAAGTGAAGTGCGAACGCGTCGAACTAATCGTAAGCGAATGGCTGCTCGACGACGACCGTGAATTTGAGACCCGTTGGAATGCCTGAAACTTCCCGCATTGCACTAAAAAGCGAGCCTCGTCTGGAGGCCAAGCTTGCCGCCTTCCCCTACCAGGCGGAAGCCGTCGATTTCGTCGTCAAGCGGGAATACTCGGCGATTTTCCATGAGCAGGGTCTGGGCAAGACCAAGATCGCCGTCGACGTCATCTTGCGCTGGCTGCAGGATAAGGTGGTCGACACCGTACTCGTTGTGACCAAGAAGGGCCTGATCGCCAATTGGCAGCGTGAGTTTAAGCTCCATAGCCATATCCGGCCGATGATCCTCACCGAAAGCGGAAAAAACAATTATCTGACGTTCGCGACCGGCACCCGCCTAGTCCTCGCCCACTACGAGGTGGCGCGCAAGGAAGAGGAGCGGATGCAGCTTTGGCTCCGGACACGGCGTGTCGCAATCATCATGGACGAGGCGGCCAAGATCAAGAACCCGGAGTCCGCGCTGACCAAGGTCTACCACCGGATGGCGCCAAATTTCACCCGGCGCGTGATCATGACCGGCACTCCGGTGGCGAATCGTCCGTACGATGTGTGGTCGGAAGTGTTCTTCCTCGATCAGGGCAACGCGCTGGGAACGGACTTCGACGCGTTCAAGAGCGAGCACGATTTCAAGGAAGCCTACCGGGACAATCCGAAGGCGTTTGTCGAATACCAGCAACGCCTGGGAACGGTTAGCGAGAAGCTCATAGCCATTTCGGTGCGCGAGACAAAGAATAGCGGGCGGATATCTCTTCCAGATAAGGAATTCGTACGCCTCGTGACCGACTGGGAGCCGGCACAGCACGAACTCTATCGTCAAGCCTGCGAGGAATTGCGGATTGTAGTGACCCGCAAGGGTGAGCTGATTGAGGAAGACCAAGAGTCCATACTCAAGCGCTTGCTCCGTCTCGTGCAAATCGCTTCCAACCCTAAACTAGTGGATGAGTCTTATACTGCGGAGCCCGGCAAGTTGCGGGTTTTGCTCGACCTCGCCCAAGACATCACCAAGAAAGGTGAAAAGCTGATCGTCTGGACCGGGTTCAACCAAAACGCGGATTGGCTGGCCAAGCGTTTGGCGCATTTTGGGGCCAATGCCCTGCATGGCAAGCTCTCAATGGATCGCCGAAATTCAGTTGTCGAGTGGTTCCTGAAGAATCCAGAAGATCGCATTCTGATCGCCACCCCAGGAGCCGCCAAGGAAGGACTGACGCTGACCGTGGCCAATCACGTCGTCTTCTACGACCGCACCTACAGCCTCGACGACTACCTTCAGGCCCAGGACCGGATCCATCGCGTCTCTCAAACTCGAACCTGCTACGTATACAACATGATCATGCAGGACTCGGTTGACGAGTGGATCGAGTCGCTGATAGAGGAAAAACGTCTGGCCGCGATGCTCACGCAGGGCGACATTGACCAAGCGGAGTACGCCTCGAAGGCTTCGCTATCATTTTTCGACATCCTGAAAGGTATTTTGGGCTCCGCAAGTCAGTCATGAACATTCCAGAGAACTCCACGCCAGACACCATCCTGCTTCGTGGGAAGAAGATCGAGGTCCACTCCTGCGAACTCCCACACGCGCAGTTGCTTTTCTATCCAGAGAATCCACGTATATATTCGATCGTGCGGACCGACGAAGATACCGAGCCCACGCAGGACGACATCTATAAGGTGCTGTCGAAAGCCGATCATGTGCGAGACTTGCTGGTCGACAGCATCCGCAACAACGGCGGCCTGATCGAGCCCATTCTAGTCAGGGGCAACGTGGTGCTGGAAGGCAACAGCCGCCTGGCGGCTTATCGGTTGCTGTCACATCAGGAGCCAGGGAAATGGAATTTCATCCGGGCGAAAGTGTTGCCGCCCGACGTCACGGACAGCCAGGTGTTCTCGCTGCTGGGCGAGTACCACATGGTGGGCAAGAAGGACTGGCAACCGTTTGAGCAAGCCGGTTACCTCTATAGGAGATTCAAGCATCACGGGATCACTGTCGAACTGTTAGCCGAGGAGGTCGGCTTGAGCAAGCAGAAGGTGACCCACCTAGTCTCGGTCTACCAGTTCATGGCGGACCACCATGAACGTGAAGCCGACAAGTGGAGCTACTATGACGAACTGCTCAAGGGACGTGCCTTCAAGGAGGCCAAGTCGCTTTATCCCGAGTTCTACGAGGTCGTCGCCGAGAAGATCAAGTCTGGCGAGATCCGGCGTGCCGTCGACCTGCGCGACGACCTCTCCAAGATCGCGAATATCGGCGGGAACACGCTCAAAAAGTTCGTCAAGGGAACGATGAGTTTTTCGGATGCTTCAGACGATGCCCGTTTGCGCGGCGCCGGCAACTACCATGCCCGGAAGCTCAAGGACTTCCGCCAGTGGCTGGCGGAAGCGTCCATCGAAGAAGAGATCAAAGCGATGTCCGAGGAGGACCGCAAGAACGTCAAGTTCGAACTGGACCGCATCCATACTCGGACTGGCCAGTTGTCGAACAAGATCAAGAGCCCTCAAAAGCACTGAGCACGCGTCGGGACATGGTCAGGCCGGCAGTTGGCGTGGCTGCATGCTCGAGAATCACGGTGATGGCGACGTCGATGGCCTTATCCTGCGCCGACCGGCGGCCGCGGGTCGGATCCTCGTCCTTGAGCAGCTTGGTACGGCGGCCGGCGGTCGTACCAATGCGGTGGCGCAACTGCGCCGCCTCGGCGCTTTCGCTGGCGACCTTGTCCAGATGCTGCTGGGCCTCGCCGATGCGTTGCTCGACAATGACGCGGATGCGTTGCAGCACCGCATGCGGCACGTCCTTTCCTTTCACCTGGTCCAGCCACTGGTCGGCCAAGGCCAGCGCTGCGTGAGCCTTGCGGATCCTGTTACGCACCAGTGAGCGGTCGCGGATGGTCTGGGCGATACGCTTGAGGAAGATCGTGAACTCATCCTGCAGGTAGGCATAGGCCACACTGGCTTCGAACTCGTCGCGGCGGGCATTGGGCAGAACCGCCTTCGATTCGATGTGGATGTCGCCAATGGCCCAGGACGCGAAGCGCGGCTCGGGATATAGGTGAGCTAGGATCTGCTCATCGCCCACTTGTATGTTGCCGGTGCGCAGGCGAATGCCGCCCAGCCCCAGCCGGCGCGGCACCGCACCGAGGTAGGCGTGGTCTAGGATCCAGCCGAAGGCCTCCACCTCGCCGTCCTGACCCAGGAATTCTAGGAACTCGACCGACTGGATCGCGTCCTTGTGCTTTTCCCCAAACTCGATGTGGTCGCGGGCACGGTGGTAGATCGGTTCAGCATCCCCGGCGAGGCGTATCTGGACAGGCTCGCGAATGCCCTGTTCGCGCAGGTGCGCGGCGATCTTTGCGCCCAGGCTGAACTCGGGATGGAAGGGGACGGGGGCGACTTGTGACAGGTAGCTGCGGACGTTGTCGTCGTTGAGCAACAGGTCGCCGCGCAGGCGGGCCACCTTGCGCAGCTCTACCTCGAAGAACCGGGTTGGCTGGCCTTCGGCGGGAAGCTTGCGTACCTCTATTGCTGTGCGGATCAGGCTGCCCAAGTCGCCAGTGTAGTTGGGATCGCGCAGCAAATCGCGCAGCCTGCGCCCATCCCAGCGAAGTTCGGTGACCTTGGCGTCGCCTTCAGCGCGGCCGCGGAAAAGCAGTTCCTGGCAGTAGCCCAGCCCAGACAGGCGACCCACACCGCGGAAGCCGCGCAGGACTTTGCCTCGCTTCTGGCTTGCGCCAATGGCGGTCAAACGGGACACGAACTCGTCAGCTGGGATACTAGCGCCATTGTCGCGCACGAGGATGGTGCGGGTGGCGCGGTCAAGCGTGATCTCAACACCGAAGCCCTCGCCTGGCTCTAGGTCTTGGGCGCGGGCCAAGTCGATCGCATCGGCCGCGTTCTGCACGTACTCGCGGAAGACAGTCAGTGGGTCGGCATACATGGCGCCGGCAAGCAAATCCAGCACGTCCTTGCCGACCACGACTTGTTCGGTGATGGGGCGCGGCCTGCTCAGGCTCGAGGGATCAATGTTAGCGACGATAGTAGACACGTTGCTGGAACCTTCCATTCAGATTGCCTCCGCCAGTCCGGCGTCCTCAACCAGTTCGTCTTCGGGAATCGAGGCTTCAGCGGCGGCAACGGCCGACTGCTTCTCGCGCATTGCGTCCCATATTTTCTTTAGCTCGCTCTTTACCGGTGACACGTAGAACGGAAGCACGCGGTTGACGGAGCCACTCTTAGCCTGGCCGACCAATGACTCGAACTCCGATGGCGCCCCAGTCAACAGTTCACGAAGCTCGTCTCTGTCGGAAGCAGAAAGTTTCGCGAAATGACTCTTGAATTCCTCAAACTCGGCGCGGCCGTCGTGCCGTTGGTACCAGGCACGATTGAACAGTATGTGCTGCGGCCACAGCAGAAGCTCGCGGAACCGCTCTGTCGATTCGCCGAAAGCCTCCTTGAAGAAGTCCGGGGAACCGCTGACGATACCGTGGGTAGCCTGCAGGATAATCTGCATGGCGCGCAACTCATACCGGCTCCATTTCTCGCCGATGTGGCTGCGATCCTTCATATCGGTCGGCTGGTAGCGCATCGGGAACGAGAAGATGCGGATTCCAAGCTCCTCATTCAGGTTGATGTTCAACCTCATCCGCTCATACAAATCTTCCGGCGAATCATGGAAGTTGTAGAGCATGTAGTTAGACAGATCGTGCAGGCCGACCTCGTGGGCGAACCGGATCGCGGTTTCGTACGGCTTGCGGGCGCCGATGTGGTCGAAGGCGATGCGCAACGGCTTGATGGCGATGGTCGCCATCTCCTGCAGGTACATCTTGTCCTTGCACAAGATGCGGGCATCGACGCCCTGGTTGAAGTCGACGCGACGAGAGACCGCGACGCGTTGTCCGGGGCGCTGCAGCTTGGCGCCGCGGTGGAAGCCCAAGTCGCGGATCTCGGCGATGATGCTTCGATAATTCGCACTGGCGACAACGTTGTTGTCCATCAATAGCAGGTCCTTCATCGGACCATACCGCTCCTCGACGCCACGGACGACTTCGGAGATGGGCTGCGCATCGCGCTGAGCACCCTCGAGCTTAGGTACGCCGCAAAAATGGCATTTGCGCACGCAGCCGCGGGAAGCATAGGCGAAGTACGCATCGCGCACCGGATACTGGTAGTCGATCTGCTTGAGGATGTCGTAGTCCGGGACCAAGTCTTCGATGGGTGTGCCGCTGGTGTCGCCCGAATACAGTTCGCCGGCGAAATCGTCCAGCTGCAGGGCGGTTGCTGGGGGCTCGCTCAGCAAGCCCTTGATGAAGCGGATGCCCAGCCAGCGCTTCTCGGCCAGGAACTCGCCGTGCATCAGGGACGCGGCGATACCGCCGACGAACACCTTGGACGTGTTGCCTTGGGCGGCATCAATGGCGAAGTCGATCGACTTGGCGATCTCCTTCCACTCGAACGAGAACAGGGTCGTGACGTAGATGCGGTCCCAGTTCTTGTTGAGGGCCGAACGATCATCGCTACCCTTGATGAACTTGACGTTGTCGCGCTTGCCATACGGCCCATGGTAGGCCGCGAGCTTCATCAGCCCGAGCGGGGGATACTTGTTCTTGTATCCCGGCTCAATGAGCAGGATGTTCTTGTTTGCCATGCATCCCTCGTAACGTCTTTTCCCGGATCGACTTCATCAATTCGAATGCTTGGTCGGCACCGTGGGCGCCACCGAAACCCTTCATTGGCCCGGTATTGCTCCAGTCGATGCGATCGCAGAAATCCGACAATTTTTCCAGGAAGTAGTCCTTGTCGACGCGCCGTCCGCGCCAATGCGCCTCGCGAACGAAGACGCCCGCCATGCTCATCAGCGAGTACACGCCGATACCCTTGCGGATCAGGTGGCGGCGCGGCTGCAGCCAAGGGTAAGCATAGACCTGCGCCACCGCTTTCCAGAAATCGATGAGTTGGCGACCTACGTCGTCCAGGCTAGTCCTGTCGTCCTGCGCCTCGCGGCGGAAGCGGCGGATGGCCTTCTGCATCGTGCGTAGCGAAGCCACGCGCTGGGTGCCATTCGTGCGGTTTCCGCCCAAGTCCAATTGGTGCCGCCAAGGCGAATCTGGATCCTCCTGCAAGCGCAGCGCAAGCGCGATTTCCGGGTGCGCCACGCCGAGATCGTCCTGCGCGAGCTTGGCCTCGGTGTAGTCGAGCAGGCTACTGTTGAGGCCCTTGGCCTTGCCGTTGATATCGCGGAAAATGCGCATCTCTTCTTCGACCGTGAGGCCGATGAAGACCATGAAGGCAAAGGTGATCGGGCTTTCCCGGAGGTAGCCCAAGCGGTGCTGGCAATCGACCTGCGCCATCACAGGCGGACCGCCGGCATCTAGCCTTAGCACCGCGGCGTTTGAATTGCGGCTGTGCTCCAGCGACCAGCGCAACGGCGTGCCTTGGCGCAGGTTGAAGGTCAGCGGGATGGTCGTGGCGCCCTCCCCCTGGATGTAGCGCTTGAACGCCAGGCTGTGGTCGCGGCAGAAGCGCCGCTGGTACCCGGCACCGGTAGTCTCGTCGAGGACATCGCTGAAGCTGAGGCGACTAAGCTGGGCGGCGGACGCAAAGCCTAGGAATACCTCCCGGTCGCCACACCTGCCCAGCAGGCCATCCAGCCTGACGCAGTTGTCGGCAACCACTTTTGCAGTTTTTGACTGCATATTCACCCCAAGCAAGGCAAATCCCTAGGGGTGGATTACACACGAATTCTTGCGAAAAAGCGATCTTTTTTTGGCAGAGACGAATCGGCGCGAAGGACACCGGGACCATACTGCAGTTTCAGGCTGCAGATTTTTTATAGCAGATAAGTCATTGATCACACGAAGGAATGGTGCCAAATGTAGTTGTTAAAGCACCCCTGAATGCGGTGCAATTGGCAGCTATGGCCGACATCCGGCAGGGACACCCGTCCGCATGAGTAATCCCCTCAATTCCCAAGACCACCGGCAATTGCTACCTGCGAATTGGCGTGCTGCGCCGAAGCGCTACTTGAAAGAAGACCGGTACGGTGCGTTCACATTCGTGTGGACCAACCTGTTCCTCGGTACGCTTGGGCTTTGGGCGCCTCTTGTCGGCGCATGGCTCACGGGGCACAAGCCCGTTTCGCAGTTGGCCGAGGAAATGCTGGCGTCTGGGTCGCTCTACCTGTCCGTCATCCCCTTCGTCGCCTCCATCGCCTGTTCGGTCTTCATGGCCGCCCACATCGCCAAAAGCGACGGCAACCGGCCGTGGCGCTTGGATGTACTTAAGGCGGTCGTCCTGCTGGTGTTCGTGGTCTGCCTTTTCCTGATGCCCTATCAGGTTTTGGCCAACCAGTCGGTTTTGGCCCTGAATGGGTGTGTGCAGATTGTCGTGTCCCTGCTCGCGGCCCTCACCGGCATCTACGTCTTCTGCTTGCTCAAGCTCGACGTCGAAGAGGCATTCACGGAACAGATCAACGAGAACGCCAATAAGCTCCTCGACGAAGCCAACAAAGCGGATTCCAACCCGAGCGACTTCGACTCATGACCAGCAAGACCTATCCCTGCATCCCGGTCAAGCAGCCTATCGGACTGTTCTATGTCACGTCGATCACGGCAGATGAACTGGTCGACCGCTTGCGCATAAGTGCGCGAAAGGACGAACCCGATAACAAGGAAAAGCCGAACGCCGACGTGCAGCGCGAATCCAGCGGCAAGCGAATCGGCGAAATCGCGACCTACGTCAAGGATCCCGATGCGACTTTTCCGACGGCAATCATCATTTCGGCCGATTCCCGCTACGCCACCGTCACAGGCAACGTGATCACGTTTTCGGCGCCGAATCTGAAAGATGAGGACGTGCCCGCTTACGCCAAGGAAGGCGCTGGTAACGATTTCCTCTATGGCGAGCTGCTTGACGGCCAACATCGCATCAAGGGCTTGAAGCAGGCCAAGCTCAATGGCATCGACATCTCGGATTTCGGGCTGCCAGTCGTCGTCATGCTCGACTTGATGCCGGCTGAGAAGGCCTATGTCTTCTCCATTATTAACAGCAAGCAGACGCCTGTTCCAAAATCCCTGATCTACGACTTGTTCGGGCTGTCAACGGAGCGCAGCCCCTACCTGACCTGCCATGAGATCGCCCGGGCGATGAACTCGCAGGAAGACGGTCCGTTCTATCGCGGGATCAAGATGCTGGGAAAGCGCCGAGAAGCCACCGAGATGCTCACCCAGGGGAGCTTCGTGAAATACTTACTTGACATGATCACCAATACTCCCGATGAGGATTCCATCGCGTTGAAGTACGGCGAAGTGCCCAAGGACAACAACCGACCGTTCAATGCGTTCTTCCGCAACGGACGAGACGAGCTGATCCTGAAGACCATGCAGTTGTATTTTGGAGCCATCGCCAAGACGTTCCCGGAACAATGGGACATCACGCGGTACTTCACCGACGAAGGCGGCGCCAAGCGACCCTCGCCGGTCTTCCGGCGCACCGTGGGTTACGAGGCGCTGATGCGCGTGCTTAAGAAGATCTGGCCGGAGGTCAAGCAGCACAACCCGAAGCTCGAGGAGGTGTTCTTTCTCGATCTGGCGGCGTCTCTCAAGCGAAACACCGTGGGTTACGACATTACGACCCAGGAGTTCGGCTCGAGCAGTGCAGACGCGGGCAGGCTGGAGAAGCTGCTGCTTGGGGCGGCGGTGGCGCCAAACCCTGGCGCCGGACAACAGGCTGACCTCGACTAAACGACCTGAGGCGAGACCAGCCCGATGGAGAAGGGCGTCGTAGCTCGCCCAGACCGTTGCCATCCCTTCTGCGACCGGATCCGGAAAATACGCACATGACGAATGCAGTTGTCTGGAAGCTTGCCGACGCCGGGACGATCTGGGCCGCTGCCGACTCTCGCGTGTCGATACCGAAATCAGAAGAATCCACGAATGTTCGGCGCGTTACCGACCAGGCGATGAAGGTGCTGCGACTCAAGGTGACGGCACACGACCGGACATGCTACATACCTGCCGTATATCCGGCCTTAGAGATGGAGCTTGGGTTGGTATATGCGGGCGCCGTGGTACCTGCGCTACTGACCCATGCCGCGGCTTCGGTGATGCTGGAGAACCTGCATCCACAAGAGGCGGGAAAGCAGATCACCTTGCCCCGGTTGGTTGATGTCGCGAACCTGATTCGGCACCTGTCGGAGAGGTACATCCGCGACGCGGCTGTCGCCTATCAGACTAATCAGCCGCCGTACTGCGAATTCGTGCTTTTCGGCATCGATACGGAAGATCACCTACAGGACAAGAACGATATGACTGCCTACAGGATTCGACCCCGATCGACGAATCCCAATGCGCTATTCGAACAGATTGTCGAACACGTCGACCTGGGCAAGGGCGAGATGGCTATTGTCGGAGCAGACACCGAAGCCTTGCGCGAGGAGATCACAGAAGTCGTGAAGCTGGATTGTCCGGCCTGGCGAGGTGTCGAGCCCCGAATCGCGCTTGAAAAACGCATGCTGGCAGGGCAGCACGACACGGTTGGGGGAACGCTGCAATTCGGCATCTTAGACAGGAACAAGCTGGAGTTGTACGGCGCTGCGGTCGACAGCACTGGGCAGGCAAACCAGAACTGGCTCGGATTCGATTGCCAGAACGAGATTTCCGGAATCATCGGCATGCCCGTCGTGATCACAGCTCTGCGGTAATGCCTTCTCTTGACATCCTCCTGTACCGGCGAGGGCGGCACCATGTGCCGCTGACCTGCGTACGGATCTTGTAGCCACTCAGGCGGTGAGTCCCGTGGGGAGGGTATCGGGTTCGGACCAGTTCCGG
>NZ_JBQUZW010000015.1:83706-102079 GCF_056313665.1 Lysobacter sp. DMC104 | reverse complement strand
GCCGGAACTGGTCCGAACCCGATACCATCCCCACAGGACTCACCGCCTGAGTGGCTACAAGATCCGTACGCAGGTCACGATCCCCAACTGTGTGGCCTGCCGTTCTCTTGCCCATGCCTCGAAGTCTGCGACAAGCTCCGTCGCCGTGGTTGCGGTCACGCCCTCGGCGGCAGAGTCGACGAACAGCAACGTCGCATGCGCCTCCACCTCGCCGTCCAGGGGAGCGAAGACATTGTCGCCAAGCAACACGCCAACCGGCGCACCGGCATCGTTGATCGCAGCACCGAGATACTTGGAGATGCCGCCAAAGCCGGCCAGCGGCGGATGCAGTTCACGAACGATGCCACCCTCGTTTGGCATCGCCTCGGGATCCCTCGCCGACACATAGCACCGCACCAACCCGACCAATGCATCTGCCATGCCCGGCGGGATGTCGTTGTTGCGCTGGATCTTCATGGAACCTCCGAAAGATCGTCTGCCGACGGCCGCTCGATGACGGCACATGTTCGCTTTGCCGACGGCGCATTTCGATGAAGAATCTTCGATAGAACACGCTTATCAACGGCGAGTTTCAGGTGATCGCACCACTGCCGTCCTTTCCAGAATCTCGATAAAAACCGTCGGAAACCGACGAAAATTGGTCGGAAGCGAAATCCACGGCCCTGATCGTCACCTCCACCCACTGCCCCTGCCCCTGGTGACGAACCTCACCGTTTCCGAGGGCGCGCTGGATGTCGTCGCATGAGAACCTGATGCTCTCGTGGATGTCGTGCAAGTAGTCCACTGCCATCTCGCAACTACCGCACTGGTCGTCGACGAGCACAGAACGCAGCCGGATCGCGTGCCGGGCGCCGAGCGGGAGCACGTCCCGCCGCACGCGACGATCCAGCGCGACGACAGCGCCGTAGATACTTCCGACAAGCGTCACCGCATGGGGCGGGAACATCATTCCCGTTCGCGTGCGTGCCGTGAAGAACTGCTCATTGTCTGCATCGGCGAAAACCACCGTCGATGGCAATGGGGTTCGCGTCATGGTGAGAGCCATATCCCCTCCGCCAATAGTGTGTACCGAGGAGTAAGCAAGGAGCATGCCTAGCGAACGTCTCGGAGCGGACAGGCGATGGCGCAGAGTCAGGCGCGGGTGTGGACTCTGGAATCACTCGACCTGGCATTGCACCGCCATGGAAACGCTTCCCCCCGCAGGCAGGACGGGAATCGCGACACCGGTCGTCTGCAACGCCGTCATCAGAGGAGCACCGGTGAGCGGAGGACAGGCGGCGCCGCCGTTCGCGGTGCATGCCGCAGTCGCGCACGACAGCCCGGTGCCGGGCGGATCGCGGAGGACCGCGTCATTGGCGGGATCCGGACCATGGTTCACGACAGTGAGGATATACGCCGTCGTCGTGCCGGACACCAGCGTATCAGCCGTCTGGTCCTGTTCGGCGTTTGTGCCCGGCGTGTTGGTCTTCGTCAGCACAAGGTCCGCACGATGGATCTCGTTGGTGTACGTGCACACGATGGCGGCGTCCCCTGCCCCGACGGTCAGTCCGTCCGACAGGTCGGTATCGCCCGCACCGCTGCATGCCAGCGACGGGTGATAACGGCCAACGTTCACGTTACCTGGCGTTTCTGACAGCACCGCCGTCTCGCCTGGATACACCGGGACCGCGGTGCCGGCATCGACTTCGTCGGTCAGGTTCGCGGTCGAGGCGAAGCCCGGGGCGTTGGCCAGCCCTGCGGCATGCAGTTCGGCAGTGTCGCCGACGCGCGCGCCGACCCAGGCCTTACGCAGCATCAGCGTGGGACCTGGCATGGCGATCCGGTAGTCCTCTGCCTCACCGGTCGTGGCGATGCCGGTCGCGCTCGCGAGTTCGCCTGTATCGGTGGCGATGCGCAGCCGCAAGTAGCTGGTCGCCTGGGGCACCGTCCCTGGGGCCGGAATCGTCCACGACAGGTTCACGCTGCTGCTGCCGCTGGCGCATGAGGCGATCGATGAACGTTCGCCGGAATCGAAGCTGCCGTTGCCATTGAAGTCGATCCATCCGGCGACGGATGCCGGACCGACGCAGGACACGCCGGCGATGACGTACGGTGTGCCCGCGGCACCAAGCGGCGGAGTCACGGCCGCATAGCCGCCGCCCAGTGGGCCCGTCGTCTTCGGCAGCGCATCGACGTCCGGGCCGCCGACCGCGCCGTTGGCATTCTGGTCGGCCGCAACAGTGGCGCCAAGGTGAATGCCGTAAGTCTGCACCGACAGATTAACGGGATCGTTGTAGTTCACGCCGCCGACGGCATTGCCGCCGCTCCACTGGGTGTCCAGCAGATGCGCTGCGTTGCCGTATGTCCCCGGGATGGCTTCGGAGAAATCGATCTCGATCATCGCACCCACCGCCACCGCGGACACGCCACGTCCCTGGGCAATGATCCGTGCAGACGTGGCGCCATCAATGAAACCGACCAGCGCAGGCCCGCCGCGCGACAACGGCGGATTTGTCGGGGCTTGGCAGTGCGCAGTCGTCCCGGCCAGACGCGCTTCCTGCGGCGGCCCGGCAAGGATCTGGACATCGGTGCTCGCACCGCATTGTGAAATCTGATCGATGATCCTGAGCGCCCCGCCATGCGTAAGCCTGGCAGCGACGAACTCGCCGTCGCCGCTCGCTTCGCCATCGGCGAACACGAGTCCACGCAGCGGAAACGGTGCGCCGCCGATTGTTGCGGAGCAATCGAGGTCGAATTCCACCGTGGAAGCGGTCTCGGTGCGCAGGCCGACCGAAAGCGTGTTGGGATTCCCGCCGATGCCCGCGCCATCACCCGGATCATTGCCACCGATGTTGTACAACTCGTCGAGCCCGTCGCCGCGCCAATCGCCAGGCGCATAGACATAGAGCGCCGCCGTGCCGCGTGACGCCGCGGCATTGCTCAGCTGGCAGGTGATGTCAAGACGATTCGCTGCCGTCGCCGGCGTGTCGATGTTGAATCCCCGGGTGATGGTCTTTCCTGCGAAGACGTTCTCGCCGTTCGTCCCCCAGTCGACCCAGAAGATGGCATTGCGATACAGTCCAGTGCCCCCGGTGGCGTATTGCGCCCGCACCACGGAGCACGGCAGCGCCAGCAGCGCAACGACCAACAGCAGTATCTTGCGTGATACGAGCGTCATACAAACCTCTTCTCTACAATGGCAACGCCATTCGTCATGGCATGGAAGCGACGGCCTTCTTAGCCAGGTTGAGCGTCAATCCCAAGTTCGCCCGGGCATGTACCACTACCGCCAACACATGTTCGTTGGGTGCGCGGGCCAACAGGATCACGCCGAGATCGCCCTGCACGATGACCACCTGCAGATCGCCGCGCGACGTCTCTTCAGACACTCGCTCGGCCAATGCGAGAAGCGATGCGCACATGGCGGCGCAACGATCAGCGTCGAGCTTGATGTCGAAGATTGACTCGACAAGAAGCCCGTCGCCTGAGATCACCGCGGACGCCTCGATTTCCGGCGATGCCGTGTGCAGACCACGAAGGATTCCGCGCAAGCGACTGGCGTAGGGAACGCCGACAGAACCGGTCTGTTGACTCATGAGCGGGCAGGCATTGTTGGAACAGCTGGCATTGGCATGGCGGCCGGACGTCTGCCGCCATGTCGGGATGAGTTTTTCGCGACAGTTATGATCGTCATTTACGGATCTTCAATTTAGAATCGCGGGTGGAAAGCCCATGAATTCCGGATGCACGAACTTCAGATCCGGAAATTCCGCAAATATCGTGGCAGTGGATTTCAGATCATTGATTCCATCTCGGGCATCGCCAGTCGCACCTTCGTGAGCGCCATTCCGAGATTGGCAGAGCGTCTGCAGACGAAACAGGCGACATAGTTCTGATGGATCCTTCCGCGCAGAAAAATGTGAACGAGGTTGTCGCTATTGACGATGATTTCCTGAAAGTAGTGATGCTCGTTCAGCGGCAAGCCGCGGGCCTTCTTGAAGATCTTTTCGATCATGCTGACATTCGCGCCCTGAAACAGGTCAGACGTCGCTGCAGCCAACAGGTCCATGACCTCGGATGGATGCGAGTCGACCGTCTTAACGCCCAGCAACATCCCCGACGCGAGATCGATGAAACCGGCGGCAATGCATTCCGGAACACTCGCCATTGCTTTCTGCAGGCCTTGATCGAATGACATGTCTTGATTCTCCTAACGAGTGGTGGTGGGTGGAAAAGCGAAATCCCGGACGTCAAAAGCGCTTGACGCTTCGGCGCAACACTGCGGCTCGACGGTCGACCGCACGCGTTCACACCAGGCCTGGAATGCATCGATAGCCGCGATCTGACACGCGGATTGCACCCATTGCCGTTCAATCCGACGCACCATTTCCAGTGCCAAAGCGCCTTCGGCGCCGCGCCAGACCAGATACAGCGCCAGAACCGTTCCGGTGCGCCCAAGCCCGGCCCGGCAATGCACGGCTAACGGTTCGCGAGCGGCGATCGCCCGATCGATCAACATGCAGATCCCAACCGTCTGGGCCGTCGATGGCGGTGCCATGTCGGCGATCGGGAATGCATGCGCGACGATGCCGAAACGCGACAGATGCACGGGGTCCATCGCATGTTCGGTGAGATTGACCAGATGGCGGATGCCAACGCACTGCAATGCAGCAAGGTCGTAATCGAGGTCGCCGACAACACCCGGCTTCGGTGTTCCAGCCAATTCTCCGCGTCTCAGCCAGTGGAACCCGCTCGGACCGCGGGAATCGTTGATCGCAATTCTCGCCGCCATCGGCAAAGGCGGAGGTGGTGGTACGCCAGCGTCGAGATCTTGGGGTATCGCGTCCGGCGACGGCAGCAGGCATGTGCCGCCACGGATGAATTCCTGTCCGGCCCATGTCTGCGGCGCGACGAAAAAATCTGCGGTTTCTGCGATCTCCTGTATGCGCCCGCCAGCCAGCAGTGCCGTGCGTCCACCGAGCATCCGCGCATGGCCTTGATGATGTGTGGCGACGATCAGCGCGCGACGCAGGGATTCCCGGCGCAAATGCGCGATCAGGCGTTCGGCGTCACTGCCGGAGAGATTGGCAGTGGGCTCGTCCACGCACAACAATTCGGGATCGGCGGCAACCGCGCGGACGATGGCCACGTGCCGCTGCATTGCGGGACTGAGCGCTTCCACCGGCTGTTCGAGTTGCGGAATCAACGCATCCAGTGCGTTCTCCCGAAGACGTCGACACACCAGGCTGCGCTGTTGCGCGCCAGTCATGCGCTCACGACCAGGAAGATTGCAGACCAGATTCTCGAACACGCTCGACATCATCAATCGTGCGCTCTGCCCGACCAGAACAGGCCAATGACCGTCGGCACCGATCGCACGCCCGAGGTACTCCGCATCTCCCCACGCGCGGGACGTGGAAGCTTCCGCGAGCGCCCCGGACAACGCGCGGAGCAGCGTCGATTTCCCAGTTCCACACGGCCCAAGCAGCACCAACATGCCCTTGGAATGAAGTGTCAGATCAATTTCGGCGAGCACCACCTTCCGCGCGTGCGCGACGCCAAAACCGCACAGCCGAAGGATGGGGGCATGTGTCGCGTCCTTCCGCGGACCCGCAGCCCCTGCCGCGCAGGACGACGACGTCATCGGAACCGCCGGACCATGGGATCGATCTGGCACAGCAACGCGAGCAGCAACCGCTTGACGTCTTCCCGTTCGCGCGCATCCACTTCGAAGACTGGAACGTTCAGGCCCATTTCGTTCAATCGCCTGCGCACCGGATCGATCACCCCACCGGGGACAAGGTCCATGCGTGTAATTCCGACGACCAGCGTACCGCCAGTCCTTTCGATGAAGCCCTTGAAGGCGGTGAGGTACCGTTCCATGTCCGCAACCGGGTCGGGCCGTGCCTGATCCAGCATGAGGACCAGGCCGAATCCGCCGAGGGTGATGATGTCCCACATGAAATCGAAACGCGTCTGCCCGGGTGCCCCGTATAGATGCACCTTCGTGCCGTTGGCGAGATTGAGCACGCCGTAGTCCATCGCGACCGTCGTTTGGCACTTGCGCAGCGCCACATCGTCCGTCGCGTCTTTTTCGGCGTCCACGACGGGCAGATCGCTGATCGTGCTGATCGCCGCCGTCTTTCCTGCGCCCACCGGACCGGCGAAGATGATCTTCTGGTCCATCGTTCACCGGCCGACCATCTTCTGCCACAACGATTTCAACATGACGCCCAGCACGTGATCCGACGACGATGTCGCGCGCTCGTCATTCGCCGGAATCGGAAAATCGGATGGATTGCGCAGTCGCGTTACGATTTCGATGATCCCGGCAGCATGCGCCGCACTGAAGAAGCGAAAGGCGAGCGCCTCATCCACCCCCGCCAACCTGCTGGACAAATGAATGCTGCTCGGCCTTCTCGCCAGCAGAGCGCACAATCGATAAGCGTCCGGCGCGCAGGGCAATCGCGTGAAGTTCGGCCAATGGATCAATCTGACCACCTCATGCCGGTTCGCATATGCCGGCAGACGGCCTGACGAGGCGTAATAACCGGCGATCCAGAACAGTTCCTCAAGGGAACGCATGGGGCCTGACACTCGTGCGTTCGCAGACAATCGCACAACGCGGAAACCAGATCTAGGAACGGTGCAGAAGGCATCCCAATCGTCCACTGCAGCCTGAAATCTGAGGCTTCCCGTGTCGATGTCCACGCAGCCGACGCCATCAAGCTCGATGCGCGTCAACCCGGCCGGCGACGCCACCAGCGCCTGCAGGATCCCCGGCAGATACTCGCCCGGAACATACGGATCGTCGCGCCGCACGCTCGCATCGCCGCTTCCTGTCCACTCGACTCGACCATCGTCCTGCTGCGTCGAAGTTTGTTCCCACACTGCAATTCCCATCATGCCCTCATGCGGAGACAGCGTTGCGGAAATTCGTTTGCACCGACAGCGCCATGCGTCGATCACGACGCCAGGATCGGCATCGAAAATCCGCCATTGATACTGGAGACGCTGCGGCCTACGGATCTATGCGCCATCCGACGCGATCGATGCTCGCCCTTTCTTTGGAGACGGTAAGCTAGAGATATCTCGACCAGCGCACACGGCTGCTGGCCGAGGTCGTCGGCGTGGTGCCCTCACCTGGATCGCCGCCGGTTTCGATTACGGTCTGGTCCCCGGTCATTCCCGATGAGTCGACGGTCATGTGGAAACCGCCCCCGGAAAAATTGATCTGCGAGTTCGCATTGCTGCCGACCATCAGCCGCCCGTTGACGCGGATCGAGCCGCTGGTGCCGGTCAGCGAATTGCCGACGACCACGTTGCCGTAGATGGTGTTGCCGCTCAGCGCCGCGTCGTTCGCGATCACCATGGCCATGTTGCCGAGGGCGACACCGCGTCGTTTGAAGTCCTCGCCACAAAGGTTGACCGGATTGGCACTCTCGCGGCAGACATCGCCATCGGTGGGCGCGAAGTTGGGCGCCTTCAGCACGAAACCGTTGTTGCTCAACGTGATGTTCCGGCTCACCACGAAGGAGTTGAAGAACGTGTAGCCGCTGTTCGGCTGCACGTTGAGCGAGCCGTTCACCCACAGCACGCCGGGCTGGATCGTCCCGAACGCAGGCAGTCGCCACATGTCGTGGGCAGCGTCATACGTGGGGATGGCCATGCTGCGGCACCAGCCGGCATCGCAACCGAACAAGGATGCAATCCGCGTCTGGACCAGGCTGTCTGCGGAAAGCAGATCGTAGGTGCGGTTAAGTGACGCTGGCGCCATGTTCTGGAGTTGCAAGATCGGTTGTGCGCGATCGTCGTTCCGGAAATCGAGGATCATGTTGGCCGCGCCGCGCAGTGCCGACACGTCGATGGACGGCGTGGGCACCTTGCATTCCGGCACAGGCGGTGCTGCAGGCGCGCTGCCACCGGACGTGAGGTGCACCAGATCCCCGTTGCCACTGCGCACGACGACGCTGCCGCCGACGGTGCCGCCATCGATCCTGTTGTTCCACGAATCGATGTAGACCGACCCGCCGATGCGGGCACGCTCGATCGTGCTGAGCTGATTGCCCGCACCGAGCACGAGATCGCCGATCGACAGCACTTCGCCCACCGGCTTCGCAACGCTGCCGGCCGAGCCAAGACCGATGCCACCACCACCCCACAGCGATCCCGTCGGGGAGAGGAATTCGGAGGTACCGAGGATGCGAATGTCGCCCGCCGCCGTCTGCACCGTCCAGAAGCGCCCGTTGCTGTTGGCGCCGTTGGCGGACAGATCGATGCCGGTGCCTGCGTGCAGGCTGACACCCTCGACCTTGCTGGCACTGCAGGCGCTGCCGCCGTACTTGCCGAACGTGGCACCGCGACCGGTCATCGCGCCTTCGGCACGGTAGTAGGTGCCGCAGTACTGGTTGCTGGTGAAATGGATGTCCTTCGTCGTGCAGGCCGAGAACAGCGCAGCACCGTTGAAGTTGATGTCGCCGTCGACGGCGACATCGGTCGCCGTATCGCCATTGACGATGTTCAGGGTGCTGCCGTCGAAGTTGAGCGTGCCCACGAAACTGGCCGTCGGCACCGGCAGGCGCGTACCGGTCCCGTCCGTCGGCTGTCCGGTCGAACCGCCGCCCGGGCGAACGTCGTAGACCACTTCAATCCGACTGGTCGTGGCCGCCGAACCGCTTCCCGCCCTACCGGTGACCTGAGCGGTGATCCGGTACACACCATCACTGTCGGACGCGCACACCTGGGTGAGCCTTCCCGTCGCGTCCAACGCCTCCAGCCCCCCCACGTTCAAGCCTTGCGGATAATCACGGCACGTGACAGCGGCGGGCGTGGACGACTTCGCGGCAGTCGCGGACGCGGTCCGCGCCATGTCGTCGGGCACCGACGCTGCTTTCCCGCCGGCCTTCGGCCCCCACTGCACGAGCGTGGTCTTCGGCAACTGCTTCAGATAGACGCGGACCACCTCCACGCCACGCCATGCGGCGCCCTGCGCGGCCGTGGCGGCATGCGCACTGAGCTGTCGCTGCTGCGTGTTGCGCAGGGAAAAGCCAACCCACAGCACGGTCACCGTAACGGCGATCGCCATCAGCAGGACGATCAGGATGGTGGCGACGCCACGCTGGCGATGCCTCGGCGTCGGGTGTCTTTTCCGTATCGTCATCATTCGTTCCCCGTGCTTGCGGATATCTGGACGTTCGGCAGGCATGCCGAGAACACTTCATGCGCAGCGTCCTTTCTCAGGGAAATGCGCACTGATCGCTTCGGAAGATCGTCGGTGTCGGTCTGTTGCAGATACGGCAGGCATGCGCCGCCGGACAGGCGGACGAATCGCAGGCCTTCCAGGCTGCCGCCACCGTTCTCATCGCCCAGCGCTCCGCCGTGCGCGTCGATCGGCGCGAAGAAACCGGACGAGGACGCCAGCAACCTCGGCCGTTCGTCCGCGGCACTCCCCCAAGTTGGCGCGGGATCCACGGTGGTACAGGCTTTCTCGGGCAACCAGTACAGTCCCCTGACATCGCTTCCGGCTTCCGCGGGCATGACCGGAATGTTCGTGTCCGCGGCATCGGTGACCAAGCGCAGGCCGGCACAAAGGCTGGTGGACGCGGAGCCATCGCGGTAACGCCAAAGCACCTGCTTGCCGTCGTCGGAAACCGCGAGCACGCCCGGAGCGTCGGCATCGAGGCCGAAGCCCGCCTGCTGCATCTCGATCTGCGCAGCCAGCATCGCGGCCGACAACTGCCCGTCGCGCAAGGCGGTCTGCGAAGCATTGGTGGAGATGCCGATGCTCGTCTTGTAGATCGCCACCATCGCGACGATGCTCAGGAGCGAGATCAGCAGACCGACCATCATGCCGATCAGGGTCTGCCCTCGCTGCGTGCGCCGTAGCCGTCGCGCCGGGATCATGGCGTGGCCTCCGGCAACTGATGCGTGCCCACTTCGATCTCGCCGCGGTCGTCCGGAGCTGCCTGCAGCGTGATCTCGGGCGGCATCGGCACCTTCCTGAGCGCGCCCGCCACACCGACCTCTGCATCGGCGATGTGCTTGCAGTCGACCGATACCCCGACCTCGACGTCCTGCGTGAGCGCGATCGACGACGCAGGGGCGTCGCACAGCGTCAGGCCGTCGCGCTGCAAACGGTCGCGCAAGCGTTCCACGACGAGATTCTCCAGTTTCGCGTCATGCTGGCTGACCGCGATGCGCGAGGCGACATGGGCGATGCCCGCACCGAGGATACCGACGAGCAGGACGCCGACCAGCGATTCCAGAAGGACATCGCCACGCTGTCTGGCGCGAAGCGGCTTACAGAAGTTCGACATGGATCGGGTCCTGTTCTCCCACACCGATCGCGATGCGGCCGATGGTCAGCGGGAGCGTGCAATTGACGGCATCGGGCAGACGAATGCCCCGGCTGTTGAAGGCGACGCAGCGGAATCGTTCGTCGCTTCCGTGCTTCATGATCCGTGTCGCCGGAATCGCTTTTCCGGCCGTGTTCAGCACGACGCTTTCGTGAAGCCGGGCCGACCATACGGTGGTATCCGAAGGAGACATCACCACCTGCACGTCACGACCTGCCACCCGCAGCATTGCCACCGGCTGATCGGGAGCGAGCGCCGCCGGGTTGCGGAGCGCGAGCGCGCGCGCCTGGCCGATGCCGTCGAGCAACTGGTTCCGCGCCTGCATCTGGCGCACGCCGTCGACCCAGCCTCGCGTGAAGGGAAGGCCGACGAACAGCAGGAAGGCCATGATGGCGATCGTCACCATCAGCTCGATCAACGTGAAACCGGAAGTTCGGCGCCGGGTCACCACGAGAGGTCCCCGACGTTCGGACAGCCGGCCGTGGTGCGGGTGTTGGCAGCCGTCAGCGACACGCTGCAGCCGGCCAGGCGGCCGCCCACACCGGTCGCGGTGATCCGGTATCCGCTGGCGTCGGTACCGTAGGCGAAGCTGAAGTCCGTCGACCGGGACGCCGGGGTCCAGTTGGCGAAGCGACCGGTCACCGCGGCGGTCCCGCTCAGCGCCACCGCGGGATACAGCAGCGTTCTCTGGCGGTCGTTTTCAACGCTGGCCGACAGCGCCAGCAGATCGGACTGCGCGACCCGGATGCGGCTGCGCGTGAGGTAGTCCAGGTAGGACGGCAGCACCAGCGCCGTCAGGATGGCAATGATGGCCAGCACCACCACCAGTTCGATCAGCGTGAAGCCACGCTGGCGCGTTCTCGCATTCATGTCGATGGTCCGCCCCTGTACGGAATCCACGGAAAGCGGGCGCAGCTTGCGTCAACTCCATACGCCACCGCATGCACGAACCATGCAGCGGGCATGCCGAATGCATGCAAGCCTCTGTTATTGAAGGATTTATATCCTGACCGACAGTGGACACGGGCACATCGGCACGGGCGGATCAGGCGCCAAGGCGCCTCGGAGGCATCGCGACCCGTTCGAGCACCCCGCTGGCCCAGAATGCCCAGAACAGCGCATTGATCCGCATGGATGACGGCGCCTCGTGCCCGACCATGGCAGACACCTGCACCGGTGCCTGGCGGACCACCGAGACCATCAGCGGCAGCACCCAGGCGTACTGCGGCTCCTGCCCGTCCAGATCGGGCCAATGCGCCAGCCGGAAATGCACGGCATCCAGCCGCGGCAACATGGCCTCCTGCGACAAGCAGGCGCGCAGCAGGAACAGATCCAGACTGGTCTCCACCGCGGACGCATCGGTGTCATGCAGCGACACCGGCCGCCATGCAGGACTCAACAAATGGCGGGCGGCCTCGTCGAGATGCCACAGTGAGGAGGCTTGGATCCGTGAGGACAGACGGTTCAGTCGAAGGTGGACGTGTCCGCGCATCAGCGGGGTCCAGCCGGTTGCCCGCTGTCGGACCACCTGCGACAACAGGCTGGTACGCAACAGGTCCGACAGCGCCGACATTGCGCCGTCGGGCACTGCGTCGTCACGATGATGAGGCGCCGTTTCCATGCAGAGCCGCGCGATCAGCGCGACCAGATCCGCCTGCGACAGCGTCCGCAGCGCGCCATCCTCGCTCCGATGGACCAGCGCCTGCGCGCCCGCGCTTAGATGAACGACGCGGCTCCGGGAGCGGATCGCCAGGGCACAGACCATGCGGGCATAGATATCGTCGCAGTCTGCGATGACGACGTCGGGGCACTGACCGTTCCACTGCGCCAGCGCCACCGAATAGCCTTGGCCCAGGGCGGCGACGTCGCGGCAGGCCGCGCGCAGACGCGCCTCGGTCGCCGGGGACAGGCCCACCATCGCCACCGAGACCGCCCGAACGGGCGCCACCCAAGGCACCCTCGACGTGAATAACCGCACCTTGGCCTGGCCGAGCCACCGCCGGCAGCGCTGCGGCCAGCTGCCGCGGGAAACCGGAAGTGGCGCATCCAGACCCGGGGGACATGGCGGACGCTCGCATTCACTGCCGGGGAGCCCGATGCGCTCGGGGGCACGCTCGCTCTGCATGGAGATCACGACCCCCAATCCATGGTTCGACCGGGTCGCACGGTGCGGGCAACGTGATCAGGACGCATGCCGAAGAAGTGCTGCGGCATGCAGCCGGGATGCATCCCGGGTCATCGCCGCACCTGCAGGCCGGCGCACGGCCTCCAGAACAGCCCGGGCTTCAGCGAGCGGGTTCGGTCAGCGCGACCGCATCGCGCCCGACGGGAATGCCGGCATCCCATTGTCCCTCGCCCGCCAGTCGTGCCGCCTCGCGATACCCCGCACTGGCTCCGGCGGCATTGCCCAGCGCTTCCAGCAGGCGCGCCTGCACGCGCGCCGCGCGAACGTCCTCGTGTGACCAGGCCGCCAGCCGCGCAACGACCTCGCTCGCTGCGTCCAGCCTTCCGGAGGCCATCAGGACATCCGCATAGGAACTGCCGACCTCCACCAGCACCTCGGGCACGCCCAGATGCTCGGCACCGGCAAGGGCCCGGGCATAACGCACCATGGCGGCGGAAGGTTTGCCTTCAGCCCAGGCCCGTTCGGCCTCGACCAGGGACGCGCCCACCTGCAGGCGCTCATCGGGAAACCGGCTGACCCAGGCCCGCAGTTGATCGGCAGCCAGCCCGGCCGCCTCCGGTCGCCCTGCGGCACGCAGGGCGCGGATCTCGAGCATGCCGTTGTTGAAGTAGTCCTGCCGGTCGACATCGGACGGAAACAGCGTGCGCGCCTGTTTCGCGAGATCCGCCGCACCGGCGAACTGCCCGCGCGCCATGCGGATCCGCGCCGACAAGGCGAGCAGGTCGGCACGCACCCAGTCCGACTGTGGGGCCCCGGGTCGCTCCAGAATGGGAGCGACCAGTGCCTCCGCATCCTTCAATCGTCCCTTGTGCATCAACGCCCAGGCCCGGTATCCCGCTGCGCCGTCGTAGCGGGCGCTGCCACTGTTCCAGTAGCGATCGGTCGCCGCGAGCGCGTCGTCGTGCTGGAGCAACTGGCTGTAGGTTTGCGACATCGCCATGAGGGTGATGGCCTGGTCGCCGAGTGCGCCGAGGTTGCCGAACTGGCGATCCGCCGCACGCAGCGACGCGAGCGCCGCTGACAACCGGCCTTGCTGGGACAGCACGGCCCCCATGCGCTGGTCGATTCGCGCGATCTCGCGCAGGTTGCCGCGTCGCAGGAAGATCGCCCGTGCCTGCCCCAGGTCGACCATGGCCGCATCGGGCTGCCTGTCGGTACGCATCCAGCCACGCAGCGAGTAGGCGTTGCCCAGCGCATCGGAACCGACCAGTGTCGACTTCAACCCGATGACATCCTGCAGCGCCGCGTCGGCGCGCCCGAAATCACCGTCGCGGTTGACGTACAGCCACGCCTGCGTCACGCGCATCTGGCCGTAGATTTCGGGATCCTTCCCGCGGGACACCTTGTCGGCCAGGGCATCGAGACGCTGGTGGCACACGTCGAAGTGACCCATGTCGCAGTGGATGCGCGCCTCCAGCAGCCCCAGTTCCGGTCGCGCGCGCCAAGCTGCGGGGGCCTGTTCGATCAGCGACAGCGCCTCCGGCAGATGCCCGACCAGGCGCACCGCCGCGATCCGCTGCTGCAACGTGTCGATGTCGCCCGGCGCGGCCAGCCCATCTGGCGGCACGGTCTTTCCGAGCGCCAGCAGCAAGCGGTCCGCCGCCAGCCGCGTGGCCTGCATCACCTCTTGCCCACGCGCTTCGGCGTGCAGCAAGCGACCATCCTCCAGCGTCGCCTCCAGCCGCACCACCCAATATTCGCCATCCCTTTCCACGTGCGGATGGACCCGCATGGTCACGCCTGCCGGAAAGGCATCTTCGTCGCGATCCGCGAGCGTCAGGGCGGTCTCGCTGGGCAGCGTCGGCAGCTTGCCCTCGCGCAGACGGTTCGCCACCAGGTCCATCGTGCCCAGACGCAGCCACGACCAGGCATCGGGCGCGACGATCTCCGAAGGCTCGACCATCACCGCGCGCATCGCGGTCGATGGTGTACCGGCCGTCGCGCCCCCCTGTCGATCAGGCGAACGCGACAGGAATGCCGCCAGTCCCGCCGCCGACACGAGCACGGCGAGCGCCAGCGCCGCGAAGGCCAAGTGCCGCCGACGGTGCGATCCGGGCGAGGTCGCCGTCGGCACGGGTGGTTCGGATGCAGAACCATTCGAGGCTTCGGCTTCCGGAGCAACGTCGATCACGGGTACCACAGGCGGCGACAGCGCCGCCTCCTCGACGGAGGTCTCCGACATGGTCTCGAAGATGGGCGCCACCCAGCGATATCCCAGCCTTGGGATCGTGCGGATGAAGCGCTGGTCGTTGCCGGTGTCGCTCAGGCACTGGCGCAGTCGCACGATCGTATGCGCCAGCGTGGATTCGCTGACGTCCATGCGCCCCCACACCGCCGAGATCAGCTCGTCGCGCCCGACCGGGCGATCGCGATGCCGAATCAGGTAGGCCAGGCAATCGAAGGCGACCACCGCCAGCATCACGCGCTCATCATCGCGATAGAGCTCACGGGCCCGGAGGTCCATGCGGAAATTCGCGAAGGTGAAACTGTAAGGCATCTCAAGTATCCGTGTGGATCACCATGGCCGCAGGTCCCCGCCAGTCGGTCACATGGAGGCACCGCCGGAGAAGGGCTCTACGACCCGAAGCCATCCTGTTCGAAGCACAACCCCGCATCACACCCGATGCTTCTGACAGCTGACGCATTGAATGCGACCTTAACGGTGGACGTTCGTTCGAAAAGTCTACCCCCGTGTGGTAGAAGGGACGAAGGTAGGCCAACGTCTTTCAGCGACCGGAGATGACTACGAGCCTGTTGGAATACGATCCAACCATGCTCGAGCGGATGCACCAAGCGGGTCGCGCGTCGTTCCCCAAGCACGAACTCGACGTCATCCCCCTGCTCCGGTGATGCACAGGCCTTCCGACCCAACTACCACTTTTTCGGGCACGGGGGCGGTCGGCGCCCAGCGAGACAGACCACGACGGAGGATTCCTCGCCATCCGCGGGTGGCGTCGGACCGCACGCCTCCTGGACCCACGCGATCTCCAACGCAAGCGAGACGAGAAAATCGCCTGCATTGAGCAACTGCCGCGTGCGCTCTGGCCAGCCTCGCATCCAGCGATTGGCGATCTCCACGGCCAGCGCTGGCATCGACTCCATAACGACCAAGACGGCTGGGGGATAGACTTCCGTATTGTGCAAGCGGTTCATAGGATGCTCCCGACGTCCCGCGATGTGTCGAGGCTACGTGGGCATCAGATTCAACGAATGCCCCTCATCGTTGCCTCTGCGGCGCTGCCGCAGAGGCAAAAAACATGAAAATTCAACTTTCACACATCAGTTTCGATAGCTGGAATTGAAGCCTATTTTACCACCACTGATGACGATCAACTTTGACGTCGTCTACAAGGTCGAGAATGGCGCGAACACTGAGATGAAGCAACCGCCCTGCGATCGGCGGAAACATTTTTTTCGGAGAAGGGCGGGCAGGCGTACAGCACAAGACCGTCGCCAAGATGCGATCCCGCCTACTTATCATCACAAGCACACCGACGCGACGCCTAGAACAGCGGCTCCGAGCAGGACCCAGCCAATCCCGATCTTCAGGCGCAGCGTGGCGAACAGCGCCGCGGCCGACAGCACGACCATCGGCCATTGCACCGTGTCCCATTGCGGGATCTGCAGGCGCAGGACGCCGAGCCGCTCCTCGCGCACGTGCCGGAACACCGTGTGCAGGCTGAACCACACCGACAGGTTGAGGACCACGCCCACGACCGCGGCGGTGATCGTCGACAAGGCCGCGTGCAGGGCCCGATGCCGGCGCAGTGCTTCGATCCAAGGCGCGCCAAGGAAGATGAAGAGGAAGCTGGGGACGAAGGTCACCCAGGCAGCCAACGCAGCACCGGCAAAACCGGCTGCCAACGGCGAGAGGCCTGCCGGGTGCAGGAACGCGGCCTGGAAAGCCACGAAGGGGAGCACCAGCACCAGCGGGCCGGGCGTGGTTTCCGCCAGCGCAAGACCGTCGACCATGACCCCGGGCGCGAGCCAGTGGTAACCCTCGACGACGCGCTGCGCCACGTACGCCAGCACGGCGTAGGCGCCGCCGAAGGTGACGACCGCGGTCTGGCTGAAGAACAGGCCCTGCTGCGCGATGACGCTGCCCACGCCGAGCACGCCCACGACGGCGAAGACCGGCAGCCACCACAGCGCCAATCCGGCCAGTGCGATCCCGATGGCGCGCTTCGCTGACGCCTGCGTGTGCGACAGTTGGCCGGTTGCCAGCAGCCGGTCGGCGAGGTAGCTCGAAGTCGTATCGTCCTTGCCGTCGGCGGGCGCAGGAAATTGCCCCGGAAGGAACCGGCTGCCGATCAGACCGACAATGCCGGCCACCAGCACGATCCAAGGAAACGGCACAGCGAAGACGAAGATGGCGATGAAAGCGATCGCTGCGATCACGACCATTGTTCTGGTCTTGAGCGCCCTGCGCCCGATCCGCAGTACCGCTTCGACCACCACGGCCAGCACGGCTGCCTTCAGACCGAAGAACACCGCTGCAACCAGCGGCACCTGGCCATACAGGGCGTAGACCGTGGCAAGGGCCATGATCACGAACAATCCCGGCAGCACGAAGCACAGCCCGGCGATGATCCCGCCGCGAAGGCGATGCAGCAGCCAGCCGATGTAGATCGCCAGTTGCAGCGCCTCCGGCCCCGGCAGAAGCATGCAGTAGTTCAACGCGTGCAGGAACCGGGCGTCGCTGATCCAGCGACGCTTCTCCACCAGTTCCCGATGCATCAGCGCTATCTGTCCGGCCGGCCCACCGAAACTCGACAGACCGATCCAGATCCAGACGACCGTGGCCTCGCGCAGCGGCAAGGCGACCGGGAAAGCATTCGACGGCGAAGGCACTTCCGACATTAACGCGTCCACAGCGGGTGACAGGAGGTCAAATTACCAGAACTCGATCAGAGCGAAATGCGCTTTCGTTGCACCTATGCGTGCAAGGGACAGCCCGGCCGACGGGGAATCTTGACAGCGCGACTCGAAGCCTTACACACGAGATAATCCGTACCGGCGGCCAAGTTCATCGAGTTCACTTGGTTCTTGTTCAACCCATGTGCCGGCAAGGGGCACGACGCGGCAAGGTCACAAAGAAATTTGCGCCTACGAGTTTCAGTCCACGCGCCCACGAGGGACGCGACCGGCGAACGACAGAACGCCGAGGCACATGGCGCGGTTTCAAAACACGTGCCCGCGAGGGGCGCGACACGGTTACGCGCGTGAAATCACCAACCATGTCGCGTTTCAATCCACGCACCTTCGAGGAGCGCGACACCGTGATTTCCTCGCCGGCTTTCTTGACCTTCGTGTTTCAATCCACGCGCCCGCGAGGGGCGCGAAACTACATCCCTGTTCACCATTCCTTTGTTGGTTTTGTTTCAATCCACACGTCCCCCCGCGAGGGCGCGACCAGTACAAGCTGGATGATTTCTTCTGCGGCAAGTGGTTTCAATCCACGCCCGGCGTTGGGCGAGACTTGGAAACGATCGAATGGTATTCGCCCCATGCATGGTTTCAATCCACCCGCCCGCGAAGGACGCGACGGCGTTGACCAGCTTGGTCACGACGCCACTTCAATGGTTTCAATCCACGCGCCCGCGAGGGGCGCGACGACGACAGCGGGCCGTCGGGCACGGATGAGGCGGAAGTTTCAATCCACGCGCCCGCGAGGGGCGCGACGCCGGAAGTCATCCCCTGTCCCAACTGACCCAAGGTTTCAATCCACGCGCCCGCGAGGGGCGCGACTCGGAGTGGTGCACCACCACGGTCTGCCCGGACTTGTTTCAATCCACGCGCCCGCGAGGGGCGCGACCGCGCGATCTCGCAGCTGGCCGCCCTTGGCCTGTGAGTT
>NZ_JBQUZW010000015.1:0-83608 GCF_056313665.1 Lysobacter sp. DMC104 | reverse complement strand
TTTCAATCCACGCGCCCGCGAGGGGCGCGACTCGCCCGAATCGGTATTGGGGCGTTCCCTGTGGGGTTTCAATCCACGCGCCCGCGAGGGGCGCGACCGCGCGATCTCGCGGCTGGCCGCCCTTGGCCTGTGAGTTTCAATCCACGCGCCCGCGAGGGGCGCGACTCGCCCGAATCGGTATTGGGGCGTTCCCTGTGGGGTTTCAATCCACGTGCCCGCGAGGGGCGCGACTTCCCCTGCGCACGCAGCGTGTAGGTGCTGTTTCAATCCACGCGCCCGCGAGGGGCGCGACGTCTTCAGCCTGCGCACGCTGCCGCTTGCCGAGCTGTTTCAATCCACGCGCCCGCGAGGGGCGCGACCATATGCGTTCCACGAACGATTCGCGGCATTGTCGACGTTTCAATCCACGCGCCCGCGAGGGGCGCGACCGGTGGAAAGCGAAATCCAAGGTCGACCCCGCGGAGTTTCAATCCACGCGCCCGCGAGGGGCGCGACACCTGGCGCGTTCCGCTCGTCGAGCTCCGCACGCATCGGTTTCAATCCACGCGCCCGCGAGGGGCGCGACCCGAACCATGCCGACCGAACCGGCGTTGTCGTCGGTTTCAATCCACGCGCCCGCGAGGGGCGCGACTGCGTCGAGCTGGATCCGCGCGGGCTTGCGTCGACGTTTCAATCCACGCGCCCGCGAGGGGCGCGACGCCCACTGCCTGGTCTTCGAGTGGTCCTCGACGAGGTTTCAATCCACGCGCCCGCGAGGGGCGCGACCGCGCCCGAGATGTACCACTCCCCGGCGCGGGGCGGACGTTTCAATCCACGCGCCCGCGAGGGGCGCGACTTTGTGGTGATCGGCTTCGATGACCGCGGCCTGCAGTTTCAATCCACGCGCCCGCGAGGGGCGCGACGACGAGCGGGGAATCGGGTACACGCAGAAGGACACGTTTCAATCCACGCGCCCGCGAGGGGCGCGACTGGACGGCGACCGCGCCGGCCGCGGCTACACCGCGTTTCAATCCACGCGCCCGCGAGGGGCGCGACACGGGGTACATGCCGCGGAGGAAGTCCATGGGACGGTTTCAATCCACGCGCCCGCGAGGGGCGCGACCCCGGCATGTCCGGGCTTGTTTTTTTCCACCGGAGTTTCAATCCACGCGCCCGCGAGGGGCGCGACAGTGTCCTGCCGACGAACTCCCCAACCATCTGCGGGTTTCAATCCACGCGCCCGCGAGGGGCGCGACCAGCTGGCTATCGAGGGCGCCGGCTGGGTCATCCGTGTTTCAATCCACGCGCCCGCGAGGGGCGCGACAACGACTTCCCCGCGCCGGGAACGCCAGTCAGGAGCGTTTCAATCCACGCGCCCGCGAGGGGCGCGACGGGCGGGCTGGTGCAGGCCCTGCTGCAGGCGTTTCAATCCACGCGCCCGCGAGGGGCGCGACCCTGCCATGACCTCGGTCGGCGCTTCATCGGCATCGTTTCAATCCACGCGCCCGCGAGGGGCGCGACCACCCAACCAACCCGACACCGGAGACCGGCATGGGTTTCAATCCACGCGCCCGCGAGGGGCGCGACGTGGCGGTCCTGTTCGGTTCGCTGGACCTGGTCACGTTTCAATCCACGCGCCCGCGAGGGGCGCGACGGGATGATGCGCAGGCGGCCGGCGCCGGACAGGATGTTTCAATCCACGCGCCCGCGAGGGGCGCGACGGCGCCGGTGGCGACGCGGGTGGCGAGGTTGCTGCCGTTTCAATCCACGCGCCCGCGAGGGGCGCGACCCCGATGAGCGCCCTTGACCGCCTGACCCGTCACCAGTTTCAATCCACGCGCCCGCGAGGGGCGCGACGATGTGATGCCACTGGGGATCACCAGCGTGGCGGAGTTTCAATCCACGCGCCCGCGAGGGGCGCGACGGCGGCTTGTCGAGCGCGTCGGCGCCGAAGCTGCGGTTTCAATCCACGCGCCCGCGAGGGGCGCGACGTGTGGCGAACCTTGCGCGACGTGCCGCTATAAGTGTTTCAATCCACGCGCCCGCGAGGGGCGCGACACAGTGGAATCGCGCGAAGTGTTTTCCATTGCTGGCGTTTCAATCCACGCGCCCGCGAGGGGCGCGACGTTCCGTCGGCATTGCCCAACGGGGTGTAGTTGAAGTTTCAATCCACGCGCCCGCGAGGGGCGCGACGATCTGCAGCGGTCATTGAATCAGGCGTGGTGTTGTTTCAATCCACGCGCCCGCGAGGGGCGCGACCCCACACGGTTGCGAACAACACGCATACGGCGGTGGTTTCAATCCACGCGCCCGCGAGGGGCGCGACGCCGGCCTTGATCGCCGTGCCGTCGCACATAACGTTTCAATCCACGCGCCCGCGAGGGGCGCGACCCGGGGTCAGCAAGGCTCAGGTGAGTCGGCTGAAGTTTCAATCCACGCGCCCGCGAGGGGCGCGACAGTCGCGCAGGGTGCCGCCGGTATCGCTGAATCGGTTTCAATCCACGCGCCCGCGAGGGGCGCGACGGCGTGCTGGCCGCTGCAGATGTCGCCCACGCAGTTTCAATCCACGCGCCCGCGAGGGGCGCGACCAGCGGTCTGGCGTCAAGGGCATGCGCATTCTGCCGGTTTCAATCCACGCGCCCGCGAGGGGCGCGACCTCGCCGTCAGGCGCCTGTTCTTGCTCTTGAAGGGTTTCAATCCACGCGCCCGCGAGGGGCGCGACTCATTCAGCCGATGGATGCCGGCGCCGTTCTGGGCGTTTCAATCCACGCGCCCGCGAGGGGCGCGACGTGGTCAGCCGTTTAACCGTCGCGCTGAAATGTGGTTTCAATCCACGCGCCCGCGAGGGGCGCGACTGGCGGGTCAAGAAAATGACCGAGTGGGACGCGCTGTTTCAATCCACGCGCCCGCGAGGGGCGCGACCATTCAGTGCCTATCGTTGCCAAAGTCGTTTGGGTGTTTCAATCCACGCGCCCGCGAGGGGCGCGACCCGATCCTGCTGACTTCGGTGCGTCGGGCGATGTCGTTTCAATCCACGCGCCCGCGAGGGGCGCGACGGCGTGGTCACCGTGGGCGGGCGCGCAGCTGCTTGTTTCAATCCACGCGCCCGCGAGGGGCGCGACATGCCGCAAAGGGCGTGATGCTCGCCTATGCGCGTGTTTCAATCCACGCGCCCGCGAGGGGCGCGACTGGAACACATCGACGGCACCGTCAGCGCTGGCGAAGTTTCAATCCACGCGCCCGCGAGGGGCGCGACCGTCCAGCCCGAGGTTGATGCGCGCGCACGCGGTGTTTCAATCCACGCGCCCGCGAGGGGCGCGACGCGGATCACCTTCAGCGTCGTGTCGGCGAACATGTTTCAATCCACGCGCCCGCGAGGGGCGCGACCGCTTCACCGGCTCCCAGTCGAACGGCAGCTGTGAGTTTCAATCCACGCGCCCGCGAGGGGCGCGACGCGGATGAGGAAACATCGCCGTCGTCGATTCGTGGTTTCAATCCACGCGCCCGCGAGGGGCGCGACCCGGGGCAATCAAGATCACCTTCGACGATGCCGTCAAGTTTCAATCCACGCGCCCGCGAGGGGCGCGACGGTATTCAACACCGCTCTTCGCGGCGGTCGACAGGTTTCAATCCACGCGCCCGCGAGGGGCGCGACCGGGCTGCGCCGAGAGCTGTTCGCGATGGCGAAGGTTTCAATCCACGCGCCCGCGAGGGGCGCGACCTTCACTGTCTTCTGGAACGCCTCTTATGCCATTTGTTTCAATCCACGCGCCCGCGAGGGGCGCGACCCGGAATGACGTTCGACAAGACGCTCGCCTTCATTGTTTCAATCCACGCGCCCGCGAGGGGCGCGACCGTTGGGTTATCTCGGCCTGTTCAAGCCGGCCAAGTTTCAATCCACGCGCCCGCGAGGGGCGCGACGCCACCAATTCGACATGTTCGGAAGCAAAGAGGTTTCAATCCACGCGCCCGCGAGGGGCGCGACGATGCGTTCGGCTCCCCCCTTCCGGAACGCGAGGTTTCAATCCACGCGCCCGCGAGGGGCGCGACTCCGGAGGCCTGGTCATGACGACACGGCGGATCATGTTTCAATCCACGCGCCCGCGAGGGGCGCGACGTGCAAGAAACGCAGATAGCGACAATCGCAATACAGTTTCAATCCACGCGCCCGCGAGGGGCGCGACGGTAACGATTGAAGACGGCAAGCTCAAGCTGACGTTTCAATCCACGCGCCCGCGAGGGGCGCGACGTGGCCTCGGTTACGCCGGGACGGCGTCGGTGGTGTTTCAATCCACGCGCCCGCGAGGGGCGCGACTCTCCGGGTCGCAGCAGTCCGGGTTCGTGCAGACGTTTCAATCCACGCGCCCGCGAGGGGCGCGACCCAAGCACCGGGCCGAAGGCCGCGCGCATGCTCTGGTTTCAATCCACGCGCCCGCGAGGGGCGCGACGACAAACCAGTCGCCCTTGCGTGCTTCGGTGTTTCAATCCACGCGCCCGCGAGGGGCGCGACAAGACCGCCGCTGGAACCAACGTCGAAAGCAGTCGGTTTCAATCCACGCGCCCGCGAGGGGCGCGACGGCGGTTGGCGTGTGCTTGGAGAGGCGCAGCAATGAAGTTTCAATCCACGCGCCCGCGAGGGGCGCGACACCACTGATCGATCGACCCGCGCCACAGCAGCACGTTTCAATCCACGCGCCCGCGAGGGGCGCGACCTTCCAGGGCCTTCGCGAAAATTCACGAAAAGGTTTGTTTCAATCCACGCGCCCGCGAGGGGCGCGACGGCCTCACGCCGCGGCCTCCGCGTATACGCCGAGGTTTCAATCCACGCGCCCGCGAGGGGCGCGACAGCCGCCCGGCGCCGTCGGGAGGCATTCGCGCTGGTTTCAATCCACGCGCCCGCGAGGGGCGCGACGCACCCACGCCGACATCCTCCGAGACCGGCTGGAGTTTCAATCCACGCGCCCGCGAGGGGCGCGACTCGCCTCCGCTGCCGAGTACGAGAAGCTGGCCAAGGTTTCAATCCACGCGCCCGCGAGGGGCGCGACTTTGCCGCGTCCGTGTAGGGCATCGCGAAGATGTGGTTTCAATCCACGCGCCCGCGAGGGGCGCGACGATCTGCAGCGGTCATTGAATCAGGCGTGGTGTTGTTTCAATCCACGCGCCCGCGAGGGGCGCGACCCCACACGGTTGCGAACAACACGCATACGGCGGTGGTTTCAATCCACGCGCCCGCGAGGGGCGCGACGATGGCCGCGCATCTCCCGTACAGACCGAGAAACGGTTTCAATCCACGCGCCCGCGAGGGGCGCGACGGATGCGATGGCGCAGATGGTGCCGATTTACGTCGTTTCAATCCACGCGCCCGCGAGGGGCGCGACCGGGCGCCACGTGTCGACGGAATAAGACCATGCCAGGTTTCAATCCACGCGCCCGCGAGGGGCGCGACCGGCGACGGTGACGGCAAAGCGTTGCCGCAGCTGTTTCAATCCACGCGCCCGCGAGGGGCGCGACCGGGATCCGGCAGGCCCTCGTGGCCGCCCACATCGTGTTTCAATCCACGCGCCCGCGAGGGGCGCGACCTCGTCATGGTAAAGGCTTGCGCCACAAGGAAGAATCCGTCGACTTCCGCGAACCTCGCGCGCGGGGAGGCATCACGCCATGGAGGCGAAGCCTTCAGGCATTTCGTGCCAGATGAATCAATCACTTGGTGATGCGCGAACCTGCCGGGAAACGGCCGGACGCTTCGGGTTCGCGGGTCAGTAGACGAGAGGCGCGGAGAAGTCCGTGGCCGGCTTGGCGCCGACATGCTCGATCTTGCCGCGCCAGTTGGCGCCGAGGAAGTAGAACCGCAGGCTGTCCTGCGTTGGATCGATCAGCTCGCACAGGCGCTGTCGCAGCAGGGTCCACTGCGCCGGGTTCACTTCGATCTCGAACACCGAGTATTGCACGCGCTGCCCGAAATCCCGGCATGCCTTGGCGACGCGACGCAAACGGGCCTTGCCGCCATCGTCGATCGTGCTCACGTCGTAGCTCACCAATACCAGCATGGGACCTCTCCCGGTTCAGTGCGGTGCGCTGTTCACTTCCAGAGGAAAGGCGGATAGCCGTCCAGATCACCACGGAGGTGGCGGGCGAGCAACTGCGCCTGGAGGTAGGGCAACAGGCCGATCGGCACCTTCTCGCCAATGAACGGGTGGCCAAGTTCTTCCCGCTTGCGCTCCTGGTACGCGACAAGCACGGCCTTCCGGGCGTCGTCGCTCAGCAGCACTGCGCCGTTGTCCATCGTGCGGAAGTCGCGAGCGGAAAGCTGTTTGCGATTCACGAGCGACAAGGCCAGTCGCTCCCCGAGCAGCGGCCGGAACTCCTCGGCCAGATCGAGGGCAAGGCTCGGTCGTCCCGGTCGGTCCCGGTGCAGGAAACCCACGGCCGGGTCCAGCCCGACGGTTTCCAGTGCGCTGCGGCAATCATGGGTCAACAGCGTGTAGAGGAAGGACAGCAGCGCATTGAACGCATCGCGGGGCGGCCGTCGATTGCGGCCGGAGAAGCGCATTTCCGGCTGGTCCGCGGCGATCAACTGGTCGAACACCGAGAAGTAGGCCTGTGCGGCCTCGCCTTCCAGACCACGGAGGATGTCGACATCCGTGACCGCCATCAGCCGCTGCGGAATGCGCTTCAATCGTTTCAGTGCATGCCGGAAGGCGATCGCATCCGGCAGGCGATCGCCACGGTCGCGCCAGCCGCGGGCAAGCACGGCGCGCTGGTTGTGGATCTTGCCGGCCAGGAGATTGCGCACGATCGACGCACAGCCCGGAGCATCCTCGCTTCGGCGGTACTGCGCCCGGCGCAGCAGGACATTGCCGGACACCGGTCCTTCGACACGGGCGTAGAAGCGCCCGTTCGGCGTCAGGTAGGTGACGGTGATGCCTGCCTCCATGCAGAAGCCGAGCAACTGCGGCGACACGCCGATCCGGCCGAAGCAGACCATGCCTTCCAGCAGGTGCGCGGGAATGCGGGCGCGTTCCTGCTGGTCGACTTCCATGACGACATTGGCGCCATCCTTGCGCAGCCAAGCGCCTTCGGTGGTCGCGTACAGCGTGTTGAGCTGTTTGCGCATCTCATCCCTCCAATTGCGTCCGCAACCAGGCGTCGACGCCCTCGCCCTGCGCCAGCCATCGCGGTTGGCACAGGTCGATCAGCGAGCAGGCGTCGCAGCGCTTCGATTCGTACGTCGCGTGCGGGGTCCGACCCGACGCGAGCATCGTCTGGACGTCGCGCACCGTCTCCTCGGTCAGCGCGCGCAGGGCCGCATCGAACACGACCTCCTTGCGCCGACGTGTCTTGCCGTAGAACAGCGCACCGGCGGGAACGTCCGTGCCGAGCATGTCCTCCAGGCACAGCGCTTGCGCGCAGAGCTGGATCTCGTCGGCACGATGCGGCTTGGGCCGCCCGCGCTTGTACTCGACGGGGAAGGCGCGTTCTCCCCCGCCCTCGCGATGGAACTCGACCGCATCGGCCACGCCGACGAGCCGCAATCCGCGATGCGACAACGGCATCGCGGTGACCGTGCGGACGCCACGCCGGCGTTCGGCCATCGGCTGGTCGGTTCGCGTATGCAGCAGCCGGCCCTCGGCCGTCTCGCGGCTTTCGGCCCAGGCGCGCTCCAGATGGATCAACGCGCACTGCCGGGGGCAATACACGTAGTGCTGGAGCGCGGAAATGGGAATGCCGTCGTCGTCCTCCATTCCGCGCCCTCCTCCTTCAGTCGACCCTGCGGTCAGAGGATCTCGACGATCTCGACCCCCGCCTGCAATCCCTCGCGATCGATACCGACGACATAGTCGGAGAAGCTGCGCGCGGGGGCGCTGTCGTCGCCGTTGCGCTTCACCGTCACCCGCTCGAACAACGTGTGCGCCGGTGCATTGCCCATCGGATGCTCATGCTTGAAGACGATCAGACGACGCGCCGCCATCTCGCCGCGGGCGGCGGAGCGATCGTGCTCGAACAGATTGATCAGCGAGCGCCACAGCAGCGCGAGGTCGTCTTCGGAGAAGCCAGACCGCTCGGCCAGCTTGGCGGACACGAACCCATGCGCACGATAGAGTCCGTACGGCAGGATGTGCTTGCGACCCATCGTACGTTCCTTCTCCAGGTCCTTCTCGTTGGTGACGGCAACGCGGGTGATCGACACTTCCAGCGGCACGACGGGCTCGACCGAGGTCGCGAACGCCAGTTGGACCGGGCCACGCACCTGGCCGGCGTTCACTTCGGTGGTCATCACCGCGCCGAACGTCCGCACGTCGAAGAAGTTGGCGCACATCCAGGCGGTCAGTTCGCGGGCCTTGGCCTCGTCCTTCGGCAGCTTCTTCGCCTCGTGTTCGATCGACAGCGCGGCATAGGCCTGCTTGTGCTGGTTGTTGAGGATCGACCGTTCCTGCATGTAGATCGCGAACCCGGGCGCTCCCTCTTTTTCCAGCGCCACGTAGTTGCGGATCTTGCGCTTGAGCGCGACATCGGTGACGAGGCCGCGATTGGTCTCGGGGTCGAGCCTCGGCAGGTTGCCCGCGTCGGGGTCGCCGTTGGGATTGCCGTTGGCGACGTCGAACAGGTAAACGAATTCGTAGCGGTTCTGGATCGCGGTCATCATGCTTCTCCGTTGTCGTCGTGATCTTCGTGATCTTCGTGATCGTCTTGCTTGTCCTGGTCCTGCGCGTCGCCGCGGCCGGCGAAGCGCGCCTGGGTCTGGTGGTAGTAGCCGATGGCGAAATTGCCCTGCGACTCGATGCGCAGGCTGCGCGGGAACCCGTCGAGCAGGGCGATGGTCTCGCCGATGTCCTTTTCCAGCGTCACCGCCAACCCCGGCTTGTCCTTGCGCAGTCGGCTGAGGTGGTGCTGCGTATTGCGCAGCAGCACGGGGAAGACGTTGGCGGGCGTGGCCGACGCGGCGCCGTAGTAGCGGTCGCGGATGGTGGCGTTGAGCTTGTCGCCCAATGCAGCGCGCTGGGCGTTTTCCAGCAGCGAGAACAGTCGACCGAGGACGTAGCCGCGTTCGGTGTTGGCGGTATCGAGACTCACGGGAGGACTCCTGTCTTGGGAATGCAGTCGGGAACGGCGGGCGAGCACGGCCTTGCACAGCGCGGCGCGGATGCCCGACACGTCGTGATCGGCGCGCATGCGCATCACCAGCACGTCGAGCAGGCTTTGCGGATAGGCGGTGCCGGCGAGGATCGCGCGCGTGATTTCGCCGGCCAGCAACGGCGGCACGTCCTCGCTCTTGGCCTTGCCTTGCAGACTCGGCGCGGTGGCGAGCAGCAACCGCCACAGCGGCGGCGGGGTTTTCCACGGCGTCGGTTGCAGTTCGAGGTCGGCGTAGTGATCGGCGAGCCGGCGCGCGAATGCGCGCATGTCGTCGGTCAGCCAGAAACGGATCGACAGGCGCGACGCATTCGGCGCCAGCCCGAGGACGTACAGGCGCGTGCCCGCGGCGAGGCCGGGATCGAGGTCGTCGCGCGCTTCCATGTCGCGGATCTGCACGAGGGCCGTGCGGAGGCGCGCGATCTCGGGCCCATCCTCGGACGGGGGATTCATCATCACGTCGAACAGGCTTTCCGCCTGCCGGGCCTCACCGTCGCGCGCGGCGATGGCCCAGAACACCACGGTGGCGTCGCCGATCTGCAACCGCTGGCGGTTGTCGGGCTCGCGGCGCAGCAGGTGATTGAGCGCCGTCGTGTAACCGAAGGCGGCCTGTTCCGAGATCGGCGCGTTCTCGCCCTGGTCCTTGCCGTAGGACGTGAAGGCGTCGAGGTTGAACGAGACGATGGATGCGCCGGAACTCTGCGCGCCGTTGACGCCCTTGATCGCCGGATGCAGCCGCGCCAGCGGCAGGCGTTGCCCCGTGACCAGGCACAGGCCCGTGCGCGTCGTTCCGCCCTCCTCCGCAGGCCGATCAAGCAAGGCCCGCGCCGCAGGACGATCGTGGAGGTAGCCGCGCTCGCCATCGAGCCGGAAGACGACGTTGGCGTCGAGCATTTCAGGCTTGAAGCGCAGGTCTTCGGCGAAGGCTGCGGGTGTCCACGCGGCGAGGAACGCCGCCAGTGCTTGCAGCCCCGGATCATCGGTGCCGGCCAGCATGTCGAGATGCAGGTCCTTGAACGCCGCGTGTTCCTGATCGGCACGCTTGCTGGTCGCGCTGACACCGAGCACGTAGCTGGTCTTGTCCCAGAGCCGATTCGCACGAATGCCGGCCGTGCGCTTTTCCGGTTGCGGCACGCTCAGCGATTTCGGCATCGGCTTCTTGCCCGACAGATCACGCAGGTCGTCCACCGAGACCAGACGCCCTTCCGGATCGAGGACAAGGGCGTACGAAATCTTTTCCTGGCTGTAGCCGGATGCGGACAGGCCCGGCGTCCGTGCCGCGAGCAGGTGTTGGTAATAGTCGTTCAGCGCGGTCAGGATCATGCCCGCACCCCCTCGCCGTCGAACGGCGGCACCTCGATGAGGCCGTCGATCATCCGCGCGCGGAAAAAACGGGGCGTCTTGCCGTCGGAGAAATCGATGTCGTGCAGCATCCAGCCCAGATCCCGTTCGCCGGAGAGTGCGGGATCGACGCCCGGCACATCGGTGTCTGCCTCGACAAGCGCGAACGCCGCCGGGAACTCGCGCGTGCCCAGGCACGGCGCATGGAACGTCTGCCCCTTGCGTGCACGGCGGTTGAAAATGTCCAGGTGCTTGCCGACGTTGTCGTCGGGTCCCGCGCGATCAGTGAGGTCGAAGTGCGCATGGATCACGTAGGCCACGTCGCGCAGGACGGTCGCGGCGCGTTGCTGGCGATCGTCCTCGATCACCGTCGCCAGTCCCTCGGTCCGCCCGGCCTTCATGGCCTTGACCACCGCGGCGGCCGACAACTTGCCGCCCACCTCGTTGCGCCGGATCGACTCGAAACGGACGGGCTTGAGCACCTGGATGCGGTCCACGTGCCAGCGGATGGCCGGCTTCCAGTGGATCGCTTCGAGGATGCCGCGCGCCGCGGACGGCGTGATGACGTCGTAGGACACGCGCTCGACCTTCATCTCCGGCCGGGTGAAACAGGCGCGATCGCCCCAGACGTGGAGGCGGATGCCGTAGGACATGACGAACTCCCCTGTGACTTTGTTTTGGTATTCCTTTTCACGCCCCCTGCCGATTTGCATCGGCAGGGGGCCTCAGCACCTCAAGCGCCCTGCGGGGGACACTCGCATTGTTTCTATCCACGCACCACCTGATTCGGATGCGGCTGTGAAGTCAATTGCGCCTGGCACTTCGATGTTTTAGGGTTTACCCCGCGCAACGTGATCAGGTTGCGCGGGGTAAACCGCGAGCACTCATCTTGTCGTCAGATGCATGCCAGGCAAATTGAGTCCTCCTCTGATAGCGCTTCATTGCTACCTATGCCGCCCTCGACCCGAAGGCGCTGATTGCCCCGAAGGCCTCAAGCGATGCAGACGCTTGGGGCCTTCACTTTTGGCGGCACCGTATCGCAAGCGCCGCCAGAGATCAATAGGTAGCATTACAAGGTTACCCTTCGGGTAACATTTGCATTGAACACCAATTGCGACCCTTCGGGCCACAATTGCATTGAATTAGAAAATGCAGTCTTGGGGCGGAATCTCGGTAGCATCTTCCCAGCGCACCCCGAACCTCGGGTCGTAGTGCGCCGGC
Organism: Lysobacter sp. DMC104; assembly: GCF_056313665.1. Classification (NCBI taxonomy): domain Bacteria; kingdom Pseudomonadati; phylum Pseudomonadota; class Gammaproteobacteria; order Lysobacterales; family Lysobacteraceae; genus Lysobacter; species Lysobacter sp. DMC104. The sequence goes on along the minus strand of NZ_JBQUZW010000015.1, from coordinate 71,935 downwards.
AGCATCAGGCGGAGGAATTGCTCGTCGCCGAAGCGTTCCGGGCGGACGGGCTGCACGGCGCCGTATCGCTTCAGGTCGGCCAGGGCGGGCTCGGGCAACTGCACCAGATAGGGCTGGAGCACACGGGCGATGGCGCCGACGCGACGCTGGGGATCGCCCGCTTCCAGCGCCGCCAGCGCTTCCTGCGCCATCGCATCCGGAACGACACGCCCATCCACCGTCACCGCGAACGGGACGATCACCGGCTTCAGCGGGCTGTCGATCATCCGGAAGCCGGCCGCGAGGGTCTCGAACGGCAGATTGTCGTGTCGGCAATCCTTCACCAGCGCCAGCAATCCCTTCTGGTCCAGCCCGTTGTCGCCCTTCTGCCAGTACATCTCCTGGAAGTAGGCCCGCACGGCATCAAGGCCGAGCAGATCCTGCCCGTGGTGGCGGGCGGTGGTGCGGTAGGCCTGGGCATAACGGGCCAGTTCGTGCGGCGGTGCGTGTTCCGACGAGGAAAACACGAGCACCTCGCTGTCCTCGACCGGGCGGCGCCCCTCGCGATTGCAACGGCCGGCCGCCTGCGCAATCGCGTCAAGGCCCGCCTCCGCGCGCAGCACGCACGGAAAGTCCACGTCCACGCCGGCCTCGATCAGCGAGGTCGACACGACCCGGCAGGGTGCGCCGTCGCGCAGGCGACGTCGCACCTCGACCAGCACCGCACTGCGATGGCGCGCATGCATCAGCGTGCTCAGGTGCACGGCACCCGCGCAATCGGCGATCCGTTCGTAAAGCGCGCGGGCATGCCGGCGCGAGTTGACGATGCACAGGACCTGCGGGCGTTCGCGCAACCGCTGCGCCAGGTCTGCGTCGTCGCACGGTCCGATGTCGCGGACCCGGACGCGCTGCAACCGGCGATACAGCGCAGGCGGGTCGGCGACCAGTTCGCGCACGCCGTCGAGTCCGTCCACGAAGCCATCCTCGCGACGCAACGCCGGCTGGGTCGCGGTGCAAAGCACGACGCTGGCGCGATAGTTGAACGCGAGTTCGTCGATCGCCGCCACGCAGGGCCGCAGCAGCGCCGGCGGCAGCATCTGCGCCTCGTCCAGCACGACGACGCTGCCGGCGATGGCGTGCAACTTGCGGCAGCGCGACGGCCGATCGGCGAACAGACTCTCGAAGAACTGCACGGCGGTAGTGACGACGATCGGCGCGCCCCAGTTTTCCATCGCCCGATGCAGCTTTTCCTGCGCTTCCGGCGCCTGTGCGGGATCGTCGGCCAGCGCACTGTGATGTTCGAGCACCGCCGCGTCGCCCAGGTCGCCGAAAGCCCGGCGGAAGACCGCCGCGTTCTGCTCGATGATGCTGGTGAAGGGGATCACGTAGATGACGCGCCGCAATCCATGCGCGATGGCATGGTCGAGCGCGAAGGCCATGGAGGCGAGTGTCTTGCCGCCACCGGTCGGCACGGTCAGCGAGAACAGTCCCGGTGCACGCGCGGCACCGGCGCGCACATCACCCAGCACCTCCTGACGCAACCGGTGCACCTCGCCGTCCCCACCGCCCGCCAGTTGCGCGAGGTAGGCATCCAGTCGATCACGCAGCGCTTCCAAGGTGGGAGGCGGCGCGTCGTGCGGCGACGGCCGGCCGTCGATGCGACGGTAGAACGCCTCGGTGTCGAGGTAATCGGCGTCGACCAGCGCAGAGAACAGCATGCGGACGAGGAACGCCAACTGGAAGCCGGCGCGCTGCGTCGCCGGCTTGAAACGCATGGCGGACGCGACCAGCGCCTCTTCGGACGGCAAACACAGTTCGCTTTGCCAATCGTCGAGCAGAGGCGGAAGCGGTTTCAACAATCGGTCTGCAAGCGGCGTGCGCCGCCCTTCCCCGCTGCGGCCATTGGCCAACCCGGCGTGATGGCCGGCAATGGCATAGGCCAGCAGGTGCATCACCGGCGCGATCCGGGGATAGCGGGCGATGATCTCGCACGCGCCGTGCGTCGCGTGATCGAGTCTCGGCGCCTTCCCCTCCAGCCGTGCCTGGAACCCCTCCGTGTACTTGCCCAGGTCGTGCAGCAGGCCCGCGGCTTCGGCCAGCGCACCCGCACCGAAGGCATCCGCCGCTGCACGCGCCCGTGCGCCGACACCGATCAGGTGCTCATCGAGCGGCTGCCAGTCCTGCTTGTCCTGCCGATCGGTCGAGTGTGCGTAGAACCGCCGCATGCCATCCCCTGTTGGCTGAAGCTTCTCTCCCCGATCGCATCATATGACGAGACGAGAGTAGTGGCGGGCCACGCTAGTGGCCGGCAGTCTCACAGATCGAGACACTTCATTCAAAATTTTCGATGGATTTCAAGAAACGAAAATGCAGCGTCTATCGACTCCATCCTCATGAAGCCTCGCCTCTCGCCAAACTTGGCGCGGACGCCCGGCCATGGCAGGAGATGCTCTCGAATCCGGCGCCGTCGATCATCGTTGATCGTTCGGCGATGCCACTGTTCCCTTCTGCGAATTCGGCATGGCGCCCGCCGCCACGAATCGCACAGGCACTCGTGAAAGCATCAACAACACGCGCCGCTGTTCGCGGCTCTCCCAGGAATCGAAGCCGATGGTTTCGATCGGACGCCACAACGCGACCCAGGCGAGAATCAGCAGACCTTCCGCCAACACGGCACCCAAAGGTCCGCCGATGCTTTCCACCAATCGCCGAAGCAGCAGCGCGACCGCCAATGTGGCAGCACCTGCCAACAGCGCGATGCGACCGATACGACGCCGGTAGCGGTGGCGGCGTTCGGCTTGCTGGTGCGCGAGCGCGAAATGCTCGTGGATGGCGGTGACGATGTCGTCGAAATGCGCCGCGAGGTCCGACGGCGCGTGGATTACGATGGTCAATGCCTGACGCGCACCGTGCTCTGCGGCACTCTCCAGCAGATAAGTATCGGCATTCCGATCGAGGGCCTTGGCATGGAATGGAGCCGGATCGAGACTGTCGAACAGTTGATCCATGGTCTGTATGCGGAGTTCAATATCGGTCATCGCTATCGACTCCAATCGTGGGCGGATTCGTCACTTCGCGTGTGTCGCAGACGTTCTTGCGCGATGGCCCGCAAGAGTTTTCTCTGATCCACCGTGAACGGCGAGCCCCTGCCGCAGTAGCGCAGCAGCAGCACATCGTCCTGCGATTCCCCCAATGCATCGGCCAGATCGCGATGCCACTTTTTCGACAGACACCGTGCGGGCAGCATGTCGTTCAAAAGCGTGTCTTGCTGACGCAAACGGCGGAGACGCCGTCGATAGACGTGCCAGGCATCATCGTCGCCCGGATGCTTCTTGACCTGCCTTGCCGCTTTGTCGACACGGCGCCGGCTGCGTTCAATCTCACACAAGACGTCGTCTTCTTCCAGCGAACCGTCATCCGGAAACTTCAGACGTTGTTGCATGCCCTGCAGCCGGAGCCGACGCGCCATGAACGCCGGATCCCGAACAAGAGCGCGTTCTAGGATCTCATCCCGGCGCTGCCGTGCGCGTTGCTCCGCCGCCGACAACAACGCTCGACCGGCATCCTGCGAATGCTGCGCATCCAGTCGATTCAAGACCTCGACGAGTGCTTGCGCATCCCGCAGGTACGACAGGCCACGGCACAGCCGACGCAGTTCGTCATCCAGAACTTCCGCCTTTTGACCAAGCACGCGAGCGCCAAGCGCGAGCGCGGCTCGCGCGCGACGAATGCATTTTCGTGCTTGGTGGATGCCTTCATGCCGGCCCTCACCTTCACGGCCAAGCTCGGTCTGCGCCTGCTCCAATTGTGTGCGGGCATACGACATCAGACGCACGCCGATCGGCGGATTTGGAGCGTCGCGCGACAGCACGTCGGCAATGCGGTTGGGCATACACGAACCTCCAAAGTCCACCACCATACTAAGGCCTGCCACCACCCGCGGTGGCATCGTGTCACGTCCGTCGCCCTCGATTTTGCATTAAAAGACAAGGGGCAGCGACGCAGCAGCCACGCCCGCCATGACTGGATCTTCGCTCATACACCTCAAGCGCTAGAAGGTGCTGGTCATGAGATCTCTGCAAGGTTTCCTCTCGTCAAAATCCTCTGGCCCATTCTGGCCATTGTGTTCAGGTTCAAGCGCACGGCTTCATCGACTGTTATGTGGCCGGCGTCGGAAGTGCCACGCCATTCAATGACTTGCCCGCTGCATTCCTCCAGAGCATTACGCGCGCCTCGCTGAATCGTGGCTTCGCTCTGGCCGTTCTCTGCCGTTTGTCTTGCCTGCGCGAAGCGTCCTTGCCGGCAATGGGACAGCGAGCACGCATGCGATCCCGCTGATCGATCCGACATCGGGACGGAAGGAACGACAGCGGACACGATCACCGCACCGGTCGGTACCAGGCAGGCGCCATCTTCCGGAGCCATTCGCTCCGCGAATGGAATAGCCTCTCCCCTGCATCCCTCTCTCCAAGAGATACAGACAGACTGGTTCCAGCTGTTGAAGAGTGCGATGGCCCGCACGACGTATCGACAGGACGGCATGCCGCACACGTATCAGCGTGGCCGCTTCGTCGCGCACAGGCAAACGCGCCGCGGCACGCAGTCCCGGCGCGTCCTGGGTGATCCAGATGGGAGAAGAACCGGCGGGCGTGCGCTGCTGCATGCGCAAACTCCGCTTCAGATGCTCGGCATCGGCAGGCGACGACCAACGCGCCGGTGACGACACCACGGGCACGCCACCACGGTCGACGGCATCGCCGGTGGAAGCCAGACCGGACCACAACCCGCGCAGTGTGCGATCTGCGTCCAGCCGATCGGCACACGACCTTCGGCCATCTCCGACGACCGTTGCAGGGCTCGGAGGTAAGCGCCGAGCGTCGATATCGGCAGCCCGGCGCAGGCGCCCAGATCACGAGGCTCAATCGTAGCCACGATGGCATCCGGGATGCCCTCTGTCTTGGCGATCCTCATCAAGCCGGCTCGCAGAGCCTCGGATGCCTGCGAATCGCGCGAACCGGCCCTTGCAGGCCCGCCCATGCCACCCACCCCATCGCAAGACATCCCGGGACGTCCACGCGTGGTGGCCGCCCCGGTCTGCGAATCGCCCTTTTGCACTGGCGACGATTCGCGTCGCGCCAGGAAGTCGGACAGCGCGCCCATCAGCGCAACGCATCCGGATGCAGCGGCCACGCCCGGGCGCGCAGCTTGTTCCCGAGCACTTGGTGATGCTGCTCCGCCTCGACCCAGCCCGCCTCCTGCAACTGTTTCACCGCCGCGAGGAAGGCATCGCGGGTGCGGATCGTGATGGGTCCATTGCGCAAGACATCCGCCGAGTACAACCATTCCCGCTTCGTCCGGCGACACCACTGGATCAACGCCTCCGCGTCCTCGATCCGCTGCCCGGGGTGGCTCGTCCCGATGATGCGCAGCGCTTCGTCCAGGTGGTACTGCATCAGCACGGTTGCGCGTTCCACGGCGTCGAGCGAGATGCTTCCTGCATGCACATCCTCGACCAGGGTGAGCACACCCGCGATGCGCAGGATCTGCGCATCCGCCTTGCCGGCCGATCCGCGCACGCTCAATAGTTCACCGCACAGGTCCCGCTCGATGTGGTTGACGACCTCGATCCAGAACGCCTTGGCGTCCGGCGCGAGCGTGAGCACGCGCGGGTCCAGTTCGTTCTTCTTCCCGAGCCTTGTGGGCGCCGGCATGGCCAGCAGTGCATGCATCCGCTGCCAGTAACGCTGCATCACCGGATCGACCGTCAGGTCTTCGGCCACGTACACGCGCGTACCGATGGTCGACGCCGGCCAGCACACCAGGTAACGGGCCAGGAACCCCTGCTCCAGCAGCGCCCGGTCCGACAGCAACTGCTCGGCGATCACCGGCTGAATCATCAGGTGCATCGCCAGGCGGCGGCCGTACCACTTCGAGGTGCCGTCGCCGCCGCGGGAGCGGGTCAGTTCTCCGTTGTCCCACAGTCGCGACATGACCGCACCGGACTTGATCCGGTTGTCGCTGGACATCGCATGGCCGTGGACGAAGTCGCCGGCATCGTCGTTGAACAGCCCGAGGCTGGGCCGACCACGCTGATAGAGCCGTTGCAGCCCCTCCAGCGTCGGCTCGGTCAGCAACAGCCATGGCTCCAGCGGACGCGATGGTGCAGGCCCCAGCTCCTTGCGAGCGGCCCGTACCTCATCTGGCTCACCCTTGCCTTCGATCCGGCGCACCGCCGCCTTGTGGGCGCCGGCCTCCGCCTCGTGGGCCGCCAGTTCCTGCACGAAGTTGTCCGCCAGGGCGCGCTCGCGTTCACGATGCGCCCGCAGCGCAAGGGCATCGGTCGCGCTCTTGCGCTCGCCCGACTCGCCGACCGACAGGTGCCACAGGCTCAACGGCATGCGGCGACCATCGATGGCCACGTCGGCCAGCGCCTGCACGGCGAGGCTGGCAGCCGAGAGCACGGCTTGCCCGCACAGCCCGGACGGGGACTGCACGACCTGGTGGATGCGCGCCGCCGCGCCGCCCAGGAACTCGCCGAGCGCTTCCATCGGGTAAGGCTGCGCGCGTCGCAAAGGTCGTCGCAGGGGTTCCGGTACCGGACGGGGGCGCGCTTGCGCAGGATCCCGGCGCGCGAGGGGCTTGACCTGTCGCGGTTCGGTTGCGTCGGCGCGCGGCATCGCATCCCCGCCCAGATCCGGCACGGCCAGCCGGGGCAGTGTCAGCACGTCAGCCCACGTCGCATCCGGTCGCAGCGCAAGCCAGTCGATCACGTCGCCACCCTCGGGCAGATCGAGCGCGGCGACATCGATCCAGTGCACGTAGACGCACTGCGCGCGCAGGCAGCGGGTGACTTCGCGCGCATAGGTCAGGCCTGCGGCATCGTTGTCACGGAAACACAGCGCCATCCGGCCCGCCACCGGCGTCCAGTCAGCCCGGCCAGCAGAGGTCGCAGCACCGCTGGTGGTGGCCGTGCCGCCCAGCGCGATCAATGCATCGACCTTGGTCTCGCCTTCCACGACGACCACGATCGGGCTGTCGCTGGCGAGTAGTTCGGGGAGCCGGTACAGCGGCTTGCCCTCCGGTGGCACCGTTGTCTCGCCCGCGACGAAGCGCTCGCCGTCCCAGTGGAATGCCGGGAACGCCTTGCGCCCGTCCGGGTGCTTGAGCCGGGCACGCCAGAACAGGATGTCGCCCTGGCCGGTGGCATACGGGAAGACGCCTTCCAGTACGAATCCCTGGCGTAACCAGCCTGCGCAGAGGCGCTGCACGGCCTGTTCGAGGGTCTCGCGAGTGAGGACGTGTTCGGTCATGGTCGTCATCGGGCGCCCTCCTCCAGATCGCGGACGGCCTCGCGGAAGGCGAGTCCCTTCAATCGCATGTGGAAGCCGACCAGATCACCCTTGCCGCAGCCGGCGAAGCAGACCCAGCCGCCACGATCGCCGCCGAGGTGCACCGACAGCGAGGGGGTGTGATCGTCGTGGAAGGGGCATAGTCCCTGCGCCCAGCCGTCGTCACGCACGCGGCCCAGACTGGGAACCTCACGGCGGTAGTAGGTCTCCGGCTTGGGCAGACGCTGGCGCCAACGGCCAGGCAGGCGACTGGACGGTGTCTGCAGGGCGATCGCATGCGTCGTATGCGGCGTGGCCGCGGAATCACAAGGGCGACGAGTCATGCCGCCCCCTTCGCATCACGCTCGGCGATGCGCTGGGCGATCCAGGCATCGACCTCGTGCTTGCTCCAGGCGCTGGCACGCAGGCCCAGCTTGATCGGCGCCGGGAACGCGCCCAGCGCGATGCGGCGGTAGATCTCGGAGCGGGACAGCCCGGTACGGGCCTTGATCTGGGGGAGACGTTCGAGGGCCAGATCGCCTGGCGTGGGCGTGGGGATTTTGCAGGTCATGGGCAGGTCTCTGAAAGGGCCTGCACCGGACGGGACAGGCCGCTGCGAGTGGCAGCGGCTCCCGATTCTTCACATGGCAACGATGCTGTAACGACTAAACATTCGACCCTAACTAAGTCGAATTTTGTGTCCTTGACGCCGATGCCTCGATGAGATCCATGAGGTCCTGGGCTTCCTGCTCCCGCGCACGCTCCACGCGACGGATGTACCGCTGCATCACCTCCAGCCGGGCTGGAATCGAAATGTGGGCAGCGCGCATCAGCCGACACAGGAGACGCGTGGCGGCCTCCTTGGTCGGTTCGCCTGAGGCGTGAGACAGGATCAAGTCACGTACGTCCTTGAACATGACATCGCGCAGACCGGCCGAGGTGCGGCCAGCGCCGACGAAGTCACACTTGATCGTCGATGTCACCCACTGGAGGTCGCCACGTACCTCGTACAAAGCGGTCGCGCGATCCAGCATCGTGCGGGTCAGCTTCGAATCGGCCTCCACTCGCTCATCGAGCAGGGACTTGGCCAACGGCGGCAGGTGATTGAGGCGGGTGCAGGCCTCGTCCAGCAACCGGAAAGCATCCTCAGCTAACTTCAAGGCGTTCGTGGCCGTCAGACCATCAGTCGTCAACGCTGTGTAGTAGTGATAGAGGCCCAGTCGTTTACCTAGCGCCGTGGTGAAGGCTGGCATGTCCAGTACCTCGGCCCACTCCGGTGGGATCGCGACGCGGACCTCCTCGGGCAACATGGGGTCGTAGTGCAGGCCTGGACCGTAGTTCCACAGTGCGGCTGGATCGAAGGGTGGATCGAGGACAGGAAGGGCTCGGGAACGTTTGCGAGGTTTTTGATCGGTCATGCCGCTATTTTGGACGGGACTGGCGGGCGCTGGCGACGGCGAATCAATGAAGTGTCATGCGGCGCTTGAAATGCCATGCGCCTGTTCGCGCTGCTGATGGCTGTGCTCGCGCGACATCACTGCCTTCGCTGATTCACGACTGACCGCAAGTTCCAGCAGATCGTAGAGCCGCAGGAGGGCGTTCCGCTTCTCATCCAGATACTCGTAGCGATCGTAGTGCTTGTCCTGCACGCCCCCGAGGCCGTGTGACTGGATCTGCCCACGAACATCCTTCGAGATACCCAGCGCCGCGAGTCGCGTTTCCACGGTACGCCGCAGATCTCCGGCCGTGAACCGGCCACTCTCCAGTTCTCCGGCACCAAGCATCTCCTGCACTACACCATCAAGGTGATGGCGCACCGACGAATAGTCGGCCCCCGACTGTCCTGCGGTCACCGTGAAGAGGAATGGCCCCAACTGTCCACCACACATCGCCTCTGCTGCAGCTTTCGCCGCCGGCAACAACGGAACCAGATGCTGTCGGACTGCTTTGCGCCGTCCTTTGGGATCCTGCATCAGGAATGTGCCCGCCACAGGATCGCAGGCACTCATCTGCACTCGCGCCAACTGCGCGATCCGCTGTCCGCCGGTCAGAAGATGAAACCGCAGCAGCGCGCCGGTCACATCGGCGCGCACTTTGATCCGGTTCCAATATGCCTGAAGCTCCGCCACCGACAACGTTCGATTTCGTGCATTGGCGCCGCCCTCGACCGGCATCAGATCACGCGCCGGATTGACGGAAATGTTGAGGCGGCGAAGCTCGGGATGCATTCTCGCGCTCTGCTTCGCGCGGATCGCCGCAGCATAGGCCGCGCGCAGATACGCGCGGAGCTTGTCCGCCTCGCGCATCTTCTCCTGATCGGCCAACCGCGCGACGACGTCGATCAACTCCTCCAGCGACACTTCAACGGCCGGCTTCGCCCACAGCTCCGGCCAAGGCTTCTCCACATTGCGTCGCAGGCACTTCTCGACGCTGCCAGCGCTCGACTTCTCGGATCGCTTCAGTTCCTCGACATAGGCTTCGAGCAGTGCGCCCAGACTCGCCGATTGCAATTCAGCGGCAACCTGCGCTGCGCGCCGCTCGGCATGCTGCTTCTGTTCGGTCTCACGAAGCAGGGCCGCGCGGAGATTACGCTCACCACTCTGATAGCGGCGAGACAAGTTGGACGCGATCGACCGCGCTTCGCGCAGATCAAGGCCAGAGCCCAACGGCAATCTGTCCCGTCCGCCTTCCGGCGTGGTGTAGCGGTAATAGAACGTCAGTTCACCGCTCGCCAGCTTGCGTACTTGCAGGCGGCCCGCGCCACGCGCCGCCGGGTCCGCAACCCACTCGCCTGGCTTGAGCGCGGCCAAGCCACGCGCGGTCAGAACCCCGAATCCTGCTGCCATGTTCCGTGCCCTCTTGGTGCCCGTTCCGCATCGGATTCTCCGGAATCACCAGAGATGCAACGAGACAAACCTGCGCATGAAATATAGCATATTCATGCACTTACTGGACATCACAAGAGAGCACAAGAAGAAAATTCAAGGGATTTTAAGTCCCCTGCGTCTACCGTTTCGCCACCCGGGCAAGGTCATCGCGGCACGCGCTGCGCCCGCGACCGCGACCGCGACCGCGACCGCGACCGCGACCGCGACCGCCGCAGTATACGCGGGCCGTGGGCGCGCTCCGGGCAGGCTCAGGGATGACGCAGGGACAGGCCGGCCAGGACCATGCGCGTGAGCGATCGCGTCCAGTCGCCTTTGTCGCCGCGCAGGAAGGACCGCAGGCCACCGCCTTGCGCCCCGGCCGGCTCGACCAACTGGATGTGCACCGCCTCGGCATCGAGGAACGCGAGGTGGACCTGGTCGTCGGCAGCGTCGCCGGCCCGGGCACAGAGACGGATTTCGATGGTCCCGATCCGGAATGCGCGGATCCCGAGCAGCGAAAAGAGATACCAGCATCCCCCGCTGCGCTGCGGCGCCGGCTGCAGCGCCGTGTCATCCAGACGGAGTTCGAGCTGCCGGGGTGCCAGGACCCCGAAGGTCACGCGATCGCCGAGACGGGCGTGGACTGTGATCCGGATGTCGTTCCCCAGCCGGATGGTGCTTCCCACCCTGCAGGACAATATGAGCATGATGCACCTCCCTGTGAGCATCGCCAGACGGCCCGCAAGGGCCGGAAAGCCGCCTTCGCATCGCCGGATTGCGCGAACCGCCGGGGTCGTGCAGGATCGCAAGGACCTCCGGCGGCTTCCGATCCGGATAGCTGAAGTTAGCTGATAGTTAGCAAACCGGCAAGCCCCGCCAAGCGGTACCCTATGCTCCGGCGGGGGGGCGCCAACACGCGCGACAACGGGAATGGACAAGTACGCACAGGCCTTTGCGGATGCGATGAACGAGACGGGCATGCGCAACACCACGGTGGCGGCGCAGCTGGAAGGCATCGGTTACAACAATGTCTCGCAATGGCGCACGGGCCGGCGTCCGATCCCGGCCGACCATGCCCCGGCGATCGCGGCCCTCCTCGATGTCCCGCCCGAACGCATCAGCAAGGCGTACGCACGTCGCATGTACGCCGAATCCGCGCGGACATCGTCGACGGGCGGCGTGCTCATCGGCGGTGCGGTCCCCGCCGAGCACGTCGCCCTGCTGCACCTGCCCGGCTTCGGCCGCGGCGACAGCGGCGACCGCATCGTGCTGCCGGAATTCATCGTGCGTCGCGAACTCGGCCCGACACCGATCGAGAACGTGCGCTGGGCCGCGCAGCTGTCGCGCGCGATGGAACCCGAGATCAAGCGTTTCGCGCTGGTGCTGGTCGACGCATCCATCAGCCGGCACGAGGACGTGGTCGATGGCGGCATCTACGCCTACACGCTGTGGGGACGGCCCGACATTCGCCGCGTCCTGATCCGGCGCGATGCCTGGTGCCTCGTCGGCCAGGGCGGCGGCAGCGAACGCATCGAAGTCGCCGCGACGGATCTGGCGAACATCCGCATCCACGGCGCCGTGACGGGTTGGTTATGATGCACACCGATCGTCCGGAAGCGACTTGCGGGGTTTGACGAACCTGTTTTTTTGTGCGAATAGCTTCTGCGCGGAATGTCAAGGATGGGATCCCGGCAGGCGACACAGAGGAAACAGGGAGAAGCCATGGAAGCTGCGAAATGGGCCGGCGCGATGAGGGGACTCGCGCTCGGCGCCGGGTACTGCATCGCCTATCTGGTGATGCGTTACCTCTCTTTCGACCAGTGGTTCCTGCCGGCTGGGCTTCGTGCCGCCTGTCTGTTGCTGCTTCCCTGGCGCACCTGGCCCTTCATCATCGCGGGTGACGTCGCGGCGCTGCTGATCATCCGCGTGCCGATGGCCGAGCGTTACAGCCCGCTGTGGTCGTACCTCAGTCCCTTCCTGCTGATCGGCCTTGTTTCACCGGTCGCTGGCGCAGTGCGTCGCGTGCTGCCCGATCCCGCCGCCATCGCACGCTGGCTGCCGCTGGCCGCGATCGCGATCGCGCTCTGGTCCTCGCTGTGCAACCTCGGCCTCAATTATTTCCTGCACGGCCCGCGCACCCTCGTCACGCTGCCGAAGTTCGGCATCTACTGCACCGGCGACTTCCTCGGCATCCTGATGGTCGGCCTGCCGGCCCTGCTCTGGCGGCTGCGTCGTCGCGAGGTCTTCTCGCCGCGGCGACTCATCCGCGACGGCGCGATCGCGCTGCTCGCGATCCTCGCGCTCTACGCGTTGATCACCTTGCCGGCGCGCATCGACCATGCACTGCAGCTATCGCTGCTGATGCTGATGATCGTGCCCGCCGTGTTCCTGACCTTCTTCCATGGCTGGCGCGGCTCGGCGATCGGCGTGTTCGCGGTCAACCTGGCCATCGCGCAGACGCTGACCTACACCGGCATCCCGGGCACGCACGACGACACCGTGTTCCTCGCGCAGCAGGCACTGGCGATCGCGGCGGCGGCGTTGCTCATCCTCGGCACCGTCATCTCCGAGCACTACGACACCGCGCGCCGCTCCGGCATCGCCGAGGCACATGCATTGAAGATGGCGCGCAGCAGCTTCCTTTCGACCGAACGCGTGCTGCGCGAGCAACTGCTGTACATGGCGCAGATGCAGTTGCTGCTGGACGACGAGCGACGCGACCTGGCCGAATCGCTCAAGGCCCACGGCAACTACACCGCGGCGATGGACCTCAACAGCGACGGGGTCCGGCACCGACGGGTGTTCGACGAACAGGCACAGGCGCTGTACCCGATCCGCATCGAGGAACAGGGGCTGTACGCCGTGGTCCACTCCGAAGCCTTCACCGGATTCTGGGCCGGCGGTGCCGACGTGATCTATGCCCTGCGCGGACAGCCACGGTGGCTGTCGGTGGACCTGCAACTCGTGGCCTACCGATGCATCTGCAACGCGATGGCGCTGCTGTCCGAATGCGACCCGGACGAGTACCGCATCAAGATGCGAACCTGGCGAGGCCGAAGATCGAAGGGCATCGCCCTGTTCGTCTCGGCCTCGCCCACCGCACCCGCGCACGCCAGCCAGGCCGGCGCAGCGGCGGACTCGCTGCTGTCCGCACGGGTCAAGGCGCATGGCGGCATTCATCGCCGCCATGCACACCGGGTCTGCGTGCTGTTGTCCGAATCGATCGATTCACCGCCATCCACTCATTGAGCCGCGACGAGCGAACGCACGATCCAGGACGGCTGTCCGTTCGCGTCCAGCACGACGTCGACCTCGATCTCGGCGCTGCGATACACCGTCCGCATACCCGGCGCCGCCAGGGACGTCGTGCCGCCGGACACGCGCACCCGATCGACATCCGTGCCCATCGGCAGCACCCACAGCGTGTCGGCAATGCGGCCGACTGCCGCACGCACGACGCCGTAGTGATCGTTGACCTGCACGTAGCGGATGCCTTCGCGCTCGAACTCATAGACACGCCATGCCACGTCCTGCGCGACCAGGCCGGTCGGCGGGAACGATTGGCCGAGGCTATGCCCTCCCAGCAACGGGGTGCCGTGGCCATCATCGGTGCAACCACATGCAGCGAGCGCGCTCGGCGCGGCCAACGCGCCGGCGACCAGGACCAGAACCAGGAAAGGGGCATGCAGGGAATGCTTCAACATGGAGTTTCTCCTTGACGTCATCTTTTGTGGTGGCGTTAGCAAATTCACCGGGAAATACGGCTTTGCTAACGATGTTCGGTACCCGTCGGCCACGCCTCCCGGGTCCGCCGACGGTAGCATCCCCGGTCCGTGACACCGTGCGCGGGAGCACGCCCGGCTGACGGGAAAGCCGCATGAACGCGATCGAGGCCGGGGATGGCGACATCGGCAGGAAGAAAACGCATCGGAGGTCGTCACGAGGGGACAGTGACCACGTTCGACACGGACGCATCGGCCCTGGTGGTCGTTCGAACACGACGGTCCGCGCACGATGATGCCGGCAGGGGATGACGCGTGCCGGCACCACCGCATGACACGCAGCGATCGGCAACAGGCATCGAGGCAGGATCAGGCGAAACCGGGAACGGAACGACAGGGAGGGCATCGCCCATGCGTTCGACCCGACACATCAGGTCCGGCGAGCGCGTCCGGATGCGGATGCGCAATCGGATGCGAGAGGCCAGAAACGACGAAACCCGCCGAAGCGGGTTTCGCGGAAACTGGAGGCTTGGGTCGGAATCGAACCGGCGTACGCGGATTTGCAGTCCGCTGCATGACCACTCTGCCACCAAGCCAGTGACGGGGGCGACCCGATTGCACATGCGTCGAAACGCGTGGACATCCCTGGGTCTTGATAAAACGAGCCCCGGCAAGCCGGGGCACGTCTGAAACTGGAGCGGGAAACGAGACTCGAACTCGCGACCCCGACCTTGGCAAGGTCGTGCTCTACCAACTGAGCTATTCCCGCGGTGGAGTTGAAATTTTAGCGTCTGATTCGCCCATGTCAACAGTCTTTTTTTCATCCGCCATCAAAGCGGGCCACGCGGCGATCAGATACTGGGCGCCCGACCACAGCGTCAGCAACGCGGCGACCGCAAGCATCCAGTCGCCGACATGGAACACGGGGTCCTGCGGCCACGGCGCCGGTCGCTGTCCGGGCACCACGGAATACAGCAGCGCCAGCAGCGCGAGCATCTGCACCACCGTCTTGATCTTGCCGATCATCGCGACCTTCACCGTCGCGCGCTGGCCGATCTCCGCCATCCATTCGCGCAGCGCCGACACCGCGATCTCGCGACCGACGATCACCGCCGCCCAGAACGCCATCCACGGCGTGGGATGGCCCTGCACGATCAGGAACAGCGCGACCGCCACCATCAGCTTGTCCGCGACCGGATCGAGGAACGCGCCGAACGCCGAATGCAGGCCGTAGCGGCGCGCGACCCAGCCGTCCAGCCAGTCGGTCACCGCCGCGAGTGCGAACACCGCAGCAGTGGCGAAGTTGCTCCAGCGGTACGGCAGATAGAAGACCAGCACCATCACCGGGATCATCACGATCCGGGCAAGGGTGAGCATGGTCGGGATCGTCAATTTCATGGACCTTCCTGGAACTCCAGACCGTGGAGGGCGGCGTAGATGCGTTGGGCAAGCGCGGCGTCGATGCCCGCGACCCGGGCGATCTCCTCGACGCCGGCCGCCTTCAGGCCGCCCAGACCGCCGAAATGCCGCAACAGATTAGCGCGTCGGCGCGGTCCGATTCCGGGAATTTCTTCCAGCTTGCTCGCCGTGCGGGCCTTCTGGCGCCGCCCGCGGTGGCCGGTGATGGCGAACCGGTGGGCCTCGTCGCGCACCTGCTGGACGAATTGCAGGCCCGGCGAGCCTGCCCCGGGGTGCAGTTCACGGCCGTCCGGCAGCAGCAACGTCTCGTCGCCCGCCCGCCGCGCCTCGCCCTTGGCGACGCCGACCACGCGGACCTCGGCGATGCCCAGGTCCGCCAGCACGGCATGCGCCTGGGCCACCTGCCCGGCACCGCCGTCGATCAGCAGGAGGTCGGGCAGCACGGCGGAGGCCGGTGCCTCGCCCTCGCCGGCCTGCGCCGCGGCCTCCGTCGCCTCGGCGGCCTTGCGGAAGCGCCGTTCCAGCGCCTGGTGCATCGCCGCGTAATCATCACCCGGGGCCACGCCCTCGATGTTGTAGCGGCGGTACTGGCTGCGCACGGGGCCGTCGGCGTCGAACACCACGCACGAGGCCACGGTGGCCTCGCCCATGGTGTGGCTGATGTCGAAGCACTCGATCCGCCGCGGCACGTCGTCCAGCCCCAGCAGGTCGCGCAGCGATTCCGCGCGGGCGCGCTGGGCGGCGTTGCTGCCGATCTCGGTCGCCAGCGACAGTTCGGCGTTGCGGCGGACGAGATCGACGTACCCCGCACGCTCGCCGCGCACGCTGGTCTTGAGCTGCACCTTGCGTCCGGCGGAGACGCCGAACGCCTCTTCCAGCAGTTCGCGATCGGGGATGTCGCGATCCAGCACGATCTCGCGCGGCGGCACCTGCTCGCCGTAGTACTGCGAGACGAACGCGCCCAGCACCGCCTCGGCGCTGTCCTCGCCGTTGGTCTTCGGGAAGAAGGCGCGGGTACCGAGGTTGCGGCCGTCGCGGAAGGTCAGCAGCATCACGCAGGCCTGCGCGCCACGCATCGCGACCGCCAGCACATCGAGATCGGCCGCCTGGCCGTCGACGTACTGCCGCGACTGCAGCTTGCGGATGGTCGCGACCAGGTCGCGCAAGCGCGCCGCGTCCTCGAAGTCGAGCCGCGCGCTGGCCTCTTCCATCGCCGCTGTCAGCTCGGCCGTCAGCTCGTCGCTGCGCCCGTCGAGGAACAGCGTCGCCCGGCGCACGGCGTCGGCGTAATCGCGCGCCGGCACCAATCCCACGCAGGGGGCGCTGCAACGGCCGATCTGGTATTGCAGGCACGGCCGCGAACGGTTGCGGAAGACGCTGTCCTCGCAGCTGCGCAGGCGGAAGATCTTGTGCATCAGGTTGAGCGTCTCGCGCACCGCCGGCACGCTCGGGTACGGGCCGAAGTAACGCCCCGGCAGCGAGCGGCCACCGCGGTGGAACGCGATCCGCGGCCAGGCTTCGCGGGTCAGCACGACGTACGGGTAACTCTTGTCGTCGCGCAGCAGCACGTTGTAGCGCGGCTTGAGCGACTTGATCAGCTGGTTCTCGAGCAGCAGCGCCTCGCCCGGCGTGCGCGTGACCGTCACTTCCATGCGCGCGATCTGCGCCACCATCGCCGCGGTACGCGCCTGCAGCGCCTTGGTGAAGTAGCTGGCGACGCGCTTCTTCAGCGACGCCGCCTTGCCGACGTACAGCAGGCTGTCGTCGACCGCGTACATGCGGTACACGCCCGGCGCAGGCGTCAGCTCGCGGGCGAAGGCGCGGCCGTCGAAGGGCGGCGTCTCGGGCGTTTCGGTGCTGGCCCTGACCATCAGCGCGGGGCGTCGGAAGTCGCGTAACGGCGGGCGAACGCGAGCGCGATCCACAGCGCCGAGCCGATCGCAAGGGCGGCCCAACCGAAGAAACGCATGAAATCCTGCACGATGAGGAAACCCGAACCCTCGCCGATCTCGACGATGCTCAAGTCTCGCCCCGGCGGCAGCCCGTCATCCGCCACCGACACTTCGATGTCTTGCTGCCCCGACGCCATCTCGAACGGTTCCGAGCAATAGGTGGCGATGCCGTCCCCGCCCGATACCGGGCAGAAGTGGAGCACACGGATGTCGACCGTCTTCGCGGCACCGCGCCCGCTCCCGATCAATAGACGCAAATCGGCCGGCTGCGACGGCAGGTCGAGGAAATGCACGTCGTGGCGCGCCGCCAGCGGCAGGGGCGTGTCCATCCGGACTTGGTAACGCGCCGTTCCCTGCACGTCGACCATCGTCCTCACCGACATGCCCGGCGCGGGCGACGGGAAATGCGCCCAGTCCCGTTCAAGCGCATTCGTCCGTCGATTGACCAGCATGAAGCAGACCGCCGCACCGACCAGGCACAGCACGCTCAGCCACCGCAACCGTTCCAGCGTCCGCGTCCGCATCGGACCGGGCTCACTCGCCGATCGGGATCTGCCGCAGGCTGCCGTCGCCCGGGTCGAAGCGCAGGACCGCGTGGGCGTCGGTATCGGCGATCCAGACCACGCCGTTGTGCACGGCGAGACCGGCCGGGCAATGCAGGCGCTGGGGCAGGCTGATGGTGCTCAGCTCGCCGCCGCCCAGGCGCAGTGTGCGCAACTGGTCGTTGCCGCTGTCGGCGACCCACAGCACCGGCGCCTTGCCGTCCAGCGCGATCGCCTGCGGCTGCTGCAGCAGCGCGTCGGTACGCGAGCCCTCGATGTTGCCGAAGCGCCAGGCGCCCTGCCCGACCAGCGTCGTCACCTGGCGACTGCGCAGGTGGACGCTGCGGATGGCCGAACCAGCCTCGTCGCAGACGTAGAGGATCTGCTGCACCAGCGCCAGGCCGCTCGGGCCGACGAAGCCGGCCGACGGGCCTTCGCCGTCGACCAGGGTCATCGCGCCGGAGCCCGCGAGCAGGCGCATCGAGCGGTCGCCGAGGTCGTAGGCCCAGATCCGGTTGTCGCCGGCGGTGGAGATGCAGACGATGTTCGAGGGCGACACCGCGACGCCACGCGGATGATCCAGCGCGATCGCGCGCGGATCGTGCACGGTGCCTTCGTTCGGCGAGCCGGGGCGGCCGGCGCCGACCAGCGTCTCGACGTCGCCGGTGCCGAGCTTGATCCGGCGCACCGCATGGTTGCCGGTGTCGGCCACGTACAGCACGTCGCGCTGCAGGCTCAGGCCCTGCGGGTTCTGGAACGCCGCCAGTTCCATCGGGCCGTCGATGAAGCCGGGGCCGCCGCTGCCGAACTGGCGATGGATGCGACCGGCCGGGGTGCACTCCAGCACCCGGTGGTGGCCGGAGTCGACCACATAGACGTACTGGTCGCCGACGGCGATGCCCATCGGGTAGCGCAGCGGCAGGTCGGGATCACGGTTGCGCCTGACCTCGTACGGTTCGACCTGCAACGATTGCGGCGCCTCGTCGGCACGGAGCTTCGCGAACGCCGCCTCGAGGTCGCGGACCGGCGTGTCGCCCACGATCCGGCCGCGGATCATGCCCTGGCCATCGATCAGCACGACCGTGGGCCAGGCGTCGATGCCGTAGTGCTGCCACGCCACCCAGTCGGCGTCGTGGGCCAGCGGGAAGTCCAGCGGCTGCCGCTGCAGCCGGCGCGATGCGCGCTTGGCATCGCGTTCGTGGTCGAAGCGCGGCACATGGATCGCGACCACGTGCAATTGGTCGACGTGGCGCTTGCGCAGGGTGGCAAGGTCGGCGAGCCGCTGCTGGCACCACGCCGAACCGGCGTTGACGAAGACCAGGGCGACGATCCGGCCACGCAGCTGCGCCATGCGCAGCGGCGCGGCCAGGTTCAGCCATTCCAGCGAGGCGGGAAATTCGGGAGCGAGCGAAGTGTCCATGCGTCGATCAGCATCCGCAGTCCGGGCGCGAGCGTCAACCGCCATCAGCGCGGCGACCGGCTCGTGCGAGGCGTTCGACACCGGCGGCGGCCGCAGCGTCGACCATGGCCCAGACCCGACGGAAGTCTTCCGCACCCCCGGTGTAGGGATCGGGGATCTCGGCGTCCTCGCCCTGTCCGGCCCAGTCCAGCAGCAGCGCCGCCTGCGCACTGGCACCGGCCGGCGCCATCGCGCGCACGTCGCGCAGGACACTGCGGTCGGCGCAGAGCAGCCAGTCGAACGTGGCGAAGTCGTCCCGGCGCAGCTTCCGCGCGCGCTGGCCGCGGATGTCGACCCCGGCCGCCGCGGCAACCGCGATGCTGCGCCGGT
Source organism: Lysobacter sp. DMC104 (assembly GCF_056313665.1). Lineage (NCBI taxonomy): Bacteria > Pseudomonadati > Pseudomonadota > Gammaproteobacteria > Lysobacterales > Lysobacteraceae > Lysobacter > Lysobacter sp. DMC104. The sequence continues at coordinate 52,337 of NZ_JBQUZW010000015.1, read as the reverse complement.
CCGGCGGTTCGCCGGCGTGCCAGCCGCCGGTGCCGGCCGAATCGACCTCGATCCAGTCCAGCCCGCGACGGTCGAGGTGGGCGCGGAACGCGCCCTCGGCCAGCGGCGACCGGCAGATGTTGCCGAGACAGACCATCAGCAGGCGCACCTCAGCCCCCGGCCCGCTGCGCAGCGAGGTGGCGCTCCGCACGATCGAGATCTTCGGGCGTGTCGATGCCCGGCGGAAACGGTGCCGGCGTGATCGCCACCGCGATCCGGTGCCCGGCCTCCAGCGCGCGCAGCTGTTCCAGCGATTCGATCCGCTCCAGCGGCGACGGCGGCAGCGCGGCGAACTGCTTCAGGAAACCGGCGCGGTAGCCGTAAATGCCGATGTGGCGCAGCCACGGGCCACCCGCCGGCAGCGCGGCGCGGTCGCGGGCGAAGGCGTCGCGCGCCCACGGGATCGGCGCCCGGCTGAAGTACAGCGCATCGCCGTTCCCGGCCCGGACCAGCTTGACCGTGTTGGGGTCGAACAGCTGTTCCGCATCGGCGATCTCCGTCGCCAGCGTGCTCATCGGCGCGCCGCTGGCGACCAGCGTCTCCGCGACCGCGCGGATGCCCGCGGCCGGCGCGAACGGCTCGTCGCCCTGCAGGTTCACGACGACGGTGGCGTCGTCCCAGCCGGCCTGCGCCGCGCAGTCGGCAAGTCGGTCGGTGCCGGAGGCGTGGTCGGGCGAGGTCATCGCGATGCGCACGCCGCTGCTGGCCAGCGCATCGGCGATGCGGGCGTCGTCGGTGGCGACCCAGACCTCGCGCGCACCCGCGGCCAGCGCGCGGCGGGCGACGTGCAGCACCAGCGGTTCGCCGCCGAGCAGGCGCAGCGGCTTGCCCGGCAGCCGGCTGGCCGCGAAGCGGGCGGGAATGGCGACGACGAAGTCGGTGGCGGTCATGGCATCGAAGGAGGCAGGAGGAAACGGGTGAACGTCACGCAGGCTTGAGCTTTTCCAGCAGCGCGATCCAGAAGGCTTCCGGCAGCGCCGCGCGCACCGGCACCGACCAGCAGCGCGCGTCGGCGAAGGCGGCGCACTTCACCGCGTCCTTCTCGGTCATCAGCACCGGCAGGTCGCTGCCGAAGGCGAGGTCTTCGGCGCGGTAGGCGTGGTGGTCGGCGAAGGCGTGCGGCACGACGGCGATGCCCTGGCCGCGCAGCATCGCGAAGAAACGCTCGGGATCGCCGATGCCGGCGACGGCATGTACGCGCTGGCCGGCGAACGCGGACAGCGGCGCGGTGCGCGCGCCGCGCATGGCGACGACGGCATCGGAGACCAGTCGCATCGGCCATTCGCCGAAGCCGGCCTCGCCGTCGTCGCTGCCGAGGTTCAGCACGCGGAAGTCGCAGCGCGCGCCGCGCGCGGCGGGTTCGCGCATCGGGCCGGCCGGGATCGGCAGGCCGTTGCCGTAGCGGCGACGGCCGTCGATGACTTCGATCTCGATATCGCGCGCCAGCCGGTAGTGCTGCAGGCCGTCGTCGCAGACGATCACGTCGCAGCCGGCGTCGACCAGCGCCTGCGCCGCGGCGGCGCGATCGGCGTCGACCCGCACCGGCACGCCGGTGCGGCGCGCGATCAGCACGGGTTCGTCGCCGCCGAGGCGCGGGTCCAGCGCGGCATCGACCCAGCGCGGCGTGCCGGCCTCGGCGCGGCCGTAGCCGCGGCTGGCGACACCGGGGGTGAAGCCGTCGGCGCGCAGGCGCTCGACCAGCGCGATCGTCAGCGGCGTCTTGCCGCTGCCGCCGGCGATGACGTTGCCGACCACGATCACCGGTTTGCCGGGATGGCGGCTGCGCAGCCAGCCGCGGCGATAGAGCGCCGCACGTGCGGCCACGACGCCGGCGTAAAGCTTCGACAGCGCGCGCACGGGCACGGGCGGCGTGCCCTCGCCGAACCAGTAGCCCGGCGGCCGGCGGCCGCTCACGGCGCGGCGTCCGCGGCGCCCGGTTCGCGGAACGACATGCGGTGCAGGCGCGCGTAGAGCCCGTCGCGGGCCAGCAGCTCGGCGTGGGTGCCCTGTTCGACCAGCCGGCCGCGATCCAGCACCAGCACCTGATCGGCATGCTCGATGGTCGACAGCCGGTGCGCGATGACCAGCGTGGTGCGGTCGGGCATCAGCCGGTTCAGCGCATCCTGCACCAGCCGCTCGGATTCGTTGTCGAGCGCGGCGGTGGCCTCGTCGAGGATCAGGATCGGCGCGTCCTTGAGGATCGCGCGGGCGATGGCGAGGCGCTGGCGCTGGCCGCCGGAGAGGCGACCGCCCTTGCTGCCGATGCCGGTCCCGGCGCCGTCCGCCAGCGTGTCGACGAATTCGCTGGCGTTCGCGGCGTCGAGCGCCTTGCGCAGGTGCGCGGCGTCGTGGTCGGCGAGTTCGCCGTAGGCCACGTTCTCGGCGACGCTGCCGTCGAACAGCATCACCTGCTGGCTGACCAGCGCGATCTGCCGGCGCAGGTCGGCGAGGCGGTACTCGTCGACCGGATGGCCGTCGAGCAGGATCCGGCCGGCCTCGGGTTCGTAGAACCGCGGGATCAGCTTCACGAGGCTGGACTTGCCGCTGCCGGAGCGGCCGACGATCGCGGTCACCGTGCCCGGCTTCGCGACGAACGACACGCCGTCCAGCGCGGCCGCGTTCTGGCCGGGATAACGCGCGCCGACGTCGCGGAATTCGAGTTCGCCGCGGGCGCGGTCGAGGGTGCGCGTGCCGCGATCGACCTCCTGCTCGGCGTCGAGCACGCCGAACAGGCGTTCGGCCGACGCGATGCCCTTCTGCAGCATGTTCTGCACGTTGGTGAGCTGCTTGAGGGCGGGGATCATCGCCATCATCGACATCATCAGCGAGACGAAACCGCCGGCGCTCAGGCGGCCGGCCATGGCCTCGCGACCGGCGAAGAACAGCAGCAACGCCAACCCGACCGCCCCCATCAACTGGACCACCGCCGAGGAAATGCTGCGGGTCGACTCCACCTTCATCGCCAGACGCAGGTTCTCGTCGGCCAGCGCCGCGTAGCGCCCGAGTTCCGCCTCCTGCGCGCCGTAGATCTTCACTTCCTGCTGGTTGTTCAGCGCCTGGTCCGCCGCCTGCAGCAGCCGCGCGCCACTCTCCTGCACACGATGGCTGAAACGGCGGTAGCGCCTGGCGACCTTGTCCATGAGGAACGCCAGCGGCGGCGCCATCACCAGGATGGCGATCGTGACCTGCCAACTGGTCCACAGCATCACGCCCAGCGCACCGATGATCTGGAACGACTGCTGCAGCATCACCTTCGCGGCGTCGACGGCGGCATTCGCCACCTGGTCGCTGTCGGACCCCAGACGCATCAGCATGGCCGGCACCGGCTCGCTGTCGAAGCGCTGGCCCGGCAGGCGCAGGTACTTGCCGAGCACCTTCACGCGCAGGTCGCGGGCGATGCTGCGCGCAGAACGCCCCATGCAGATGTCGGTGACGTATCCGGCGATGCCGCGGACCACGAACAGACCGACGATGGTCAGCGGCAGGATCAGGCTCAGCTCGGTGTTGCGGCTGATGAAGGTCTCGTTGACCACCGGCTCCATGAGCTTCATGAACGCCGAACCGGCACCGGCTTCGATCAGCAGGCCGGCCAGCGCCAGCAGCAGCAGCGGCCGGTACGGCTCGGCGAATCCGAGCAGTCGCTTGTAGACCGGCCATGCCGGGGCACGGTCGGACGGGCTCACCGGCGCGTCCCGGCCGGGGTCGCGGCCTTCGCTTCGGCGCGGGTTTCCGGCGCGGTGGCGATGCTGATCCGGCGGAAACCGAGCTGACCCAGCGCATCCAGCGCCGTCACCACGGACTGGTGCGGCGTGCGCGCATCGGCGCGCAGCAGCACCGGTCGGCTGCGGTCGGCACCGGCGACCTCGGTGATCGTCCGCTTCAGCGATTCGACGTCGGTGCGCAGCGCCTCGCGGTCCTGCACGAAATAGCGGCCGTCGGCATTGACCAGCACGCTCAGCGACTTCGACGGCGACTCGCTGGCTTCGCCCTGCGCCTTCGGCAACTGCAGCTTCAGCACCGAACGCGCATCGAAGGTGGTGGTGACGACGAAGAAGATGATCAGGCACAGCACGACGTCGATCATCGGGATCAGGTTGATCTCGGGTTCGTCGTCGGCACGGAAATCGCGGATGCGCATGGCGTGGGCGTCTCGAAAAGGCGGATCAGGCCAGCGCGCGCTGGAGGCCGAGGCCGGCGCCGTAACCCAGCAGCGCCAGCATCGCGAGGAACAGCACCATCAGCGCCCAGAAGCGGACCGGGTGCGTGCCGCGCACGACCACCGACGTGCTGTCGCTGTGCGGCAACTTGCCGGTGCGCAGGCCGACGACGATGGCATGCCCCACCGGCCATGCGACGACCGCGGCGCACAGCAGGACCAGGGCGACGCGCAACGCGACCATGGGCTCAGTCCCCGCGCACCGGCGGCACGATGCCGCGGCCGCCGGGCGCGCCCGGGGCGCCGGGGCGCACGGGATCGAGGGTGTCCAGCAACTGGATCGCCTCGTGTTCCATGTCGACGATGTAGCCGGCGATGCGGCCGCGGAAATAGCGGTGGAAGACCAGCGCCGGGATCGCCACGATCATGCCGGTCGCGGTGCAGACCAGCGCCTTGCCGATGCCGCCGGCGAGCTGGTTCACGTCGCCGATGCCGTTGTCGAGGATGCCCAGGAACATCTGGATCATGCCGACCACGGTGCCGAACAGGCCCAGCAGCGGCCCAGCAGAAGCGATGGTGCCGAGCGCGTTGAGGAAGCGCTCCATGCGGTGCACGAGATGGCGGCCGACGTCCTCGATGCGCTCGCGGATCTGGTCGCGGGGGCGCTGGCGCACGTCCAGCGCGGCGGCCAGCAGCGCGCCCAGCGGCGAGGTGCGGCGCAGCGACTCGATGTGGGTCGGGTCGAGGTTGCCCCGGGCGGCCCAGGCGCGGACCTCGTCGCCCAGGCCAGGCGGCAGCACGGTCTTGCGACGCAGGCTCCAGAAGCGTTCGAGCACGATGCCCACCGCCAGGACGGTCAGCAGCAGCAGCGGAATCATGGGCCATCCGCCCGCCTTCACCAGTTCCAGCACGTCGCATCCTCCGGCCCGTGGCCGTCATCGATGGGGGTCGTCGTCACGGCCATAGGATAGCCCAGCGGCAGGACCCCCACCGAGCCGCCGTCGACGCAGCGCGGCGGCATCCCACAGCCGCGGATGGCGGCCGCGTTCGGTCGCCAGAGACACGCCGCCGGCCGCCACCCGAAAGCGCAATGCCCCGGCGTCGGCGGTCAGCGGCGTGCGTGCGCCGGCCTCGCGCCAGCGCGCCACGATCTGCGGCCGCGGATGGCGGAACCGGTTGCCGTGGCCGGCGGAGATCGCCGCGAACCGGGCGCGGGTCGCGTCCACGAACACCGGATCCGATGAACCCGCACTGCCGTGGTGCGCGACCAGCACCAGGTCGGCCCGCAGCGACGCCCCCGCCTCCCGCACCAGCCGGCGCTCGATCACGTCGCCGATGTCGCCGGTCAGCAACGCCGCGCCATGCGCCGTCTCCACTCGCAGCACACAGCTCGATTCGTTGCGCAGGTACGGAAAATGGACCGGCGGGTGCAGGAAACGGAAACGCACGCCGTCCCAGCTCCAGCCGTCACCGCCGCGACAGGCGCGGAAGCGCCCGAGTTTCGTCTCCAGCCCGCTCTCCGGCGGCGCGAACCGACGCGTGATCGGGAACTCGGCGGCGACCGCGCCGAAACCGCCGACATGGTCGTTGTCGCCATGGCTCACGACGCTCGCGTCGAGCCGGGGCACGCCGAGCGCATGCAGCGCCGGCGTGATCGCGTGCTCGCCGGCATCGAAGCCGTCGGGCTGCGCCGGACCCATGTCGTAGAGCAGCGCATGCGTCCGCGTGCGCACCAGCACCGAGAGTCCCTGTCCGACGTCCAGCACGACGATTTCGGCCTCGCCGGGCTGCGGCAGGTGGCGATCCGGCCACAGCAGCGGCAGCCACAGCAGCAGCGCCAGCGACCGCCCCGGCACACCGCGCGGCAACAGCAGCCAGAACGCCGACAGCAGCGCGAGCGGCATCGCGAACGAGGCGGCCTCCGGCAGCCACCACAGCGCCAGCGGCCCGTCGGCCAGCCACGCGAACAGGCGCCAGCTCGGCTCGAAGCACGCCGCGGCGGCGCGCCACAGCGGCCCGCCCCAGCCGGCATGCAGCGCCTCCAGCGCGGTGCCGAGCAGCGACAGCGGCACCACGACGAGGCTCCACCAGGGGATCGCGACCGGATTCGCCAGCGGCCCGACCAGCGACGCCTGTCCGAACAGCGCCACGCCCAGCGGCAGCAGGCCGAGCGTGGCGACGCCCTGCGCGGCGAAGAAGGCGCGGACCGGGCGCGCGTCGCCCTGCGGCAGGCACCACAGCAGCCAGGCGACGCCGCCGAAGCTCAGCCAGAACCCGGCGGTCAGCGCCGACAGCGGATCGAACAGCAGCACCGCGATCGCCGCTAGTGCGAGGCTGTCGACGGGCCGGCTCGCACGCCGAGACAGCCGCCCGGCCGCGACGACGGCGATCATCAGCACCGTGCGCACCGTCGGCAGCGCGAAGCCGGCCAACGCGGCGTAACCGAGCGCGCCGAGCATCGCCGCGAGCGGCATCGCCTGCGGGCGTGGCCAGCGCCGCCCGAGCGCCGGCCACAACCACCACAGGCCGCGCACGACCCACGCGACCGCACCGGCGACGAGACCGACATGGAAGCCGGAGATCGCGATCAGATGCGTGAGCCCGGCCGCGCGCAGCCGCGCCCAGTCGGTGTCGTCGAGGCCGCGGGTGTCGCCCAGCGCCAACGCACGCACGAAGCGCGCGCCCTCGTCCGGCACCGCGGCGGCGATCCGCGCCGACATGCGCTCGCGCCAGGCATCGAGCCCGCCCGGCGGCGCGATCCGTCGCGCTTCGGTTTCGTCGCGCACATGGCCGGTGGCGACGATGCGGTCGATCAGCAACTGCTTCTCGACGTCGGCCGTGCCGGGATCGCGCAAACCGCGCGGCGCGCGCAGCTTCACCTCGAAATGCCAGCGACTGCCGGCCGCCACGCGATAACGCGGCGCATGCGGCGGGAACGGCGGCGCGTCGTAGGCGTCGTACCACGACAGCCGCAGGCGCCGGCCGCGCAGCGCGGTCGGCTGGTCCGCGGCATCGTCGACGACGAACGTGAAGCGGGTGCGGCGCGGCTCGTGCGCGGGCAGTTCCACCACGGTGCCGCGGACGGTCGCGACCTGAGCCTCCATTTCCGGCGGCAGTTGTCGCGACAACGCAACCTCGGCACGCACGCCGGCCAGCACGAAGCCGGCACAGAGCACCGCCAGCCACAGCGGCGCACGCGGCTGCGGCCAGCGCAGCAGCACGGCCGCGCACGCAATCCACACGAGCACGCAGGGCGGCGGTGGCGCGGGCAGCCACAGGCAGGCCAGCTTGCCCGCGAGCAGGGCAAGCGCGAATCGCGGATCGAGCACCGAAGGATCCTTCATCGGACGGGTGCACAGGATTCCGCGGCGGCGCAGCCCGGCCCATCGGCGGACGACGCGTCCGGATGTCGGAAAAATCCGAACGAAACGGCCGGAACCTGCGAAACCGTTTTCCGTGCGGAAAACGCGAACACGCCGTGCATTTCGCCTGAGGCGTGGCTAAACGCAGGGCTTCCGCAGGCCCGGTGCCGTTAAAAATTCAGCAATCCGTTATCCCGTGCCCCCTACGGTGCGGGTCGCGCCATCCCGGCGCCCGGAGCCCACCATGCCTCGCATCGCCGCCACGATCCTCGCTTCCGCCCTGATCGCCGCCACCGGCCTCGCTTCCGCCCAGACGCGCGCACCGGCGCCGGTGCAGGACCGCTACAGCGCCGAGGCCCCCTATTACGACTACGCCCGCGTGGTGCGCGTGGATCCCGTGATCCAGCAGACCGCGCCGACCCGCGTCTCGTCGGGCCGCTGCTACACCGAAGGCGGCCAGTACGCCGCCAACGACGGCTACGGCGACGATCGCTACGATGATGGTTACTACGGCAATGACGGCCACGGCAGTGATCGCGGCTACGACGACGGCTACGGCGAGCGTCGCTACGGCACCGAGACAGGCCGCAACGTCGCGACCGTGATCGGCGGCATCGTCGGCGCCGCACTGGGCAGCAAGGTCGGCGGCGGCTCCGCCCGCTACGCCACCGCAGCGGTGGGTTCGATGGTCGGCGGCATGGCCGGTCGCGGCGTGTACGAGCAGGCCCAGCGCAACAAGCAGCCGCCGCGCCGCGCGGTGGTCCGCGTCTGCGATCCGGTCGACGCCCGCGACGACGGCCGCTACGCGCCGACCAGCATCACGATGTACGACGTGACCTACGAATACGCCGGCCGCCAGTACGTCACCCGCACCGACCACCACCCCGGTGATCGCATGCGCGTCCGCGTCGACGTGCGTCCGGAGTGATCGCCGCACTGCGTTGAACGATCACGCGAACCCGATGCGGCGCCATCATCTCGAGCGCCGATCCGGTGACGGGGCCCTGCACGGGGCCCCGTTTTTTTGTGCCTGCGGGGGTGCCGATGCGTCAGTGCGAGGTCGCGCCGGCACTGGGATGCGCCGACGGATACGGCGACAGGTGCGCGGCTTCCTGCCGGCGCAGTTCTTCGTACAACTCGTTGGCGATCGCGATCACCTGGTCCGAGGTCAATTCGCCGGGCAGCGACGCGATCGGCGTCGGGAACGTGCCGTCGTACACGAGCAGGTTGATGTTCTCGATCGGATCGAGCGCGAGGTTGTACAGCTCCCATTGGTCAGGCACCGGGCGCTCGCTCCACGGATCACAGTAGCGCACCAGCTTCCACGCGCCGCTGCGCAGCGCGCGCACGTGCGCCGGCTGCAGCACCGCGCCGGCCGCGAGATCGGGCAGGTAGGCATGCGGCGGCGCGCCGTCCGCCGGCGGCGTGCGCAGCAGGTCGACCGTCGCGGCGTACACCGCGTACTGCTGCCAGGACTGCACGTTGTGCGGGTCGTCGTCGCGCGGCAGCGGCTCGGTGATCATGTCGTCGGTGACGAACAGCACGCCCTTGCGTTCGCGGCCATCGGGGCCGATCACCGGCGCATGCGGATCGCGCAGGAGCGGCCTGAGGTTCGCGCCCGGCAGCGGCGCCGCGGCGTGGGTCTTGGACAGTTCGCGGCGCGCGCGTTCGATGTGCGCGTCGGTGGCGTCCGCCAGCTTCAGCAGCGTCGGCAGCACGTCGATGTGGCTGGTCTGCGCGGTGACCACGCGGGTGTCGATCCGCGACGCATGCGACTTCGGGAGGCTGATCAGCAGCGGCACGTGCACCACTTCCTGGTAGGCGCCGTGCCACTTCTCGATCTGCATGCCATGCGCAGCGCCGTACTCGCCGTGGTCGGACGCGAACACGACGACGGTGTTCTCGCGCAGGCCGCTGTCCTCCAGCGCCGTCAGCACCTTGAGGATGTGCCGGTCGACCATCGAGATCATGTAGGCGTAGTACTGCAGGAACCCGGTCGCCGCGTCATCGGGTTCGCGCTGCAGCTGGAACGGGATGGTGACGCCCAGCGTCGCCTTCACCGAGTTCGCCAGCACCGTCGCTTCGTCGCCGCCGATGCGCTGCCCGACCGCCAGGCCGGTCTTCGCGGCCAGGCCCAGCGCGACCTTGTACGAGGTGTCGTACTGCGCGCGCGGCTTGTTGTTGGTGAGCAGATTCTCGTCCTGCGTCGGCGACGGCGTGGCGCAGTCCTGCGGCAGGCCGGTCGGGTTCAGCGGGACGTGGAACGTGCCTTCGGTCGGCGCGATGCTGACACTGCCCTGTGGCGGGATCGGCACCGCGCCGCCGGGACCGATCGTCGGAATCGTCGTCTGGTCGTCGCCGGGGAAACTCGGCTTCAGCCCGCGCGGCAGCGCCGGATAGGTCGCGATGTCGTGCGGGTTGGTGAACGAGCACACCGCGAAGAACGGCGCGGTGCGCGGCTGGCGCGTGTCCAGCGGCGCGTCCATGCCCTGCTGCGACAGCGCGCGGTTGTACGGCACGCCCAGCCCGCGGCAGCGCAGGAACGTGCAGGCGAGATCGGCGAACTGGTAGTCGCGGAACGTGCCGAGGTTGTTGATCGACGACCCGTGCGGCTCCGGCCACGACAGCTCCCAATCGCCGAACCCGTACTGCTGCAGCGTGTGCTCCGGCGGCTCGCTGACGTGCCACTTGCCGAAGTAGTGCGTGGTGTAGCCCAGCGCGCGGAACCAGTCGCCCGCCGTCGGCGTGCCGTTCGGCGGCAGCCACGGGAAGTTCTGTGCATCGCCGCTCTTGAACAGCCCGTCGGTCTGGGTGACGCCCGTGCGCGGGCCGTACTGCCCGGTCATCAGGCTGGCGCGGCTGGGGATGCACGCCGACTCGGCGATGGTGTGGTCGGTGAACACCGTCGCGTGTTCGCGCAGCTTGCAGAACCCGGGGAAATGCTTCGCCCACGGGTTGGTCTCCGGATCGATGTCGCCGACGAAATCCAGCACCTGCTTGATCCCGTTCGCGAACCCCGCGTCGCCGTACCCCGGACCCGGGTAGTACAGCTGGTCGACGAGGATCATCAGGATGTTCGGCCGCGCATCGCGCGCCGCTTCGATCGATTGCACCGTGTCGCGGATCGGCTGGTCGCCGTCCGTACTGCCCCCTGTTGCCTGCGACATGTCTGCCTCTCCCTGGTGTGTGACGGTGTGGTTCGGATGCCGGTCGCCGCCCGTTGCTGCATCTGCATGCCGCATCCGGCGGCCGGTCCGGGACCGATCATCGCCGCAATCGGCCGGCAGGGTCCATGTGCCTTCGGCCAAACCGACGACGCCCGCGCCCCGCGTCGTCGGATCGACGGAGCCCGGCGCGGCTTTCGCGGGGGTGCCGGGGGCCGGCCAAGCCTGCGATAATCGCCGCTTCGGCCCCGTAGCTCAGCTGGATAGAGCGGTCCCCTCCTAAGGGACAGGTCGCACGTTCGAATCGTGTCGGGGCCGCCAGTTGCCGGAGTGTCCGTTGTCTGCCTGTTCGCTTCGCATTCCCTTCCGTTCGATGCCGATGCCCCTGATCGCGGGCGGTCGGCCAGCACCCCAGGAGTTCCCCCGATGACCCACCCCGTCCTGTCCGCCCTCGGCCTCGGTGCCAGCGAATCCGGCACCTACCTCGGCCATGGCGAATGGTCGAAGACCACCGACGCCGGCGTGCTGGAGCCGGTCAATCCGACCACGGGCGAGGTGCTGGGCCGGGTGCATGCGTCCTCGCAGGCCGATTACGACCTGCTGATGGAACGCGCGCAGGCCACGTTCAAGGTCTGGCGCACGACGCCGGCCCCGCGTCGCGGCGAAGCCATCCGCCTCTGCGCCGACGCCCTGCGCACGCACAAGGACGCGCTGGGTTCGCTGGTCGCGCTGGAGATGGGCAAGTCCAAGCCCGAGGGTGACGGCGAGGTGCAGGAAATGATCGACATCGGCGAGTTCGCCGTCGGTCTGTCGCGCCAGCTCTACGGCCTGACCATGCATTCCGAGCGCCCGGGCCACCGCATGTACGAGCAGTGGCACCCGATCGGCATCGTCGGGATCATCTCGGCCTTCAACTTCCCGGTCGCGGTGTGGGCCTGGAACAGCTTCGTGGCCGCGATCTGCGGCGACGTCTCGATCTGGAAGCCCTCGCCGAAGACGCCGCTGTCGGCGATCGCGGCCATGAAGATCTGCAACGACGCGCTGAAGGCCGGCGGCTTCCCGGACCTGTTCTACCTGTTCAACGACGCCGGCAGCGACCTCGCGCAGCAGTTCGTCGACGACAAGCGCGTGCCGCTGGTCAGCTTCACCGGCTCGACCAAGGTCGGCCGCATGGTCGGCGAGCGCGTCGCGCGCCGCATGGGCCGTTCGCTGCTGGAACTGGGCGGCAACAACGCGATCATCGTCGACCCCACCGCCGACCTGAAGCTGGCGATCCCGGCGATCGCGTTCGGCGCGGTCGGCACCGCCGGCCAGCGCTGCACCACCACCCGCCGCCTGATCGTGCACGAAAGCATCTACGCCGACGTGCTGGCCAAGCTGGTCGCCGCGTACAAGCAGGTCGAGGGCAAGATCGGCGATCCGACCGACCCCAAGAACCTGATGGGCCCGCTCAACAGCAAGGACGGCGTGGACGCCTTCCTCGACGCCATCGCCCAGGCCAAGGCCGCCGGCGGCACGGTCGAGACCGGCGGCACCGCGATCGACGGCCCCGGCAACTTCGTGCGCCCGGCCATCGTCACCGGCCTGACCAACGACGCCGACATCGTGCAGCACGAGACCTTCGCGCCGATCCTCTACGTCATGAAGTACGCGACGCTGGACGAGGCGATCGACATGCAGAACGCCGTGCCGCAGGGCCTGTCGTCGTCGATCTTCACCACCAACCTCAAGGCCGCGGAAGCGTTCCTGAGCGCGGCCGGCAGCGACTGCGGCATCGCCAACGTCAACATCGGCACCTCGGGCGCGGAGATCGGCGGCGCGTTCGGCGGCGAGAAGGAAACCGGCGGCGGCCGCGAGTCCGGTTCGGACGCGTGGAAGGCCTACATGCGCCGCCAGACCAACACGATCAACTACTCCGACGCGCTGCCGCTGGCCCAGGGCATCAAGTTCGACCTGTAAGCCCCTTTCGGACCGGCACCCGCACCGATGTACGGCCTCGCCCGCCCCCTGCTGTTCCGGATGGACGCCGAGCGTGCGCACACGCTCGGCCTGTCGATGCTGGAGACCGCGTACCGCACGGGCATGAACCCGCTGCTGTCGCGCGGCACGCCGGCGTTCCCGGTGAAGGTCATGAACATGACCTTCCCGAACCCGGTCGGTCTCGCTGCCGGGCTGGACAAGAACGGCGCGCACATCGACGCACTGTTCGCGCTGGGGTTCGGCTTCATCGAGATCGGCACGGTCACGCCGAAGCCGCAGCCGGGCAACCCGAAGCCGCGCATGTTCCGGCTGCCCGAGCACAAGGCGATCATCAATCGCCTCGGCTTCAACAACGAGGGCGTGGACGTCCTGGTTCGCAACGTCGAGAAGGCCAAGCGCAAGAGCGACGGCAAGCTCGGCATCAACATCGGCAAGAACAAGGACACGCCGAACGAGGACGCGTCGGTCGACTACCTGCGCTGCTTCGAGAAGGTGTATCCGCTGGCCGACTACGTGACGATCAACATTTCGTCGCCGAACACCGCCGGCCTGCGCGAACTGCAGGAAGAACAGCAGTTGCGGCGCCTGATCGGCCATCTGCGCGAGGCACAGGAGCGGCTGTGGACGCGCCACGGACGCCGCGTGCCGATGCTGGTGAAGGTCGCGCCTGACCTCGCCGACGAGGACATCGACGTCACCGCGCGCGTGCTCGGCGAAATGCAGGTCGACGGCGTCATCGCGACCAACACCACGGTGTCGCGCATCGCCGTGCACCAGCATCCGCTGTCGAAGGAAGCCGGCGGGCTGTCGGGCGAACCGCTGATGGCGAAGTCGACCGCCGTCCTGCGCAGGCTGCGCACGCGCCTGCCGGAACAGATCCCGATCGTCGGCGTGGGCGGCATCCTCACCGGCGCCGACGCGGTGAAGAAGATGGCCGCGGGCGCCAGCCTCGTGCAGTGCTACACCGGCCTGATCTACCGCGGCCCGGCGCTGATCCACGAATGCGTCGACGCCATCCGCCGCCGCAAGGAAGCGCCCAGCCGCGGCCACCTGCCCCCGACGACATGACCGTCCACATCACCGAACGCGCGCCGCTGCGCAACACTTTCGGCCTCGACGCGCACGCCGGCGCGCTGCTGGACACCGACGATCCCGCCGACCTGCCCGCGCTGTTCGACGACACCCTGCGCGGTGTGCTGCCGCTGGTGGTCGGCGGCGGCAGCAACCTGCTGATCGTCGAGAACCCGCGCGTGGCGCTGCGCTTCGGCGGCGCGACGATCCGCGTGATCGAAGACCACGACGCCCGCGCCGTCGTGCGCGCCGACGCCGGTGTCGAATGGCACGCGTTCGTGCTGTGGACGCTGGAACAGGGCCTCGCCGGGCTGGAGAACCTCGCGCTGATCCCCGGCACCGTCGGCGCCGCGCCAATCCAGAACATCGGCGCCTACGGCGTGGAAGCCGGCGAGCGCATCCGTGCAGTGGAGGCGTTCGATCGCCTCGACGGCGGGCTGCGCCGCTTCACGCATGCGGACTGCGCGTTCGCCTATCGCGACAGCGCGTTCAAGCGCGATCTCGATCGCTGGCTGATCGTCGCGGTGGAATTCGAGCTGCCGCGCGCGTCGGCGCTGCCGGACGACGCGCTGAAGCTCGACTACGCCGGCATCGGCGACGAACTCAAGGCGATGGGCGTGGCGAAGCCCGGCGTGCGCGACGTGGCCGAAGCGGTGATCCGCCTGCGCCGGCGCAAGCTGCCCGACCCGGCCGTCGTCGGCAACGCCGGCAGCTTCTTCAAGAATCCGATCGTGCCCGCGGGCCAGGCCGAAGCGCTGCAGATCCTGCATCCGGGCCTGCCGGTGTTCCGCGGCGACACGGCGGACACGCGCAAGCTCTCGGCCGCGTGGCTGATCGAACAGGACGGCTGGAAAGGCGCGCGCAGCAAGGACGGCTCCGGCGATGCCGGCGTCTCCGATCGCCATGCGCTGGTGCTGGTGAACCACGGCCGCGCCACCGGTGCCGAACTGCTCGCGCTCGCGCGGCGCATCGCCGCCGGCGTGCAGACACGTTTCGGTGTGGCGATCGAACCGGAGCCGCGCCTCGTCGGCGCCGTCTGGTGACCGGCGCGCAGACACCGCACCTGCGCGCCGCGCTGCTGATGCTCGGCAGCACGCTGTTGTTCGGCCTGATGACGATCGCGATCCGGCTGGCGTCGGCGACGCTGCACACGTTCGAGATCGCGTTCTTCCGCAACCTGTTCGGCCTCGTGGCGGCGCTGCCGCTGGTGGTGCGCCACGGCCCCGACCTGCTGCACACCACGCAGTGGCCGCGCTACCTGTTCCGCTGCACGGTCGGCGTGATCTCGATGATGGCCGGCTTCTGGGCCATCGGCCACCTGCCGCTGGCGCAGGCGGTGGCGCTGTCGTATTCGACGCCGATCTTCGTGACCATCGCCGCGGTGCTGTTCCTGCATGAGCAGGTGCGCGCGCGACGCTGGGCCGCGGTGGCGCTGGGCTTCATCGGCGTGCTGGTGATCGTGCGCCCGGGCAGCGCGGACTTCAGCGCCGGCACGCTGGTCGCACTGGTGGCGGCGGTGCTCAGCGGCGTGGTGTCGATCCAGATCAAGCAACTGTCGAAGGTCGATCCCGCCGATCGCATCGTCGTCTTCACCACGTCGCTGTGGGTGCCGATGTCGCTGCTGCCGGCACTCGCGGTCTGGCGCTGGCCGGAAGGCATTGCATGGGTGTGGGTGGTCGCCGCGGGCTTCCTCGGCACCGGTGGTCACATGCTGTGGACGCGCGCGCTGAAGCTCGGCGACGTCTCGGCGCTGACGCCGATCAGCTTCATGCAGTTGCCGCTGGTGGCGGCGGCCGGCTGGCTGCTGTTCCAGGAGCCGGTGGATCGCTGGACCGCGACCGGCGCGGCGATCATCTTCATCGCGAACGCCTACATCGCGCATCGCGAAGCGCGGCTGGCGCGCACGTCGGGCACGCACGCGCCGGTGGAGGCCGCGAAGCCTGGCGAATGACGTCGCAAGGCACATCCTTCGAACGATCGGCGATCGCCCATCGAACACTCGTCGAACGTTCGCCGCGAACGTTTCAAACGCAGGCGATTCACACGTCGCAAACGAATGCGGGATGGCCGCTGTCCGCCGCGTTGCGCGTTCGATTGCCGCGGCGCGCATTGACCCGGTCATGCCGGCGTTGTACACCGACGCGACGGCGCGCTAGACGCACGCCGTGCGGCACGGCACAGGGGACGTCGCCGCCACGCATTCCAGAACGATTCCATTCAAGCGATTCCATTCCATCCATTGCAGTCCCACACCGAAAAGGAGCATCGGCGCATGACCGCATCTCGAACCTCCCTCCCGCGACAGCGGGTCGCCCTGGCCACGGCGCTCGCCACCGCGCTGTCCGGCCTGCTGGTGGCCGCACCGTCGCACGCCGAGGAGGGTGACTATTCCGCCTGGGAAACCTTCGTCAACCTGATCTCGCCGCCCAAGGCCGACAACAAGGTGACCGCGGCGCAACGCACCGGCGATTACCCGCTGCTGGCCAATCCGTCGGGTTTCGCCGACGGCTTCAAGCCCGGCACCTACAGCCAGTGGCAGACCGTGCAACTGGCCCCGGAGACCGGCGCCATCTGCGGCAACGGCTCGCCCTACAAGTTCTTCGTCAACCGCGTCGCCAACACGCGCAACACCATCATCTACATGGAAGGCGGCGGCGCCTGCTGGGACTACGCCAGTTGCACCGGCCAGACCGGCATCCGCGGCGCGCGCAATCCCGACGGCATCCCCGACGACTACATGAGCCTGCTGAACCCCGGCGCGAGCCTGGTCAGCCCGTTCGTCACCCGCGTCAGCCCGTTCGATGCGGTGAAGACGCAGCAGTGGAACATGATCTACGTGCCCTACTGCACCGGCGACATCTACAGCGGCGACAAGGTCGCGGTGTATCCCGATCCCACCGGTGCGCACGCGCCGCTGGTCTGGCACCACAACGGCGTGCGCAACGTCCGCGCGGTGGTGGGCTGGCTGAAGGACAACCTGCCGCGTCCGACGCAGATGCTGTCCACCGGTTGCAGCGCCGGCGGCGCCGGCAGCCTCACCAACTACGCCACCCTGCGCCGCGACCTGGCGCCGACGCGCGGCTTCCTGATCGACGACTCCGGTCCGATCTTCGACGCGCCGGTGGGCGGCGATCCGCAGGTCTGGCCGCAGGGACCGCTGCAGACCCAGATCCGCCAGGCCTGGGGCCTGTCGCGTCCGAACGGCCCGCTGCCGTACATGGCGGCCGCACTGCCGCAGCTCGACCAGAACCAGCTGGGCACGCTGTACAACGCGCTGTCAGCGAAATATCCGAACGACCGCATGGGCCAGACCCATTTCTGGCAGGACCTGAACTACTCGTCGTACTCGTACGAGCGGTTCTTCAGCGACATCGCGAACGCGCCGAACCAGGCGACCAAGGAAGCGCTGATCCACGCCCGCTGGGGCACGGACACCGCCCGCCTGCGCGATCGCCTGAACGGTCTGGGCAACTTCGGCGGTTACTTCCCGCAATACCGCGCGCTCAACGAGAGCCACTGCACCACGATCGTCGATTTCAAGAACGGCGACATCCAGACCATGAGCCTGGAACTGCGCAACTTCATCGACAGCGTGATGAGCGGCTCGGGCAACGTGCTGGATGCGTCCGAGACCAGCGACGCGGCCGACCGCGCCAAACCCTTCAACCTGCTGTACTGGCTCGTCGACCAACTGGTCTGAGCCCCGCGCCGGACGGGCCCGACCGGGCCCGTCCGGTGTAGCCTATGGCCTGCGCCGTGCGGCGCGTTCCGCGAGACAGAATCCCTCCATGAAAATCCGCCTGGTCCATGTCGGTCTCGGTCTGGCCGCGGTGGCGACCCTCGCCATCGTGATCGCCGTGCGCCTCAAGCAGGAAGCGGTCGACCGGGCGCTGGCCACCGCGCCGCCGCCGAAACCCGCGGCCGCCGCGCCGGCCGCGGCCGTCGCCTCCACGCCAGAGGCCCGTGCCTACCAGGAACGCCTCGCGTTCGAGAACGAGGCCCGCAACTTCCTGCGCGATGCGCCGAAGCTGGACGACAAGACCCGCATGCGCCGGGCGCAGGCGCTGAGCCGCGAGATCGACCATCGCGAACAGAACCGCGAACTGTCCGCGGACGAAGCGATGATGCTGCGGATCGGCCTGATCCACGCCGCGGTGAAAGACGAACTGCAGCGCGTCGCGCAATCGCAGGAGGTGGTCGACCGCTATCGCAAGCAGACCGCCGAGCGCCAGGCCGCCTTCCTCGCGAAGCAGAAGCAGGACGCCCACTTCCAGGCGTACAAGGCCGCCGAGGCGCGGATCGTCGCCGAAGTGCTGGCGATGCCGAGCTATCCGGGCGGCCTCAGCCGCGACGACTACCTGCGCCTGCGCCTGCAGGAAGCGCGCGAGACCATCTACCGCACGCCGGTGCAGGTGCCCGCGCCGGCGCCGCCGACGCCCTGATCCCGCACGCGGTGATCCGCCCCCGACCTTCGGCACTGGTCGGGGCATGTCGACGCCCTACCCTGCGGGTTTGACCGTCGCCCGGACACCCGCATGAACAAGACCCTGCTTTCCCTGGCCCTCGCCCTGGCCACCTTCGCGCCCGCGGGCTTCGCCGGCGACGCCCGCGCGCCGCAGCTCGGCACGTTCGGCATCGACCTGCAGAACCGCGATCCGGCGACGAAGCCCGGCGACGATTTCGCCCGCTACGCCAACGGCCACTGGCTGGACACCTACCAGCTCAAGGACTACGAGACCCGCTACGGCTCGTTCAACACCCTCGCCGACCAGGCGGAACTGCAGTCGCGCGCGATCATCGAAGGCCTGCTCGCGCGCACCGACCTCAAGCCCGGCAGCGAGGAGCGCAAGGTCCGCGACCTCTACGCCAGCTACATGGACACCGCCGCGCGCGACGCCGCCGGCATCGCGCCGCTGCGTCCGACGCTGGATCGCATCGCGAAGATCGATTCGTACAAGGCGCTGACCGAGGCCTTCGGCCGCGCCGATCTCGACGGCACCGAGTCGCCGGTCGGGGTCGGCATCGCGGTGGACCGCAAGAATCCGGACCGTTACCTGGTGAACGTCGGCGTCGGCGGCCTCGGCCTGCCGGACAAGGATTTCTACCTGAGCGGCGAGCCGCGTTTCGTGAAGATCCGCGAGGCCTACCTCGACCACATCGCGACCATGCTCGGCTTCGCCGGCGTGCCGGCGGCCGACGCGAAGCCGCGCGCCGCCGCGATCCTGGCGCTGGAGACCGAGCTGGCGAAGCAGCATTGGGATCGCGCCCAGCTGCGCGATCGCGACAAGACCTACAACCTGCGCACGTTCGCGCAGCTGCAGTCGGAATTCCCCGGCTACGACTGGGCCACGCACTTCGCGGCCGAAGGCATCGCCCATCCCGGCGACGTGAACGTGAGCACGCCCAGCGCGGTCGCCCCGGTGCTGGCCATCGCGAAGCAGACGCCGCTGGCGACATGGCGCGATTACCTGACCTTCCATGCGGTGCGCAACCAGGCGCCGATGCTGAGCACCGAGATCGACGAGGCCGCGTTCGCCTTCACCGGCAAGGTGCTGAACGGCCAGAAGGCGCAGAAGGACACCTGGAAGCGCGGCGTCGCGCTGGTGGGCGGCCGCATGGGCCTGGGCGACGCGGTCGGCAAGCTGTACGTGGCCCGCCACTTCAAGCCCGAGGCGAAGGCGGCGATGGACGCGCTGGTCGCGAACCTGCGCGCGGCGCTGCGCCAGAACATCGCCCGCCTCGACTGGATGGGCGAAGCGACCAAGGCCGAAGCCTACCGCAAGCTGGAAACCTTCAACCCGAAGATCGGCTACCCGAAGAAGTGGCGCGACTACGGCAGCGTGACGATCGTGCCCGGCGACCTGATGGCGAACATGACGGCGCTGCGCCGATACAACCGCGACGACCAGATCGCCCGCCTCGGCCGCAAGCCGGACCGCGACGAGTGGTTCATGACCCCGCAGACGGTCAACGCGTACTACAACGCCTCGTTCAACGAGATCGTGTTCCCGGCCGCGATCCTGCAACCGCCGTTCTTCGACGTGAACGCGGATCCGGCGGTGAACTACGGCGGCATCGGTGGCGTGATCGGCCACGAGATGGGCCACGGCTTCGACGACCAGGGCTCGAAATCGGATGCGTCCGGCATCCAGCGCAACTGGTGGACCGACGAGGACCGCGCCCGCTTCGACGCGCGCACCAAGGCGCTGGGCGCGCAGTACGACGGCTATTGCCCGATCGAGAAGCAGTGCGTGAACGGCCAGCTGACGATGGGCGAGAACATCGGCGACCTCGGCGGCCTGTCGATGGCCTACACCGCCTACACGCTGAGCCTGGGCGGCAAGCCGGCACCGGTGATCGACGGCCTGACCGGCGACCAGCGTTTCTTCCTGGCGTGGGCGCAGGTATGGAAGGCGAAGTACCGCGAGGAAGCGCTGGTGACGCAGCTCAAGACCGATCCGCACTCGCCGCCGCAGTACCGCATCAACGGGCCGCTGCGGAACCTGCAGGAATGGTATGCGGCGTTCGACGTGAAGCCCGGCGACAAGCTCTACCTGCCGCCGGAGCAGCGCGTGCGCATCTGGTGACGCAGCGCCGGCATCCGCATCGATTCCGACGGCCGCCTCCGGGCGGCCGTCGCCTTTCTTGCGGTCGACGTCAGCGCCGCGACAGCCGCTCGGCGTAGAGCGCCGCTTCCTGCGCCTGCACGAGTTCGTGCAATTGCTGGTGCGCGACCGCCTTGTTGTGCCACAGCGCGCGCAGCACCTCGCGCAGTTCGCCGGCTTCGTCGTTGCGACGATGCGCGGCCAGTGCGCTCTCGTACCAGACGATCGCGCCGCGCGCGTTGCCCGCGCGCAGGCAGGCATCGCCACGCGCGAGGCGCTCGCGCAGGAAGGCGGAGACGTCGCCGCGGGCGTCGTCCGGCGTCGGGTCGGTCATCGGAGTGCTCGTGCCGTGCGGACCGCTTGGCCCGCGATACGGCAGACAACGACGGACGCCACGCATCCCGGCCACGATGCGACGGCTTGCGCATCCTCCACCTTCGTCGTCGATCGAGCGCTTCGATCGATCGTCGCCGCACCCGCAAACGCGACGGGGCCCGGATGTCCGGGCCCCGTCGGGGAATGCATTGCGGTCGCGGGCGATCGATGCCGACCGCCCGCGCAGCGGCTTACGGCGGGTTGGTGACGGTCAGCACCACCGGCACCGCGACGCGCGGCGACACCGGATCGTTGCTGGCGATGCACACGTTGGCGCGGTAGGTCGCCGCCGAGAGCGACGCCGCCGAGAGGATCGCATGGTGCGTGCGGGTCTCGGTCGGGAACAGCGAACCCGACGCCGGGAACGGCGCACCGATCCACGGCGCACCGCAGTCCACCAGGCCGCGGATCTGGATCGACAGACCGGCGAACGCGGTGTTCGAGGTCCAGGCACCGGTGCCGTTGGTGGCGACCGTGATCGAGGCGAACGACCCGTTGCCCGTCACCGAGCCGAACTGCGCCCAGCGGTTGGCGAACGTGCTGCGGGTGTTCACGACGATCCAGTACTTGCCCGGCGGCAGGGTGACGTTCTGCCCGGCCGCGACCAGGTCGAGGCGGATGGTGCCGGCCGCATCGGTGCTCACGCCGGCGGCGGCGGGCGTCGCGGTGTAGGTCCACAGCGCCGCCGCGGCGGCCGACTGCGGATTGCCCGCCGGCAGGCCCGCGGCATCCGGATAGATGCTCCAGGTCAGGTTCGCCGCCACGGCGCTCAGGGCCGAGCCGCTCACCACGAAGCCGTCGGCGGCCACGGAGGTCAGCGTGGTCGTCTCGATGACGTCGAAGTCGTCGGCCGAGAACTGCGCCGCACTGCCGGCCGTCGCCGGGTCGGTGTAGATGGTGTTGCGGAAGCCCGAACTGATCGCACCGCGGGTCGCGTTGTAGGTGCTGGCCGCGCCCTGGCCGGTGGTCTCGACGGTGTAGTTGAGCGCCGAACCACCGCTGTTGCCGATGGTGAACGCCGCGTCGACCGTGCCGCCGGTCTGCACCGTGCCGCTGGCCGGGCTGACCACGTTGGCCACCGGCGGCGGGACCGCGACGGCGACCGGGAGGTGCAGCTCGGCCGTGGGATCGATCATGCCGCCGGTGAGGCGCGGCATCAGGCTCACGCGACCGAACTTCCACGCGCCGTCGGCCGGGATCAGCCACGAGAAGATCGTGAACTTGACCGAACGGGTCTGGCCCGCGGGGACCCACAGCAGCGGGGTGCTCGGCGCACCCGGCACGCCTTCCAGCGTCACGCGCCAGAGCGTGCCGCTGGTACCCGGGTTGCGGAAGGTGCGGGTGAACTCGCAGATCGGGAAGCAGCGGCCATTGGCCAGGCTGGCGAGGTTGAGCGCGGACGGATCACCGCCGCTGGCCGGGTTGGCGGCCTGGAAGCGCGCGGTCGTCTCGTCCAGCACCAGGCCGGCGCGGACGGCGCGGTCGATGCGGATGCGGCCCGCGCCGCGGGCGTACGGATTCGCCGGCGTGACCTGGTCTTCCAGCAGCACCTGCTCGGTCGAGGTCATCATCAGCGCCGACTTCACCTCGGCGACGGTCCAGGTCGGACGCGCCTGGCGGACCAGCAGCGCGGCACCGGCATGGTGCGGCGTGGCCATCGAGGTGCCGTCGTACAGGGCCAGCGCGTTCTCGGAGCCGGTCAGCGCCGTGCCCGACACCGCGGCGAGGATCTGCACGCCGGGCGCGGTGACGTCGGGCTTGATCAGGTCGAAGCCGGACACCGGGCCGCGCGAACTGAACGCGCCCAGCGCATCCGGCGTGTTCGGCAGGCCGACCGCCGGGAAGGTGATCTGCGCCGTCGTCGTGGCCGGGTTGGCGAGACCGAAGTTGCGCAGCGCGGTGCCGTCGGTCTGGAGCACGGCGAAGGCCGGGATGGTCGTGCCCGGCACGGACGGGATCAGACCGCCCGCCGCGTTGTTCGAGATGATCACCGCGACCGCACCGGCGGCGGCGGCGTTGTTGACCTTGATCGCGAAGCTGCAGGTACCGCGACGGACCAGCGCGATGCTGCCGGCGAACGTGTTCGCGGGGTAAGCCGCGCAAGCGTCGCTGGTGGTGTCGAAGCCGGGGCTGACGATCAGCGGCGTGGTGCCCGGGATCGTCGCCGACAGTGCGACGCCGCCGGTGCCTTCGTTCATCGTCACCGGCTGGAGGCCGGGCGGCACCGGCGTCGGGCCGGTGACCTGCATCAGGACGGCGAAGCTGCCGCGGCCGTGTTGCGCGGCCGCCGTGGTGGCAACCCACGGTTCGACGTGGCCCAGCGTGGACGCGGCCGGGCCGCTGTTGCCGGCCGAGGCCGCGATGTAGATGCCGGCGTCGGTGGCGCTGAGGAACGCCTGCGACACCGATTCGCTCCACGGCGCGGTGCCGCCGCCGATCGAGTAGTTGATCGCGTCGACGATGCCGTCGGCGATGGCCTGGTTGATCGCCGCCACCGCCGAGACGTTCGGGCACAGGCCCTGGCCGGTGCTGGTGTTCGTGTAGCAGATGTCGTGGGCGATGATGTTCGCCCGCGGCGCCACGCCGGAGATGCGCAGCGGCGCGCCGCTGAAGACCACGTCGCGGCGATTGCCGGCCGCCGTCGAGGCGGTGTGGCTGCCGTGGCCGTTGGTGTCGCCGAAGCCCGGCTCCTCGCGGACGTTCGCCGTGCCGCAGGTGTTGCCCGGCGCGGCGCAGACGAAGTCGTAGCCGCCGATCAGCTTGCTGTTGCAGCGACCGGCATCCACGCCGCCCGCGGCGCAGGTGCCGAGGTAGTTGCCATCGCCCAGCGGATTGACGTGCACGTAGCCGTCGACCGGATCGGTGGCGGCGAACGACGGGGCACCGAAATTGATGCCGGAGTCGAGCATGGCGATGACCATGCCCTCGCCCTTCGCGGCGAGCGCGCCGCCGGGTTCGTCGGCGGTGCCGGTCCAGACCGTCGGCGCACCGATCAGGGTCGGGCCGACGTCGGTGTCCATCCGGTATTCGCGATAGGCCTCGACCAGGCGCACGCCGTTCATCGCGCCGATGCGCGCGGCTTCGGCCGTGGTCATGTCGGCGATGATGCCGTTGACCGCGTGCTGCATGCGGCGACGCACCTGCAGCGGGCGACGGATCAGGCCGGACATCTGGCGTTCCATCTGCTGCTGCTTGCGCTGCAGGTAGCCGACGTATTCGCGGGCGACGTGGCTCTTGACGTCCAGGCGCGGCCAGCCGAACTGGCCGATCTTCGCCTGCGACATCGGGATGCCGGCCACCTCGCCCTTGTAGGACGCGAGCGGGGCTTCGTTGAAGAGCACCAGATAGGTGCCGCGATCGTTGCCTTGCGAAGCCTTGGCGGCGTGCGCGGGCGTGCGGATGTCGCCGCTGCCGGCATTGAACTGTTCGATCACGGGATAGCGCGTCGTCGGCACCATCGTGAACGCACGCTGCTGCGGCACGGCGACGCCGTGGTCACGCGGCGCCACGGCAGCGTCACGCGCTGGACGGGCAAGCATCTCGCGCCACGACGCGGCGCTGGCGAGCGCCGCGACCGCGCACAGCGCGACGGCGATGCCCCACTTTCTCGAAATCGGCATGTTGGGTTCCCCGGTGAGATCGTACTGACGCACGGAAGCAGGACGCTTCCCCCCTGCAACGCGACCCGCGCCCCTGCGCGGACTGCCCGCGGAACGGCGGGCAGCCACCGGAGTCTAGGGCTTTTCGCAACGCAGCAGCTAGTGCTGCCGCGGGGAACCGGCGGCGGGCACGACGGCGCCGTGCGCGCCCGGCGTTCAGCGCTGGCCGGCGCCCCGGCGCAGGGCGGGCGAGGACGCTCCGCCGAGTTGCGAAATGCCCGGATAGAACGGCTGCGAGGCGAACGCCACGGTCCGGATCACGCCGATGGGCAGGTGCAGTTCCGAGGACAGGTCGATCATCCGGCCGGTGAACTGCTCCTGCATCACCAGCTTGCCGAAATGCCAGTTGCCGTCGGCGGGGAGCTGGGAGGCGTTGATCGTGACCGTCACCGGCAGCGTGGCGCCCGCCGGGAACCAGACCAGCGACGGCGCCGTGGCGGTCAGCCCCTGCACCGAGACCACCCACAGCGAGCCGTAGGTGCGGGTGTTGCGGAAGGTGCGGGTGAAGCTGCACGACGGCGGGTTGCAGGTCATGTCGACGAGGGCCGGCAGGTTCAGGCCGACCGTGCTGCCGCCGTTGCTCGGGTTCGCCGCCAGGAAGTTGGCCTTGGTCTCGTTCAGCACGAGGCCGGCGTTGACCGCGCGGTCGACCCGGATGCGGCCCGAGCCGCGGTTGTTGGGATCGGCCAGCGTCACCGAGTCTTCCATGTAGACCTGGTCGGTCGAGGTCATCATCAGCGCGGACTTGGTTTCCATCGGCGTCCAGTCCGGATGGACCTGACGTACCAGCAGCGCGGCGCCGGCGTTGTGCGGCGACGCCATCGACGTGCCGTCGAGCATGTCGATGGCCTGCTCCGAGCCGGTGATCGTGGTGCCGGAGACGACGGCGAGGATGGCCACGCCCGGGGCCGCGATGTCGGGCTTGATCATCTCGTAGCCATTCGGGCCGCGCGAACTGAATCCGGCGAGCACGTCCGGCGTGTTCGGCACGCCCACCGGCGGGTAAGGCAACTGCGCGGTGGCGTTCGAGGGATGGGCCACGCCGAAGTCGCGGATGGCGTTGCCGTCGGTCTGGGTGACCGCGAACACCGGGATGGTGGCGCCCGGGACCGAGGGGATGACCGTGCCGGCCTGGTTGTTCGCGATGATGATCGCGACCGCACCGGCGGCGGCGGCGTTGCTGGCCTTGGTCGTGAAGTTGCAGGTGCCGCGGCGGACGATGGCGATCGCGCCGTTGAAAGTGTTCGCCGGGAAGGCGGCGCAACCATCGCTGGACGTGTCGACACCGGGGCTGATGCGCAGCGGCGTGGTGGCCGGGATGGTGGCGCCGAAGGCGACGCCGCCGGTGCCCTGCGCGGCGATCAGGCCGGTGACGTTGGCCGGCACCGGGGTCGGACCGGTCGCCGAGAACAGCACCGAGAACGCGCCGCGGCCATGCTGCACCGCCGCCGTCGTCGACACCCACGGCTCGTTGTGGCTGACGCTGCCGGCGGTGGGGCCGTCGTTGCCCGCGGCCGCGGCGACGTAGATGCCGGCATCGGCGGCGTTGAGGAACGCCAGCGACACGGTGTCGGACCACGGGTTGGTGCCGCCGCCGATCGAGAAGTTGAGCGCATCGACCACGCCGTTGGCGATGGCCTGGTTCACCGCCGCCGCCGAGGACGAACTGGGGCACAGGCCCTGCCCCGTCGAGGTGTCGGTGTAGCAGACGTCGTAGGCGATGATGTTGGCATGCGGCGCCACGCCGGAGATGCGCAGCGACGCGCCTTGGTAGGTCACGTCGCGGGTATTGCCGGCGGCCGTCGACGCGGTGTGGCTGCCGTGGCCGTTGGTGTCGCCGAAGCCCGGCTCTTCGCGGACGTTGGCCACGCCGCACTTGTTGCCGGGCGAACTGCAGACGAAGTCGTAACCGCCGATCAGCTTGTCGTTGCAGCGCCCCTGGTCCACGCCACCGCTGACGCAGGTACCCACATAGACACCACTACCGAGCGGATTGACGTGGACATGGCCGTCGACCGGACCGGTGCCCGCAAATGACGGCGCGCCGAAGTTGATGCCCGAGTCGATGATGCCGACGACCATGCCTTCGCCGCGATGGCTGGTGCTGCCGGCCGGCGCCTGGCCGGTCCACACCGGCACCGCGCCGATGAAGGTCGGGCCGACATCGGTCGCCTGCTTCTCGTCGCGGTTGGCCTCGACCAGCTTCACGCCCGGCATCCGCGCCACGCGCGCCGCCTGGGCGGGGCTCATGTCGACGACGATGCCGTTGAGCGCGTGCTGCATGCGCAGGCGCACCGGCAGCGGCGTCCCCAGCGTCTGGCCGATGCGCTGTTCCATCGCGCGCTGGCGGCCCTGCAGGTAGTCGACGTAGGCGACCGCCGCGGAACTCTTCACATCCAGACGCTGGCGTCCGCCGGGCGAGACCATGCGCTTGGGCATCGCCAGACCGGGCACGCCACCGCGGTAGCTGGCCAGCGGCTCGTCCTCGAACAGCACCGTGTAGGTCGCGCGGGCGTTCGGGCGGCCGGCCTTCGGCGAGACCGCCGGCGGCGCGCCGGGCAGATCGCCGATGTCGTACGACCAGCCGCGGCTGCCCGACAGCTGCGCGGACACAGCGGTCGCGAGCGGCGACGTCACCGGGGCGCGGCCCTGGGCCGGAGCCGCCAGGCGTGTGCCGCGGAACGACAGGGAAGACGTGGTCGCGGCCGCTGCCGCGACGGCGGCGACCGCAGCCGCGGACAGCAGGATGCCCTTCTGGAATTTCGTTTTGCTCATGTTGGCCCTCGACGCCGGTTCGTTCGTTTCGGCCCGCGCGGCGCCCCCGGCGCCGTTCCCGCGTCCGGGCGGGGGGCTGGATCGCAGGACGCGGGCGCGTCCCGTCGCGATGTCCCGAGTGTACGCGGTTTGTCCCCTGCCTCGATCGGGGGCCGCCGGATCCGCGATGCGATCAGCCCGGCACCATGCCCCGGCGATCCGCGACCGCCCACCACACCGCACTGCCCCAGGCAATGCCGATGGCCGCTCCCGCGAGCACGTCGCCGGGAAAATGCACGCCGAGCAGCACCCGCGACGCAGCCACCGACAGCGCGAAGCCCCACGCCGCCAGCGCGACCGGCCAGCGCCAGCGCGATCGCCAGGCGAGCACGGTCAGCACCGTCGCGAGGGTCGCGGTCGCCATCGCATGGCCGCTGGGGAACGAGAACGTGGCCGGCAGCGTCGCCGCCGACCAGTCGACAACCGGCCGCGGGCGCGCGAACAGCAGTTTCAGGCCCTTGTTGAGCAGCAGTCCGCCGCCCAACGCCACCGCGGCGAAACCCGCCGGCCGCCAGCGTCGCCGCAGCGCGAGCACGACGACCAGCAGCGCATCGAACGGGATCACGCCACCGCGGTAACCGATCACGTCCAGCCAGCGCGCGACGGTCTCCAGCGCGGGCGTCGTCAGCGCGTGCGCCCGACGCAGCAGGCCGTCGTCCACGCCGGCCGCAAGACCGGTCCGCATCGCGATCGCGGACAGCACGAAGATCGCCAGCGCGATCAGGCACGCGATCGCCGCGCGCCGGCCGGGCGTGGGCGCCGCGCGTGGCGTCATTCCGGGCGCAGCACGGCGCCGTAGGTGCGGTCGACGTAGTCGTCGATGATCCCGACGAACGCCTGCGCGATGCCTTCGCCGCGCAGGGTCACGGTCTTCTCGCCGTCGATGAACACCGGCGCGGCCGGCGCTTCGCCGGTACCGGGCAGCGAGATGCCGATGTTGGCGTGGCGCGATTCGCCCGGGCCGTTCACCACGCAACCCATCACCGCGAGCGTGAGGTTCTCGGCGCCGGGCCGGGTGATCTTCCACTCCGGCATCTTCGCGCGAACGTGTTCCTGCACCGTCTGCGCCAGTTCCTGGAAGAACGTGCTGGTCGTGCGACCGCAACCCGGGCAGGCGGTGACCATCGGCGTGAACGCGCGCAGGCCCAGCGTCTGCAGCAGTTCCTGCGCGACGATGACTTCCTGCGTGCGCGACGCGCCGGGCTCGGGCGTGAGCGAGATGCGGATCGTGTCGCCGATGCCTTCCTGCAGCAGCACCGCGAGCGCGGCGCTGGACGCGACGATGCCCTTGCTGCCGATGCCGGCCTCGGTCAGGCCGAGGTGCAGCGCGAAATCCGAACGCCGCGCGAGATCGCGGTACACCGCGATCAGTTCCTGCACGCCGCTGACCTTCGCGCTGAGCACGATCTTCTCGCGCACCAGACCAAGGTCGACCGCACGCTCGGCGGAATCGACGGCAGAGCGGATCAGCGCCTCGCGCAGGACGCGGCCTGCGTCCCACGGATCGGCGCGCCCGGCGTTCTCGTCCATCAGCTGCGCCGCCAGCGACTGGTCCAGCGACCCCCAGTTGGCGCCGATCCGCACCGGCTTGCCGTAGCGGATCGCGAACTCGATCAGCTGCGCGAACTGGGTGTCCTTCTTCTTGCCGAAGCCGACGTTGCCGGGGTTGATGCGGTACTTCGCCAGTGCCTCGGCGCAGGCCGGCTCGGCGGCGAGCAACTGGTGCCCGTTGTAGTGGAAGTCGCCGATGATCGGGACCTCGATGCCCATCATCGCCAGCTTGTCGACGATGCGCGGCACCGCGGCGGCAGATTCGGGATTGTTCACCGTCACCCGCACCAGTTCAGAGCCGGCGCGCCAGAGTTCGGCGATCTGCTTCGCGGTGCCGGCGACGTCAGCAGTGTCGGTGTTGGTCATCGATTGCACGACCACCGGCGCGGCGCCGCCGACAGCGACCTTGCCGATGTGGACCTGGCGAGTGGAACGGCGCGAAGCGGGGCCGTACGCGGGCGCCGCATCGTCGCGGCAGGGCGGGAGCTGGTCGGACATGGCGGAATTCTACCCGCCCGTGCCACACGCGGCTCGGTAGAGCGGGTGCATGGCGTCTCGGCCGGCGCGACCGGTTCCCGTATCCTGTGGCGGATGTCCGTCCCGCCCGCCCCCGCCGACCGCACGCCGTACACGCCCAGCCAGCTGAACGCCCTCGCCCGCAACCTGCTGGAGGACGCCTTCCCGCTGGTCTGGGTCGAAGGCGAACTCGGCAACCTCTCGCGGCCGTCGTCCGGGCACCTGTACTTCACCCTGAAGGACGCCCGCGCCCAGGTCCGCTGCGCGCTGTTCAAGCCCAAGAGCCAGTGGCTGTCGTTCGTGCCGCGCGAGGGTCTGCGCGTGCTCGCACGCGGCAGGCTGACGCTGTACGAGGCGCGCGGCGACTACCAACTGATCCTCGACACGCTGGAGGACGCGGGCGAAGGCGCGCTGCGGCGGGCGTTCGAGCAGCTGAAGGCGAAACTCCAGGCGGAAGGCCTGTTCGACCAGGCGCGCAAGCGACCGCTCCCTGCGCACGTGCGCCGGCTGGGCGTGCTGACCTCGCCCTCGGGCGCGGCGGTGCGCGACGTGCTGAGCGTGTTGCGCCGGCGTTTCCCGCTGGTGGAGGTGGAGATCCTGCCGGTGCCGGTGCAGGGCGAGACCGCGGCGGCGCAGATCGTGCGCATGCTGCACGCCGCCGGCCGCGCCGGCCGCCACGATGTGCTGCTGGTCACGCGCGGCGGCGGTTCGCTGGAAGACCTCTGGGCATTCAACGACGAAGCACTGGCGCGGGCGATCGCGGCCTCGCCGATCCCGGTCGTGTCGGCGGTCGGCCACGAGGTCGACGTCACCCTCGCCGATTTCGCCGCCGACCTGCGCGCACCGACGCCGTCGGTGGCGGCCGAGCTGCTGGTGCCCGATCGCGCCGACCTCGCCGCCCGCCTGCGCATGCTCGCCCGGCGCCTGCATGCGACGCACGAGCGCGCGCTGCATCAGGCCGCGCAGCGCACCGATCGCGCGGCGCTGCGGCTGCACGCGCTGCGGCCGCAGGCGCGGCTCGACCTGCTGCGCCGCCGCCAGGACGACGCCCTGCGCCGACTGCACGCGGCCTGGCGCCAGCACGACCAACAGCGCCACGCGCGCCTGCGCCACGCCGATGCAGTGCTGCGCGCAGCGCGACCGCAGCGGCGACTCGCCCAGTTGCGCGAGCGCCTGCAGGCACTGGCCCCGCGGCCGCAGGCGGCGACCGTGCGCCTGCTCCAGCGGCACGCGCTGCATCTGCAAGGACTGGCGCGCTCGCTGGAGGCGGTCAGCCCGCTGGCGACGGTCGCCCGCGGTTACGCCCTGCTGCTGCGCGAGGATGGCCGCGTCGTGCGCGGCGTCGACGACGTGCGCGCGGGCGACAGGCTGGAAGCGCGGCTGCGCGACGGCACGCTGGCGCTGCGGGTCGAACTCGAGGACTGAGCGGCGCCGCGGCGCCCGCGCTCAGTCGATGCGCCGGTAGTCCACGTCCATCGTCTGCATCTCGTCGTCGGACGACGTGAGGCTGGTCAGCACGATCCGCAACCGGTCGTCGTCCGGCTGCTCGATCGCGGTGCGCCAGCGGCAGGCCGCCCCCGACGGCTGGCGGCCATCGCCAAAGGCGCCGAGCACCGCGAAATCCCCGGCGTCGTCGGCAAGTTCCGCCCGCGCGTGCAGGATCGTCGTGCCGGTGTGGAAGCTGTCGACCCACGCGCATTCCCAGCGCCGCGCATCGACGTCGTGGCCCAGCAGGGCCAACCCGGCGTATTGGCGACCATCGAAGTCCCAGACGTAGTCGTGCAGCAGGAAGCGCCCGCCGAGCACGCTGCGCAGCGTGCCGCGCTGGACCGATTCGGCGGCCAGCATGTCGCGCTCGAACCACAGCCGGCAGACGCCTTCCCACGTGCCGACCATGCGCGCCAGGCGCCGGTGCGGCGGATCGCCGCCACGGTCGATGCCGAGGGCCTCGCCCTCCGTCCGGGTGATCACGTGCATCGCACTTCCCCCCATCCGAAGCCGCCAGCGTACTCCCGTCGGCCGGCCGTGGCATGCCCGGCCGACGGCCCTGCGCACGCCCCCGGACGACGCCCGAAACGCCGGTCCGGCCGCCAACCGCGACGGAAACACGGTCGGTAACGCTAAAAAAATGTTATGAGTGGCGCCGCTCGTGGCCCCGGGCCGCCGGCCACCGCGCCCGGACAGGCCCGGCCGAAGTTCCACCCACCCTCAAGACATGGATCCAGGAGGCGTCATGCAGTCACGCAGTCCCCGTTTCGCCGTCCGGCGCGCGCGCCGCGCCGGCCCCGCCCTCACCGCCCTCGCGCTCGCGCTGGCCGTCGCCATGCCGGCCTACGCGCAGCAGGCCGATGCCCCCGGCGCCGGCGAGCTGGACACCGTCCAGGTGCTCGGCAGCCGCGCGAAGAACCGCACCGCCGCCGAGACCGCCGCGCCCGTCGACATCCTGCGCGCCGAGCAGCTCGAACGCACCGGCGCACTCGAACTGGGCCAGTTGCTGCAGACGCTCGAACCCAGTTTCAACTTCTCGCGCACCACCATCAGCGACGGCACCGACATCATCCGCCCGGCCACGCTGCGCAGCCTCGGCCCGGACCAGGTGCTGGTGCTGGTCAACGGCAAGCGCCGCCACCAGCAGGCGCTGGTGAACGTGCAGCAGACCATCGCCCGCGGCTCGGCGGGCACCGACATCAACGCGATCCCGGTGTCGGCGATCGAACGCATCGAAGTGCTGCGTGACGGCGCCGCGGCCCAGTACGGTTCGGACGCCATCGCCGGCGTGATCAACGTCGTGCTGAAGAAGCAGACGAAGGAGACCCAGCTCGCGTTCCAGGCCGGCCAGACCCGCGAGGGCGACGGCGAGCTGTACTCGGCGGGCATCAACCAGGGCTTCGCGCTGGGCGACGACGGTTTCATCAACCTCACCGCCGAGTACCGCGACCGCGGCGAGACCAACCGCGCCGGCCCGGATACCCTGCGCGTCCCGCGCCCGCGCGTGACCCAGCACATCGGCGACGCCGATGCCCAGGACGCCTACCTCTGGCTCAACGGCGGCGTCGGCCTCGGCGGCGGCGAGCTGTACTGGTTCGGCGGCTACTCGCGCCGCGAAGGCAGCTCCTACGGCTTCTTCCGCAGCGCCGGCGACGGCCGCACGGTGCCGGACCTGTACCCGAACGGCTTCCTGCCCAACATCGTCACCACGGTGGAAGATGCCTCGCTGGCGGTCGGCTACCGCGCTCCGATCAACGACACCTGGGACTGGGACCTGTCGCTGAACCACGGCCGCAACCGCTTCGGCTTCCACGAAAGCAACTCGGTCAACGTCAGCTGGTGGTACGAACCGAACGGCACCGGCATCTACGGCACGTCGCCGACCTCCGCCGACACCGGCACGCTCAAGTACGACCAGACCGTCCTCAACCTCGACCTGCGCGGCAGCGTGGACATCGGCAACAGCGAGCCGCTGAGCCTCGCCTTCGGTGGCGAATACCGCCAGGAAAACTACGCGATCGAGGCCGGCGACCCGGTGTCGTACACCTACGGCCGCACCAACAATCCGGCGATCCCGATCCTCAACCAGAACGGCGGCTTCGCCGCGCCGGGCATGCAGGGCTTCCCGGGCTTCTCGCCGAACGAGGAAGTCGACAAGGGACGCCACAACTACGCGCTCTACGCCGACGCCGAGACCCGCTTCGGCGGCAAGTTCCTGGTCGGCGGCGCGCTGCGGTTCGAGGACTACTCCGACTTCGGCACCACCACCACCGGCAAGCTGTCGCTGCGCTACGACTTCACCGACACCTTCGCCCTGCGCGCCACCTACTCCACCGGCTTCCGCGCGCCAGGCGTGCAGCAGCTGTTCTACAGCCAGCGCTCGACCAACATCGATCCGGCCACCGGCCTGCTCGCCGACACGCTGACCGCGCGCCAGGACAGCGCCGTGACCCGCGCCTTCGGCATCGACCCGCTGAAGGACGAGACCTCCAAGAGCGCCGCGATCGGCCTGACCTGGCGTCCGAACGACCACGCCAGCCTCACCGTCGACCTGTACCGCATCGACATCGACGACCGCATCATCTTCTCCAGCAACATCGCGCCGGAAACGCTGGGCACCGACGGCCTGCCCTGCAACGGCAGCAACAGCAACTGCCCGATCCGCGCGATCCTGCAGCCGTTCGGCGTGGCCCAGGCGCAGTTCTTCACCAACGCCATCGACACCCGCACCACCGGCCTCGACATCGTCGGCGAGTACGGCACCGAAGCCGGCGGCGGTCGCCTCGACCTGACCGCGCTGCTGCACTGGGGCACCACTGAGGTCACCGACCGCCGTTCGCAGTCGCCGATCCTCTCCCCGACGCAGTTGTTCGACGACAGCCAGGTCACGCTGGTCGAACGCGGCCAGCCCAGCGCCCACCACGTCTTCCAGGGCGTGTGGAGCCGCGGCAAGTGGGACTGGACCCTGCGCGCGAACTACTACGGCTCGGTCGCCGGCGAAGGCTTCACCCCGGGCTACCGCCAGGTGTGGGACGGCGCGACGCTGTTCGACGCCGCGGTGGGCTGGAACGTCACCGACAAGGTGCGGGTGATGGTGGGTGCCGACAACCTGTTCGACACCTATCCGGACAAGTGGGATCCGACCAACGCCTTCCCGTTCCCGCAGCTGGGCTTCACCTACGGCTGGGAAACGCTGCCGTTCGGCATCAACGGCACGTTCCTCTACGGCAAGGTGAACGTGAAGTTCTGATCGCCCCGCGATCGGGATCGCACGACGGAACGGGCGGCTTCGGCCGCCCGTTCTCGTTTGGCTGCGCCCGTTCCGACGACGCCCGGCACGGCGGCCGGTTCAGGATCCGTGCGCATCGACGCAACCCCGTTCCACGGCATGGGGCGTTTGCCGATGCGTCCACTCACCGCGTCCACCCCGGAGACCCACCATGCCCCGCAGCGCCACCCGCGTCGCCACCGTCACCCTGCTCGCCACCGGCATCTTCGCTGCCCTCGCCGGCTGCCACCGCGGCGCCACCGTCGCAGATGCGCCGAAGGACGATCGCGACGCCGCCAACGCCGTCCTGCAGGATGCCGTGCCCGCCACCGCCGAAGCCGCGGCGCGCCAGGAGGTCGACAAGGTCGTGGTGACCGGATCGCGCGTCCGCCGCGCGCAGGAGGAACGCAAGGCCGCCGGCGCTGCCGCCGCCACGAGCATGGGCTACGTCGCCGCGCCGATGGCGCCTCCGGCGCCGCCCGCACCACTGATGTCCGTCGGCGGGATGCCGCAGAACATGCCGCAGGAGCCGGTCGCGAACACCGAGCACTACGCCGAGCACGACGACAACCCGGTGAAGCGCGTCGCCGAGGCGCCGGTCTCCACCTTCTCCATCGACGTCGACACTGGCAGCTACAGCAACGTGCGCCGCATGCTGCACGACGGCGTGCGCCCGCCGGCCGACGCGGTCCGCGCCGAGGAAATGATCAACTACTTCGACTACGGCCATCCGGGCCCGTCGTCGCTGGCGACGCCGTTCCGCGTGACCACGGAGATCGCGCCGGCGCCGTGGAACGGCAAGCGCCAGCTGCTGATGATCGGCATCAAGGGCTACGACGTGCCCAAGGCTGAACTGCCGCCGTCGAACCTCGTGTTCCTGATCGACACCTCCGGCTCGATGCAGAGCGAGGACAAGCTGCCGCTGCTGAAGCAGTCGTTCGCGCGGCTGGTCGAACAGCTGCGTCCTCAGGATCGCGTGTCGATCGTCGTCTACGCCGGCTCCGCGGGGCTGGTGCTCGCGCCGACCTCCGGCAGCGAGAAGGCGAAGATCCTCGGCGCGCTGGACGACCTCAGCGCCGGCGGCAGCACCAACGGCGGCGCCGGCATCCAGCTGGCGTATGCGACCGCGCGGCAGGCGTTCGTGAAGGACGGCGTGAACCGCGTGATCCTCGCCACCGACGGCGATTTCAACGTCGGCACCACCGACCAGAAGGCACTGGAAACGCTGGTCGGCGACCAGCGCAAGAGCGGCATCGCGCTGACCACGCTCGGCTTCGGCCAGGGCAACTACAACGACAGCATGGCCGAGCGCCTGGCCGACGTCGGCGACGGCAACCACGCCTACATCGACACCCTGCAGGAAGCGCGCAAGGTGCTGGTGCAGGAGATGCAGTCGACACTGCTGACCATCGCGAAGGACGTGAAGATCCAGATCGAGTTCAACCCGGCGCAGGTCGCGGAATACCGGCTGATCGGCTACGAGAACCGCCTGCTCAATCGCGAGGACTTCGCGAACGATCGCGTCGACGCCGGCGACATCGGCGCCGGCCACGAAGTGACCGCGCTGTACGAACTCGTGCTGGTCGGTTCCGACGCCCAGCGCCTGCCCGCGCTGCGCTACGGCACGCCGCAGGCCGCACCGGCCGGCGTCGCCGCGAACGAACTCGCGCACCTGCGCCTGCGCTACAAGCGCCCGGGCGAAGATACCAGCCGGCTGATCCAGACGCCGATCAGCACCGCGCAGGCGCTGGCGAAACACGCGCCCAGCCCGGCGCTGCGCTTCGCGGCCACGGTCGCCGCGTACGCCGATGCACTGCGCGGCGGGAAGAACATCGACGGCTGGACCTGGGACGACATCGCCCGCAGCGCACGCCAGACCACCGGACCCGATCCGTGGAAGCTGCGGGCCGAGTTCGTCGACCTCGTCGACGCCGCGCGCCGCATCACCGCTGGCGACACGCCGCAGATCGGGATGATCGCCGACTGAGCGCAGCGCGACGGCGGCCCGCCTCCACCGGTGTCCGCCGCCGTCGCCCGCCTCCCGGCCGCCGCCATGTCCGCCCAGCCTGCCATCGCCACCGTCTCCCGCCATCGCGCAGTGCGAAGCGCGACGGGCTTCACGAAGCCGGCGGCAGCGCTTACCCTGATCCGCATGAACGATGTGGCGGAGGTCAGCGACGAAAGCCTCATGCTCGCCTACGCGGCGGGCGATGCGGCGGCGTTCGCGCGCCTCTACGAGCGGCATCGCGGCAAGCTCTACCGCTTCCTCGCGCGCCAGTTGCACGGCAACGGCGCGCTGGCCGACGAACTGTTCCAGGACGTCTGGCAGCGGGTGATCGCCGCCCGCAAGGGCTGGAAACCCGACGCCGCCTTCAGCACATGGTTGTACCGCATCGCGCACAATCGCCTGGCCGACCACTGGCGGGCGCTGCAACACCGGCCGCCGGCGCCGGAAGACGGCGACGAACGCGCCGCCCGGGTGCCGGATCACGACACCCCTGAGCGGCAGTTGTCGGAATTCGAGGAACGCCGGCGCCTGCGACTGGCGCTGGACGAACTGCCGGAAGAACAGCGGGAAGTGGTCCTGCTGCGGCTGGAACAGGATCTGAGTCTGGAGGAGATCGGCGAGATCACCGGCGTCGGCCGGGAGACCGTGAAATCGCGCCTGCGCTACGCGATGGACAAACTGCGCCAGAGGCTGAACCCATGAACCGCCGCATCGATCCCCTGTCGCAGGAAGAACGCGAGCTCGCCGAGCGCCTCGGGCGCCTGGGCGGGCCGCGCGAGCCCGCGCCCGCGCTCGATGCCGCGATCCTCGCCGCCGCGCGCGCCGCGGTGGCCGAGGACCAGGCACCGCCGGTCGTGCTCGCCGCCGCGCCGGTGCCCGCAACCGATGCAGCCGCCGACGCGAAACCGGAAGCCAGGCCCGATCCGGCGCCCGCCCCCGCCCCGACCGTCACTCCGTTCCGCCCGCGCCGCACCGTGCCGCGCTGGCCGCTGGGCCTGAGCGTGGCCGCCTCGCTGGTACTGGCCGCCGGCATCGGCTGGAAGCTGCAGGGCGACGGCGACGGCAGTTCGGCCGAAGCCGCCAAGTCGATGTCGGCGTCGGCGCCCGCCGCCGCCGAGGACGCG
Source organism: Lysobacter sp. DMC104 (assembly GCF_056313665.1). Classification (NCBI taxonomy): domain Bacteria; kingdom Pseudomonadati; phylum Pseudomonadota; class Gammaproteobacteria; order Lysobacterales; family Lysobacteraceae; genus Lysobacter; species Lysobacter sp. DMC104. The sequence goes on along the minus strand of NZ_JBQUZW010000015.1, from coordinate 15,157 downwards.
GTGATCCTCGACCCCGCGCTCGACCGTGCCCCGGTGCAGCCACCCCCGCCGCCACCGCCGCTGGAGGGTGACGCCGCGCGCCGCGTCGCCGAGGAAGCCCCCGCGCCGCAGCAGGCGCTGGCGAAGGCCGCGCGCCAGGACATGGACACGGCCGGCGGCAGCTTCGAGAGTGCCGATGCCCTCCAATCGCCTGCCGCCTTCCCCGCGGCGCCTGCCGCCGCCCCGGTGGCAGCGGCGTCCCCGGCGGAGCACGACGCCGGGATCAGCGTGAGCCGCGAGGCGAAAGGCTATCTCGAGGTCCCCGGCGCCCAGGTGCCGCGCACCGCGGTCGGCGACGGCCGCGATACCGAAGTCGGTGCCGCCGAATACACCCGCACCCCGCTGGAACAGCGGCGCGAACAGGCCAAGGCCGCCAATCGCGCGGCCGAGGCGGACGCCGCCCCGCCGCCGGCCCCGGCCTCGTCGGCCCCGGCGCGCGACCGCGCCCGCCAGGCCAGCCAGGGACTCGCCGACAATGCCGCCGCGGCCGACAAGCCCGCCGCATCGGCGGCGAGCGCGGCCGCCGGCGCAGCCGATCGCTACGACGACCGGCCGCCGGTGTCGGCCGATTCGCCCGCCTTCCGCCAGGCCTGGCTGCAGCGCATCCGCACCCTGCTCGCCAAGGGCGACACCGCGGCCGCCGCCGACAGCCTGCAGGAATTCCGCCGCCGCTATCCCGGCGTCGAACTGCCCGACGACCTGCGCAAGTTCGCGGCCACGCTGCCGCCGCCCGCGCCCTGAGCCCGGGCCCCGCCGCGCATGTCGCTCCAGACCCTGACCGGGCCGGCGTCGCACTTGCTCGAGGTCAAGCACAGCCGGTTCCTCGCGCAGGCGCTGCCGGTCACGTCAGCCGATGCGGCGATGGCGGCCCTGCCCGGCTGCTCGGACCCGGCCGCGACCCACAACTGCTGGGCGTGGCGGATCGGCGACGCCTACCGCTCCAGCGACGACGGCGAGCCTGCGGGCACCGCGGGCCGGCCGATCCTCGCCGCGATCGACGGCCAGGGCTGCGACCGGGTGCTGGTGGTGGTCACCCGCTGGTTCGGCGGGATCAAACTCGGCGCCGGCGGCCTCGTCCGCGCCTACGGCGGTGCGGCGGCCGAATGCCTGCGCCGGGCCGACAAGCAGCCGCTCGTCGCCTTCGCCGAACTGGCGTTCGCCTGCCCCTTCGCCCACCTCGGCGACGCGCATGCCGCACTCAACGCGTTCGGGGCCGAGAAGCTCGACGAAACCTTCGACGCCGATGGCGCGACGCTGCGGATCCGATTGCCCGCCGATCGCGCCGACGACTTGAAAACCCGGCTCCGCGACGCCACACGGGATCGCATCCGGTTCGCGGCGCCTCGCCCCTCCCAGCAGTGATCGCCGCAGCGCCGGCGCTGCGCGTCCCCGGACTTCCTTCTCTCGACCGCAGCGCATGAGCACACCCGAACCGTCCGAACGTCCCAAAGCCCCCCTCGGCAGCCTGCGCGCGCTGTGGCCCTTCGTCCGCCGCCACAAGGCGCTCTTCGTCGGCTGGCTGACCGCGCTGGCGGTCTCCTCCGCCGCGTCGCTGAGCCTGCCGGTGGCGTTCCGCACCATGATCGACGAAGGCTTCAAGCGCGGCAGCGCCGGCGACATCGACCGCGCGTTCCTGCTGCTCTTCGGCGTGGCGCTGGTGCTGGCGCTGGGCACCGCCGCCCGTTTCTTCTTCGTCTCGATGCTGGGCGAGCGCGTGGTCGCCGACCTGCGCGAATCGCTGTACGCCCACCTCATCGGCCTCGACGCCGGCTTCCACGAGCGCAACCGCAGCGGCGAGCTGGTCTCACGGCTCACCGCCGACGTCGAGCTGATCCGCAACATCGTCGGCAGCGTCATGTCGATCGCGCTGCGCAGCGGCATCACCGTGATCGGCGCGGTGGTCATGCTGTTCGTCACCAGCCCGCGGCTGGCGGCCTGGGCGCTGGTCGGCATCCCGATGGCGGTGCTGCCGGTGATCATCGGCGCGCGGCGCATCCGCAAGATCGCCCGCAACAGCCAGGACCGCGTCGCCGACGCCAACGCGCTCGCGGCCGAAACGCTCGGCGCCGTGCGCACGGTGCAGGCGCACGCGCGCGAGGACTACGAACGCGGCCGCTTCGTGAGCGCCGTCGCCAACGCCGTCGGCACCGCGCGCAAGCGCATCGGCGCACAGGCGCTGATGACCGGCTCGACCATCATCCTGTTCTTCGGCGCGATCACGCTGGTGCTGTGGTCCGGCGCGCACGACGTCATCGCCCATCGCATGACCGCCGGCACGCTGATCCAGTTCGTGCTGTACGCGCTGTTCGGCGGCGGCTCGGTGGCGGCGCTGGCCGAGGTCTGGAACGAACTGCAGCGCGCCGCCGGCGGCATGAGCCGCATCGGCGAATTGCTGGACGAAGCGCCGGGCATCGTGGCGCCGGTACACCCGCAGCCCTTGCCGCAGCCGCTGCACGGCGAGATCGCGCTGGAACACGTCGAATTCCGCTACCCGATGCGCCCCGATGCGCCGGCGCTGGAAGATTTCACCCTGCACGTGAAGCCCGGCGAGACCGTCGCGCTGGTCGGCCCGTCGGGCGCGGGCAAGAGCACCGTGTTCGGGCTGCTGCTGCGCTTCCACGACCCGCAGTCCGGGCAAGTGCGGATCGACGGCGTCGACGTGCGCGACTGCGACCCGCTGGTGCTGCGCGAAGGCATCGGTCTGGTGCCGCAGCAGCCCACGCTGTTCGCCGCCAGCGCGCGCGACAACATCCGTTACGGCCGGCTGGATGCGACCGACGCGGAAGTGGAAGCCGCGGCGCGCTCGGCGGAGGCGCACGACTTCCTGTCGGCGCTGCCGAACGGTTACGACGAAGAACTCGGCGAGCGCGGCGTGCGCCTGTCCGGCGGCCAGCAGCAGCGCATCGCCATCGCCCGCGCGCTGCTGAAGGACGCGCCGATCCTGCTGCTGGACGAGGCCACCTCCGCGCTCGACGCACAGAGCGAACGCGCCGTGCAGCACGCGCTGGAGAACCTGATGCGCGGCCGCACCACGCTGGTGATCGCGCATCGTCTCGCGACGATCCTGCGCGCCGATCGCATCGTGGTGATGGACAAGGGCCGTATCGTCGCCGAAGGCACGCACGAGAGCCTGCTTGCGCAGGGCGGCCTGTACGCGGAGCTGGCGAAGCTGCAGTTCCTCGACTGAGGCCTTGCGATCATCGAAAGCGATGCGGCGGACCTTCGCCGCATCGCGCGGACCGACGACGCAGTCGGCTGGAACCCCTGCAAAAACAGACCGGAAAAGAAAAAAGCCGTCGATTGCTCGACGGCTTTTTTCTCTTGTATGGCGCGCCCGGAAGGATTCGAACCTCCGACCCCCAAGTTCGTAGCCTGGTGCTCTATCCAACTGAGCTACGGGCGCGTGAAGCAGAAGCGAAATTGTGCCAACCTCGATGGGATTGGTCAATCCCTTTCGCGTATCCCGACGACATCTTTCGTTTTCGATCCGCAGTGCGGAGGAAACATGATCCGGATGAACCGGATCGGATGCGTGCATCTGGAAACGCGACGGTGGCGGAGAGTGAGGGATTCGAACCCTCGATGGAGCTTTTGACCCCATACTCCCTTAGCAGGGGAGCCCCTTCGGCCTCTCGGGCAACTCTCCGTCGGCAGCAGCGATCACGATGCTGCGCGGGAAGGATAACGACTCAGTCGCCCTGGGGCAAACCCGAATTCGGTCCGTGTCCTTCGCCGCGTTGGATGCGGTGGTAAATCTCCTCACGGTGCACGGCCACGTCCTTGGGAGCCGTGATGCCGATACGCACCTGGTTGCCCTTCACTCCGAGCACGGTCACGGTGACGGTGTCTCCGATCATCAGAGTTTCGCCAACCCGGCGAGTCAGAATAAGCATTGCATGTCTCCATCGGCCGACGTCCCCCTCGTCGACCCTCTTGTCATGTCTGTCCGCGGCCTAACCGAACGGGGATGAAGCGCAGGCCACGAACGCAATAAATTAGCATACCCTGATTCAAGCGCCATCGGAAAGCGCCTGAAGTCACGGTCAGGCGCCGATCCGCTCCGCGACCCAGTCGCGGACGCTGTCCAGCGCGGCAGGAAGTGCGGGGCTGTCTTCACCGCCGCCCTGGGCCATGTCGGGACGGCCACCGCCCTTGCCCCCGATCCGACCGGCCACGTGGGCCAGCAGTTCACCGGCCTTGACCCGGCCCAGCGCCGTGCCGCCCACACCCGCGATCAGCGCGACTTTACCATCGGCTGCACCGGCCAGCAGCACGACTGCGTCACGGAGTTCCGCCTTCAGGCGGTCCACGGCCTCGCGCAGCGCCTTGGCATCCAGGCCTTCCAGACGCGCCGCCAGCACCTTCACGCCGCCGACGTCGACCGCCGTGGCGCCCAGGTCGGCCACGGCCGCGCCGGCCGCCTTCGCCTTCAGGGCCTCCAGCTCGCGTTCCAGCTTCTTCTGGCGGTCCAGCAGCGCGCGCACCTTGTCGCCGACGTCGGCCTTGTTGCCGCCCAGCAGGCCCGCGGCCTCGGCCAGGCGGCGCTCTTCGTCGGCGATGTGGTCAAGCGCGCCCTGCCCGGTCACGGCCTCGATCCGGCGCACGCCGGCCTGGGTACCGCCTTCGGAGACGATCTTGAACACGCCGATGTCGCCGGTGCGGCGCACGTGGGTGCCGCCGCACAGCTCGGTGGAGGTGTCGCCCATGCGCAGCACGCGCACGCGCTCGCCGTACTTCTCGCCGAACAGCGCCATCGCACCGAAATCCAGCGCTTCCTGCATGCCCATCTGGTGGACTTCGGCCTCGCTGTTGGCGCGGATCTCGGCGTTCACGCGGCGCTCGATCTCGGCCAGCTCCGCCGGCGTCACCGGCTGGAAATGCGCGAAGTCGAAGCGCAGGCGGTCCGGCGCCACCAGCGAACCCTTCTGGGTCACGTGGGTGCCGAGCACGCCGCGCAGCGCCGCATGCAGCAGGTGGGTGGCGCTGTGGTTGAGGATGATCGCGCCGCGACGGGCGGCGTCGACGCGGCCGCCGAGGCGGTCGCCGCGCTTGAGGCTGCCGGCCGAGAGCGTGCCGACGTGGCCGAAGAACTGGCCGGCCAGCTTCTGGGTGTCGCTGACGGCGAAGTCCGCGCCCTCGCCCGCCAGCGTGCCGGTGTCGCCGACCTGGCCGCCGGATTCGGCGTAGAACGGCGTGCGATCGAGCAGAACGATCGCGTCATCGCCCGCGGTGATCGCGTCGACCGGCTTGCCGTCCTTCAGCAGCGCGACGACTTCCAGACCATCGGCATCGAGCGCGTCGTAGCCGAGGAAGGCGGTGGGCGTCAGCTGGGCGATGAGTTCGCCGGACAGCACGATGCCGCCACCGAACTTGCCGGCCTTGCGCGCGCGATCGCGCTGCTCGGCCATGAGGCGGTCGTACTCGGCGGTCACGTCAGTTGACAGCTCGCCCAGCCCCTTCTCGCGCAGGATGTCGGCGATCAGGTCGGGCGGGCAGCCGTAGGTATCGTGCAACTGGAACAACTGTTCGCCGTCGATGCGGCCGCCGCTCTGCGCGAGATAGCCTTCGAGCCGCATCATGCCGGCGTCGAGGGTCTGCGAGAACGCGGCTTCCTCGGCCTTCAGCGCACGCTCGACCAGCGCACGCTTCTCGACCAGTTCCGGGTAGGCCTCGCCCATCACCTCGATCAGCGGCTGCACCATGCGCCAGAAATTGCCCTGCGCATCGAGCGCGTGCAGCTTCCAGAGATGGCGCACGGCACGACGGATGATCCGGCGCAGCACGTAGCCGCGGCCTTCGTTCGACGGCAGCACGCCGTCGACGATCAGGAAGCTGCAGGCACGCGTGTGGTCGGCGATCACGCGCAGCGACTTGTGTTCGAGATCGGCGGTATTCGTGATCGCGGCCGCGGCCTTGATCAGGTGCTGGAACAGGTCGATCTCGTAGTTGCTGTGCACGTGCTGCAGCACGGCCGCGATGCGCTCCAGACCCATGCCGGTATCGACGCACGGCGCCGGCAGCGGCAGCAGCGTGCCGTCGGGCTGGCGGTCGAACTGCATGAAGACGTTGTTCCAGATCTCGATGAAACGGTCGCCGTCTTCGTCGGGCGAACCCGGCGGACCGCCGGCGATGTGGTCGCCGTGGTCGTAGAAGATCTCGGTGCAGGGGCCGCAGGGGCCGGTGTCGGCCATCTGCCAGAAGTTGTCGGAGGCGTACGGCGCGCCCTTGTTGTCGCCGATGCGGATGATGCGGTCCGCGGGCAGGCCGATCTGCTTGTGCCAGATGTCGAAGGCTTCGTCGTCGGTGTGGTAGATCGTGACCAGCAGTTTGTCCTTCGGCAGCTGCCACACGCTGGTCAGCAGTTCCCACGCATAGGCGATGGCGTCCTGCTTGAAGTAGTCGCCGAAGCTGAAGTTGCCCAGCATCTCGAAGAAGGTGTGGTGGCGCGCGGTGTAACCGACCTGGTCGAGATCGTTGTGCTTGCCGCCGGCACGCACGCAACGCTGGCTGGACGTCGCGCGGGTGTAGCTGCGCTTCTCGGCGCCCAGGAAGACGTCCTTGAACTGCACCATGCCGGCGTTGGTGAACAGCAGGGTCGGGTCGTTGCCGGGCACCAGCGGGCTGGACGGCACGACGGTGTGGCCCTTCGACCGGAAGAATTCGAGGAAATCGCGGCGGATCTTCGCGGTGGTGTTGTCGGCGGTGGTCTTCATGACGATTCGAATGGCGGGTGCGGCCCGGCGCCGCGGGGCCGGCGGGAGGCCGGCGCGGAATCGAGCGAACGTTGCAGGATTCGATAGATTATCAGGCGCCACCCGCTTCCGGGCAGCGCAGCCGGGCCCCGGACTCAGTCCTCGTCCGGGTCGAAACGCACGGCGGCGCGGATCTGGTCGCCGTCGAAGCCGCGGCGGACGAGGAAGTCGGCGGCCTTGCGGCGCACGGCGAGATCGTCGGCGCCGCCGGGGAAGCGCCGGCGCACGAGGTCGCGGGCATTCTCGGCCCAGTCGCCGTCGTAGCCCTCCATCGCCGCGGCGACGGCATCGCGATCGAGGCCATGCATCGCCAGCTCGGCGCGGATGCGGATCGGGCCCTGGCCGTTGTTCGCGCGGCTGCGGACCAGCTGTTCGGCGAAGCGCTCGTCGCTCTGCCAGCCCGCCTCGGTCATGCGCGCGACCGCCGCCTGCGCCTCGTCGCTGGCCACGCCGCGGGCGGCGAGCTTGCGGGTCAGCTCCTTGCGCGAATGCTCGCGCCGCACCAGCAGTCCGAGGGCGCGCTGCTGCGGGGTGAGCTCGGGACGACGGCGTTTCGACGGCTTCGGCGATGCGTCGGTGCCGCCTTCTGCCGGCGCGTCTGGATCGGGCATGTCGGGATCGTGCATGCGGGCAGTGTAGGCGCGACGGATGCCGGACTGCAGCGTCCGTCAGAGCGGACGCCAGCCCTCGCCTTCGCGGATGAACAGCCGGTCGGTGAGCGCGTAGGTCGCGTCGTCGCGCATCTTCGACGCCAGCGTGCGCAACTGCGCCACGGCCTCGGCATCGGCACCATCGGCGAACAGCAGCAGGTCACGCGCCGGCACTGCGGCCACCGGCGCGCCGCGCAACTTCTCGGCTTCGCGCGCCCACAGGTCGTCGAACAGCAGCAGCGAGGCTTCGTAGTTGCCATCGGCGGTGACCATGCTGATCTGCGGCCCGCGGTGGACCTCGATCCCCGGCAGCAGCCCGCGCAGGTTGCGCACGGACAGCGCGCGCAGTTCCTCGCGCTGCACGCCGAGGTCCTCCAGCATGCCGGGCAGCAGGTAGGCGATGTTGCTGGGCGTGTCGAGCGCGTAGACCACGACCAGGTCGTCGTTGAGGTCCTCGTGCACCTTGTCCTGCGGCGTGCCGCCCATGGCCTGGATCGACGCGCCGACCTCGGCCATCCAGCCGCGGTCCTTGATGATCGGGATGATCGCGTCGCGGCTGGGCTCCAGGCCGCGGGCGGCGTCGGCGAAGGAACGCACGAAGCGGTCGACCAGCTCGTCTCGGGCGTCCGGGGCCTCGCCCTGGTACATGCGGTAGGCGTTGTGGAGGTAGGCGCGATTGCCCCCCTCGCCATCGCCGTGGCCGATCGACAGCTCCAGTTCGCCGACGACGCGGACGTCGAGATCCGGCGACAGCGCGCGCACCCGCCGGGCGACCTCGTCGGCGAAGGCGTCGGGCGTCAGGCCGGGATCGGACGGCCCACGCCCGCCGAACAGGCCGCGCAGGGCGGAGAAGAGACGTTTCATGGCGGGCTCCCGATCAGATCGGTTCAGGATACGCGGCCCGGCAGCCCGGGTCTGCGGCCGCCGGACATCCACCCCGGCCGTGCGGATTGCCGGACGAATCGTTCTATTTGCAATGTAAACATTTGCATTGACAAATATTGCGCGCGACACAAAAATTCGCCGCCATGAATCCGACCCTGCCCCCGCCCGCCGAGCCCGGCACCCAGCTCGGCCTGCTGTTCCGCCAGGTCCGCGACGCCATGTGGATGCGCATGGAGCGCGAGCTGGCCGCCGCCGGCCACGAGCTGACCTTCAGCCAGTACATCACCCTCAAGCGGTTGGCCGAGGACGATGCCGGCGCCAGTGAGCTGGCGCGCAAGGCCGAACTCAACCCCGGCGCGATGACCCGGCTGCTGGATCGCCTCGAAGAACGCGGCCTGACCGTCCGCATTGCCGATCCTGCCGACCGCCGCGCACTCCGCGTGCAGCTCACCGACGTCGGCCGCGCGATGTGGGCCGACATCCACCAGTGCGGCGTGCGCGTCCGCAGCCAGGCCATGGCCGGCCTGTCCGACAGCGAACAGGACGCCCTCGTCCGCCTGCTGCAGCAGGTGCGCGACAACCTCACCCGTGAAGACTGAGATGCGTACTTCCCTTTCCTCCTCGCTCACGCGCGCGCTGCGGCCGGTGCCGATGATGCTGGCGGCGGCGGTGCTCGCCGGCTGCGCCAGCACCCACGGACTGGCGCCGCAGACGTCCCCGCGCGATCCAGACTCCCTCGCCGTCGCGAAGAGCATCAGCGGCCACCTGTCCCCGGCCGCCTGGCCGACGCAGGACTGGTGGCATGCCTGGGGCGACCCGCAGCTCGACGCGTTGATGACCGAAGCGCTGGCCGGCACGCCCTCGCTCGCCGCCGCGGATGCCCGCGTGCGCAAGGCGCAGGCGCAGGCCGAACTGGCCGATGCCGCGCGCCAGCCAAGCGCCACCGGCTCGGTGCGCTACTCCGGTGCCTACCTGCCGCAGACACTGATCCCGGCGCCGTTCGGCGGCGACTACAAGGGCGTCGAGCTGGGCATGGTCCAGTTCGCCTATGCCCCCGACCTGTGGGGCGGCCATCGCGATCGCTGGGAAGCCGCGGTCGACCTCGCCCACGCCGCCGAGGCCGATGCGCAGCAGGCGCGCCTGCTGCTGTCGTCGAACCTCGCGCACACCTACATCGGTCTGGCGCAGGCGTTCGACGCCAAGGCCGTGGCCGAGCGCGAAGGCGCCCGCGCGCGGCAGCAGCTCGACCTCGCCCGCCGCCGCGCCCGCGCCGGCCTCGACAACGCGGTGCAGACCCGTCAGGCCGAAGGCGCCGTCGCCGCGGCACAGCAGCAGGCCGACGCCGCGCAGCAGCGGATCGACACCCTGCGCAACGCGCTCGCCGCGCTGACCGGCCAGGGCCCGGATCGCGGGCTGGCGATCCAGCCACCGGCGCTACTGGCCGTCGATGCGCCCGCGCTGCCGTCGGACGTGCCGAGCGAGTTGCTGGGCCATCGCCCCGACGTCGTCGCCGCGCGCTGGCGAGCCGAGGCCGCGACGAAGGGCGTCGATGCCGCGAAGACCGACTTCTACCCCAGCGTCAATCTGTCCGCGATGGTCGGCATCGCCGCCGGAAAGCTCTCGGACCTGTTCACCCGCGATGCCGCCTTCGGAACCGGCGGCCCGGCGATCAGCCTTCCGATCTTCAACGGCCGCCGCCTTCGCGGGCAGTTGGCGTCCACCGACGCCGACGCCGACCTCGCCTACGCGCAGTACGACCAGACCGTGGTCGGCGCGCTGCGCGAGGTCGGCGATGCGTTGCAGGCCGCGCGTGCGCTCGACGCGCAGATCGCGTCGCTCGCGGACGCGCGCGAGGCCGCGCGCAAGGCGCAGGCGCTGGCCGAAACCCGCCGCCGCGCGGGCCTGGGCACGCAGCTCGACGTGCTGGCCGCGCAACGTCCCGTGTACCAGCTCGACGCCCAGATCGCCGGGCTCCGCGCCGAGCGCCGCAACGCCGCGGCCGATCTCGCCGTCGCGCTCGGCGGCGGCTTCGCCCCGACCGCGCCGGAACCGCCGTCGCTCGATGCCCCGGCCGCCACGCAACCCGCTTCCGAACCCGCTTCCGAATCGTCCTCCACGTCTTCCCGGACCGCCCCATGACCACCGAAATGAATCCCGCCCCCGACGCCGCGACCTCCGCGCCGAAGAACGGCAAGCGGCGTCGGGCACTCACGATCCTCGGCGCCTTCGTCGTCGCCGGTGGACTCGGTTTCCTCGCCTGGCACCTGCTGGTCGGGCGTTGGCACGAAGAGACCGACGACGCCTACGTGCAGGGCAACATCGTCGCGATCGCGCCGCAGACGCTGGGCACGGTCGTCGCCATCGGCGCCGACGACGGCGACCGCGTGCTCGCCGGCCAGGTGCTGGTGAAGCTCGACCCCAACGACGCCGAAGTCGCCTACGAACAGGCGGTCGCCAACCTCGCCGGCACCGTGCGCCAAGTGCGCGGCCTGTTCAACGCCGTCCAGGCCGGTGAAGCCGATTTGCAGGCGCGCGAAGTCGCGGTGAAGCAGGCCCGCGCCGACGTCGCCCGCCGCAGCGGACTGGTCGACGGCGGCGCCGTCTCCGCCGAGGAACTCGCGCACGCCAAGGCGCAGCTCGAAGCGGCCGAGGCCGCGCTGTCGTCCTCGCGCGGCCAGTTGTCCCGCAATCGCGCGCTGGTCGACGACACCACGCTGGCGAAGCAGCCGCAGGTGATGGCCGCCGCCGCGCAGCTGCGCCAGGCCTACCTCAACCTGCAACGCGGCGAGATCGTCTCGCCGATCGCCGGCTACGTCGCGCGCCGCAGCGTGCAGCTCGGCCAGCGCGTGCAGCCGGGCACCACGCTGATGACCGTGGTGCCGCTGGAGCAGGTCTGGGTGGAGGCGAACTTCAAGGAAACGCAGCTCGCGAAGATGCGCCTCGGCCAGCCGGTGGAACTGACGTCCGACCTGTACGGCGGCGACGTGACCTACACCGGCAAGCTGTCGAGCATTGGCCTGGGCACCGGCAGCGCGTTCGCGCTGCTGCCGGCGCAGAACGCCAGCGGCAACTGGATCAAGATCGTGCAGCGCGTGCCGGTGCGGATCGCGCTGGATCCGAAGCAGCTCGCCGAGCATCCGCTGCGCATCGGCATGAGCATGGCCGCCGACGTCTCGCTGCGCGAAGCCGGCAACGGCGTGCTGCCGACGACGCCGTCGAAGGCGCCGGGCCTGCGCACCGAGGCCTACGCCAAGCAACTGGCCGACGCCGACGCGCTGATCGAGAAGATCGTGCGCCAGAACCTCGCCGGCGGCCGCTGAGCCCGTCGCCGACCTCGCCCGGATGAAGTCGTCGCCATGAGCGCCACCACCGCGAATGCCGATGCGGCGCCCGCCGCACCGGCCCCGGCCGCCGCCGGCCCCTTCCGCCCCGCGAACGTGCCGCTGACCACGGTCGGCCTGGCGCTGGCGTCGTTCATGCAGGTGCTGGACACGACAATCGCCAACGTCTCGCTGCCGACCATCTCCGGCAACCTCGGCGGCAGCGCCAACCAGGCGACGTGGGTCATCACCTCGTTCGCGGTGAGCAACGCGATCGCGCTGCCGCTGACCGGCTGGCTCACCCGCCACTTCGGCGAGCGCAAGCTGTTCATGTGGTCGACATTGGCGTTCGTGATCGCGTCGTTCCTGTGCGGCATCGCCGAGAGCATGGGCATGCTGGTCGCGGCGCGCGCGCTGCAGGGCTTCGTCGCCGGGCCGATGTATCCGGTGACGCAGGCGCTGCTGCTGTCGATCTATCCACCGCACAAGCGCGGACAGGCCATCGCGCTGCTGGCGATGGTCACGGTGGTCGCGCCGATCGCCGGGCCGATCCTCGGCGGCTGGATCACCGACAACTACAGCTGGGAATGGATCTTCTTCATCAACATTCCCATCGGCATCTTCGCCAGCTTCACCGTCGGCAGGCAGCTCAAGGGCCGGCCGGAGCGTCTCGAAAAACCGAAGATGGACTACGTCGGCCTCGCCACGCTGGTGCTGGGCGTGGGTGCGCTGCAGATCCTGCTGGACCTGGGCAACGACGAGGACTGGTTCCACTCGTCCACGATCGTGGTGCTCGCGATCGTGTCCGCGATCTCGCTGGCGGTGTTCGTCATCTGGGAACTTACCGACCGCGATCCCATCGTCAACCTGCGCCTGTTCCGCCACCGCAACTTCAGCGCCGGCACCGCGGCGATGGTGGTGGCGTACGCGGCGTTCTTCAGCGTCGGCATCCTGGTGCCGCTGTGGTTGCAGCGCAATCTGGGCTACACCGCGATCTGGGCCGGGTTCGCGAGTGCGCCGATCGGCATCCTGCCGGTGCTGCTGACACCGTTCGTGGGCAAGTACGCCAGCCGCTTCGACCTGCGCATCCTCGCCAGCATCGCGTTCGTGGCGATGTCGCTGACCAGCTTCGCGCGCTCGGACTTCAACCTCGACGTCGACTTCCGCACGGTGGCGATGGTGCAGCTGTTCCAGGGCCTCGGCGTGGCGTTGTTCTTCATGCCGGTGCTGACGATCCTGCTGTCCGACCTCGAACCGCACGAGATCGCCGCGGGTTCGGGCCTGGCGACCTTCATGCGCACGCTCGGCGGCAGTTTCGCGGCATCACTGACCACGTATGCGTGGACCAGCCGCAGCGCCGTGCATCACGCGCAGCTCGCGGATGCGGTGTCGACAACAGATCCGGCGACGATGGCGCAGGTCGCGGCGCTCGGCGGCGGCAACCTGCAGCGCGGCGCGGCGATGCTGGAGCGGATGATCGGCAATCAGGCGGCACAGATCGGCTTCAACGAGATCTTCCACCTGCTCGGGATCATCTTCCTGTCCGTGATCCTGTTCGTGTGGATCGCGAAGCCGCCGTTCTCGGCCAAGGCCGGTCCCGCCGCCGCGGGCGGGCACTGAGGCTCAGCGGTCGGCCGCTGCGTCCAGCGCGTCGGCCAACCGCTCCACCGCGACCACGTCCATGCCCTTGTAGGCACCGGCGCGCGGTGCGTTGGCCTTCGGCACGATCGCGCGCTTGAAGCCGTGGGTCGCGGCTTCCTTCAGCCGCTCCTCGCCATTGGGCACCGGGCGGATCTCGCCGGACAGCCCGACCTCGCCGAACGCGATGGTCTTCTCCGGCAGCGGACGGTCGCGCAGCGACGACAGCACCGCGAGCAGCACCGGCAGATCGGCCGCGGTTTCCTGCACGCGGATGCCGCCGACCACGTTCACGAACACGTCCTGGTCGCCGACCATGATCCCGCCGTGGCGATGCAGCACCGCCAGCAGCATCGCGAGCCGATTCTGTTCGAGGCCGACCGCCACGCGGCGCGGATTCGACAGCGGCGAGGCATCGACCAGTGCCTGCACCTCGACCAGCAGCGGCCGCGTGCCTTCGCGCGTGACCATCACGCAGCTGCCCGGCTGGTGGCCGCTGCCGGAAAGGAAGATCGCCGACGGGTTCGGGACCTCGCGCAGGCCCTTGTCGCCCATCGCGAACACGCCCAGTTCGTTGACCGCGCCGAAGCGGTTCTTGAATGCGCGCAGCACGCGGAAGCGGCTGCCGCCGTCGCCCTCGAAATACAGCACGGCGTCGACCATGTGCTCGAGCACGCGCGGGCCGGCGATGCCGCCTTCCTTGGTGACGTGGCCGACGAGGAAGATCGCGGTGCCGGTTTCCTTCGCGAACCGCACGAGGCGCGCGGCGCTCTCGCGGACCTGGCTGACCGAACCGGGCGCCGCGGTCAGCGTCTCGGTCCACAGCGTCTGCACCGAGTCGGCGACCAGCAGCTTCGGCCGCATCGTCGCGGCCTGTTCGAGGATGCGCTCGACGCCGGTCTCGGCCAGCGCGCTCAGACCATCGAGCGGCAGCCCGAGGCGCGCGGCGCGGCCGGCGACCTGCGCCAACGATTCCTCGCCGGTGACGTACAGCGCGGGCAGCCGCCCGGCCATGCTCGCCAGCGCCTGCAGCAGCAGCGTCGACTTGCCGATGCCCGGGTCGCCGCCGATCAGCACCACCGCACCCTCGACGAGACCGCCGCCGAGCACGCGGTCGAATTCGCCGATGCCGGTCGTGGTGCGCTGGTCCTCGTGCTGCAGCACGTCCTTCAGCGCGGTGATCTTCGGCGGCTCGACCTGTCCCGCCCAGCTGCCGCGGCGCGCGGCCGGCGGCGCGCTCGCCGCGCTTTCCAGCACGATCTGGGTGAGCGTGTTCCAGGCGCCGCATTCACCGCACTGCCCCTGCCACTTGCCGTGCTCGGCGCCGCACTCGGCGCAGACGTAGGCGGTGCGGGACTTGGCAGCGGGCTTGCCGGGGGCTTTGCTCACGGGCGATTCCGGGGAGGGCGACGGGGTACTGTAGCGGGCGGCGGTCGCAGGGGGCGAGACACCGGGCGATCGGGCCCTCGGCAGCCCGGCCTCGCTGTCATCCCGAGCCCAGGCGAGGGACCTGCTTTCCATCCGCGAAAGCCCGGAATCCTTTTCCGCGCTGGCGCGCGGGTCCCTTTCTTTTCGAAAAGAAAGGGACGCGGATTCAACCGATCAACGCAACGGTTTGTCGATATCGCTCTACCGGCGTTTCATAGCCTAGCGTCTTGCGTGGTCTCTCGTTCAACCGGCGCGCGACGGCATCCAGTTCGGCCTGCGAGACATCCGCCAGGCTGATGCCCTTGGGGAAGTATTGGCGCAGCAGGCCGTTGGTGTTCTCGTTCGTGCCCCGCTGCCACGGCTGATGCGGATCGCAGAAGTAGACCTGGATGTCCGTGGCCAGGGTGAAGCGGCGGTGTCCCGCCATCTCCTTGCCCCGGTCCCA